>JAJYHY010000229.1 GCA_021784555.1 bacterium
CAAGCCCGTATCGGGAAGGCCACACGGGAAGGCCGCTGGGGCAAGGTCAAAGCCTTGCAACGGTTGCTGACCCACTCGTTTAGCGGCAAAGCCTTGGCGGTGAAACGAGTGACGGAAAATCAAGGCAAGCGCACCGCTGGCGTGGACCACGTTAAGTGGTTGACCCCGGCGGCCAAACTCAAAGCCATCGATTCGCTGCGACGCCGGGGGTATCGACCGCTGCCCCTGCGGCGGGTTTATATCCCGAAGGCCAATGGAAAAAGGCGTGCGCTCGGTATCCCTTCCATGATCGACCGCGCCCAGCAGGCACTGCACCTGCAAGGGCTGGAACCGATTGCGGAAACCCTGGGCGACCGTCATTCCTATGGCTTCCGACTCGAACGCTCCACGGCCGACGCCATTGAACAGTGTTTCAAAATACTGAGCAAGGCCCACGCCCCGGAGTGGATTTTAGAGGGCGACATCAAAAGCTGTTTCGATGAAATCAGCCATCCCTGGATGCACGACCACATCCCGATGGACGCGGAAGTGCTCCGCAAATGGCTGAAAGCCGGTTACCTGGAAGGCGGAACCTGGTTCCCCACCGAAGCGGGCACGCCGCAAGGGGGAATTGCTTCGCCCGCCCTGGCGAACATGACCTTGGATGGTCTGGACACACTCCTGGAACAACACTTCCCTCGGAAGCAGGTCGATGGAGTGCGGGCCCATCCCAAGATCAATCTGGTGCGATATGCCGATGACTTCAGCATCACAGGGAACACCAAGGAACAATTGGCAAATGAAGTTTGGCCATTGGTCGAGCAGTTCCTGAACGACCGCGGCCTTCGACTCTCACCTGAGAAGACCCGCATCACGCATATCAGCCAGGGGTTCGACTTTCTGGGACAACACCTTCGTGCCTTCAAAGGTAAGTTGCTCGTGCAACCATCCAAGAAGAACACGCACGCGTTCCTGGAAAAAGTTCGTGCGCTCATCAAGGCCAATTCGACCGCTAGCCAGGCCGCGTTGATTGAAGTCCTTAACCCCGTCATTCGGGGCTGGGCCAACTATCACCGGCACGTATCGGCCAAAGCGACCTTCGAGCAGGTGGACCATGAGGTTTGGCGCGCACTATGGCAATGGGCAAGGCGACGACATCCCAACAAGGGCGCTCAATGGGTGAAAGCTCGGTACTTTCATTCCATCGGTTCTGCCACCTGGGTGTTTGCCGTCGATACTGGAAAACGTTCCAATTCGGGAGAAACCCTCTGGCGTCGGCTCGTCCGCACCACGGCAATCCCGGTTCGACGCCTTGTGAAGGTTCAAGCGGAAGCCAATCCGTTTGACCCGGACTGGTACGAATACTTTGAAGACCGGGCGTTCTTCAAAAAGTTCGGCATCCATCGCCAGGAAGCAGGGATTAAACCGTCGTGACTGGCTGGTCCTGCTCGCGCAGGGCTTCGTCGCGGCTCGAGCCGTATGAACCGAAAGGTTCCCGTACGGTTCCAAGGGGAGAGGGTGGCCGCAAGGCCATCCTCTTACCCGACTATATCTGCGCCAGGAATACGCGCTGGACGCGCTGGTCGAATACGCGGCGGTGCCCGACGATCCCAAGCGCGAAGTCCCCAACCCGGCTTGGGCGGCTGCGGACACCCAACTGCGCCAGGCACAGGCCCAACTGGATCGGCTCGAAGCCCAATACGGTGTGGAGGCGTTCAACAATCTGGAGCAACGGCGTCGCACCATGCGCGGGTTTAAGATCGCCCAGGGCAAGCTCGGCCAACAGATCCGCGGTGCGTGGCAGCGCGTGCAGCAACTGCAGAAACGACGCGCCGCCGTGCCCCGGCGCGTGCCGATCCAAAGCCTTACCGAAGAACCCGTCGTGAAGCTGGCCCCGGAGCGAAAGCACCTGACCAATGTGCTCAAGATCGTGGCCTATCAGGCCGAGAGCGACTTGCTTCGGTGGGTCACCCCATACTACCGGAGGGCGGGCGATGAAGGTCGAACCCTCCTCCAATCAGCGATGGCCAGTGCGGCGGATCTGGAAGTCACCCAAAGCGAGTTGCGCGTGACCCTGGCGCCGCAAAGCTCACCTCATCGCACACGGGCAATTGCGGCGCTGTGTGAGCAACTCAATCGGACCAATACCCTATTCCCAGGCTCGCGCTTGCGCCTGCGCTACTCGATTCAGGAGGTGTCAGGAAGCGGCCAAACGAAAAAAAGCGGACATCTGGTTTGACAACTATGTCAGGAGTTCTGGAATCGGGACAATATGCCGGTGCTGAAGGCTGGCCAAGGTTTCGGCTTCATGCTTGAAACGCCGTCTGAAGTCCGCACTGGCGTAAGGTCCGCCGATTAGCAACTTTAACGCCACAATCCGCTTTGAACCCGGCTCTCTTGCCCGATAGACGACGCCCATGCCGCCGCGGGCGATTTCCTCGACGATTTCATAGTCGCCGACCGCCCCTATCCGGTCTCCGGGGCAGGAATGTCGTGAAGCACTAGTGCCTGGGTGGCAGAATCCTTCGCATCAGCCTGAAGCGCCTGTTCCAGAGCACACCGGGTGCAGCACCCTAGCCGCGAATCGGGCGGCAAGATGGCGCCGCAAAGGGCGCATTTCGCAATATCAGCATGTTGATCCATCCAAACGCATAAAAGGAATTTTGGCGCAAAGGTCACGCGCGCCGCTACCCGGCGAACAGTTGGATGAGGTAGTGGAGCTCGTCCTTCAAATCCTCCTTTGTGGCGGCGGTCTGCTGGACTTCGTCGCAAATCAGTCCCTTCAATCGCTCACGAAGGCGGCAAACGGCTGTCTTGACGGCGCCTTCTGACATGCCCAGAGCCGAGGCTATCTCCCGATACGTCGGAGCGGTGTCATCGGCGAAGAGGACGGGCTCAAGCGCCGAGTAGAGCGTTTGCCGGCCTTGATGGGCGCGTGCTTCCTCAAGCCGCCGGAGAGCGTTGTCCACTGTGGCGCGTGCCCAAGCCCGGTCGTATTCGACGTCGGGTGGCGCGACGTCGCTGGCAGGCTCCCCGCGCGGATGCCCTTTTTGGACGCTTTCATCTAACGAGCTGATAATCGCGCCGCCGCCGCGCTTTGCCGCCGCGCTGCGATCGCGCTTGTCTGAGAGGAAATTCTGAAATGGTTTCAGCAGGAATGTCCTGAACTTGCCTTTGGGCTGCGCAACGTTCTTAGGAAAGTCGCTCGTCAGAATGTGCCCCAAGAAATCATGCACGAGGTCCTCCCGATCCCGTTCGGCATAGCCGCGGGCGCGCAACCAAGCGATGAGTGGCTCACGGTAGTTCCCACAAAGGGCCTCGAGAGCACCCGAGGACTTGTCCCGCGCGCGGAGCACCACGCTCCAATGGGTTTCGGCGAACAGATGTGTGCCTGGTCGTTCTTTGACCGGCAGGGAGTCGTCCTCCGGCGCTCTCGTTCCGGAGCATCACGCCGAAGTCCGGATAATGCCGCACAGCGGCGATTCCGACCACGACGCGGTGGGGCGCTTTCAATGGGGTGCGGGCCTTCAGCCCGGATGGCAAGCTGCTGGCCTGGGGGACCGAGGAGGGAGCGGTCTTGGTGGCACGTATTCGGACTCTGAGGCGGCGGTTGGCGGATTTGGCCAGGTAGAATTGCCCTCGCCCGGCGTCCCTCTCTTATCAACATTTGTTGCGTTGTGACGGCTCCAGGAGGGTACATACACTCCCCCTCCCCGTTGGCCGTTAACCCCTCGATGGCGCACGTCCGACGTTCGATGTTGGATGCTGGCTGTTCGTCGGCGGTGTCATAGACGACTTGCGCGGACGTGGAAACAGTGCTTTAGTGTATGAACATCATTAGTTCATTGAACAAAGAAGCCGGTTCCCGATCTCTGCTTATGAAAATCAAACGCCGCGAATTCCTGAAACGATCCGCCCTCGGCGTGGGGGCGGTGATGCTCGGAACGAATGTTGTTCCCGCCTCGGAATCAAAGCCTGTCTTTTGCGATCCCTACGAAAGGGTGCCGCTTGGAAGAACCGGCTTGAAAGTGAGCCGGCTCTGCCAAGGCACCGGAATGCGCGGCGGCAATCGCCAATCCGACCAGACGCGCATGGGGAAGGAGAAGTTCTATGCCTTGCTCCGCGGCGGTTACGAACGCGGGATTCGCGATTTCGACATGGCCGACCTCTACGGGACGCATCCCTATCTCCTGCCGGCCTTGAAAGGGGTCCCCCGCGACAGTTTCAACATTTTTACAAAGATATGGTTTCGCCCCGGCGGCATCCCCGACCGTGATCGCCCGGACGCCGACGTTGTCATAGCGCGTTTCCTCAGGGAGATCGGCACCGATTACCTTGACTTGGTGTTGCTGCACTGCGTGGAGTCTCCCGATTGGCCAGAGCACCTCCGCAAGCAGATGGACATCATGGAGAAGCTCAAGCAGAAAGGGGTCATCCGGGCCCATGGCGTTTCCTGCCACAGCATCGGCGCCCTCGAAGCGGCCGCCAATGAAGCATGGGTCGATTCGGTGCATGCCCGCATCAATCCTTATGGTATGAGCATGGACGGCCAGCCTGACAAGGTGGCCCCTGTTCTGCGGAAGATTCATCATGCCGGCAAGGGCGTCGTCGGGATGAAGCTTATCGGCGAAGGCCGCCTCCGCCACAATGCCGAGCGGCGGGACGCCTCCGCCCGATACGTGGTTGATCTCGGCTGCGTGGATGTATTCAACGTCGGCTTCGAAAAGGTTTCCGAGATTGACGATTTCGCCGCCCGTCTCCGCAAGGTGACAATCAAACGGGCCTAGTGGCGTGAAACGTAAAATGTGAAACGTGAGGCGCCCATGGCAGGACGGAGCTTGGGAGAGAGGACTCACGTTTCACGATTTCCTTGCTGTTGCAGTAGTGGCAGTGCTTTTCTACACCAAGGAAAGGAAGAATTCTGTCACGCGCCGGATTGGTGCTCGCCCCTCCTTCCGCATTGACATCGGCCATCGATGCGGTATGGTTCGCCCTCCTGAATTGATTAGCAGATTTTAGATTATGCCGAATACCAAATCAGCCGAACGCCGGATGCGCAACAGCGCCCGCAAGCTCTCTCACAACCGTGCCGTGAAGTCGCGTCTGCGAACCCTGGAGCGGGGTTACCTCGAGCTTCTGGCCAACGGAAAGAAGGAAGACGCGGGCAAAGCCTTTCAGAAGATGACTTCGGCCATCGACAAGGCCGCCAAGACTGGCGTCATGCACCGCGCCGCGGCAAACCGGAAGAAATCGCGGCTGGCGCTCAGGCTGGTTCGCGCCGCGCAGCCTCAAGCCGCTTGACGAGCCGGACGGCCAGGAGGGCCGTCGAGGAGGTGAGTGATGGTTCAATCGCGCAGCATTGGGCATGCTTCTAATCGGATCGGGCAAACAGCTTGGAATTCATCCATCCCATCTTTGCAAGGCGGAATTGACAGGCCGTCCACAGGCAGGCTAAGCCGTAGCGGATGCTGCGGCGCAGGTTGATGGAGGAGGCTTCCGGAAAGTAGCTGGTCGGGCAACTGACCTCGGCGATGGTGAATCCGTGCCAGAGCACCTGGGCGAGCATCTGATTGTCGAACACGAAATCGTCGGAATTCCGCTCGAGTTTCAACTGCTGGAGAATCTCCCTGGAGAAGGCGCGATAGCCGGTGTGATACTCGGAGAGTTTGGCGCCGAGAAGGAGGTTCTCGGCGAGCGTGAGCAGCCGGTTTGAAACGTATTTCCAAAGTGGCATGCCGCCTTTGAGGGCATACCCACCGAGAATGCGGCTGCCGAGCACGCAGGGATGAAGGCCGTTGGCGATGATGGAGACCATCGCTGGAATCAGCTTGGGGGTGTATTGGTAATCCGGATGGATCATGATGACGATGTCCGCGCCGGCCTCCAAGGCCAGCCCGTAACAGGTCTTTTGATTAGCTCCGTAACCCTTGTTGATGTCATGCATATACACCCGCACCCCTTCCAAGTTTCTGGCAATGGAAACCGTGGCATCCTGGCTGGCGTCATCGACCAGGATGACCTCGTCCACCATTTCCTGCTCGCGCACTTCCTGGTAGGTCTGGCGGAGGGTCCTGGCCGCGTTGTACGCCGGCATCACCACCACGACCTTCTTCTGTCGGTACATAACGCCTCAAGATGCCCAAGGGCCTCTCGCGGGAGAAGATCAAAAAAGGCGGTGGACATTCGATCGGCGGCCTTATTAAAGTGAGGGCCGTGATATGAAAAGTAATCCTCTGACCGCGATTCTGCTGGCCGTGCTGGCCCTCAGCGCCATCATTTCGCTTGTACTGTGCTGGGCCTATATCCACAACGCCACCCAGCTTCGCGGCTATCAAAGCCAGATTGCGGCTGTTCGGAACAACCAGGCCGCCACGGGCGCCCTCCTCAGAGAGGCCATCGCCTATAGCAAAACCAACTCCGACATGCGGCCCGTTCTCTCCTCTTTCGGCATTCAGATGCCGGACTCCACCCAAGCGTCGAACCACCCGCGAGCCGCCTCCAAATGAGATCGTTTATGAACGAATCCGATATCCACCCCACCGAGCACTCCGAGTTGGCAGACCTGCGGCGGCAGCTTGACCGTCTGCAACAGGCCGTTATCTCCGCCTTGGTCCTGGTGATTGTCATCAGCGGTGCTCTCAACCTCTTTCTTCTGCGACAGGTCAAATACAGCCGAACCGATCTGGCTGTCATTCGCCCGGAGGCGGAGAGCCTGGTGGCGGCGTACACCAAGACCGGCGCGCCCGCCTTGGCTGAGATTATCAAGCAGTTCACCGCCTATGGAAGGACGCATCCCAATTTCCGGCCTATTCTCATCAAATACAAGCTCATGAAGCCCTCCGAGACCAACGCGGCTCCCACGACCGGCGCCGCCCCGGCCAGCATCATTCATCCCGCGGCGCTGCCGAAAAAGAAGTGACGGCACGAATGCGAGCAAAATCCACCAGCTCGAGGATTCCTGGCGGTACCTTTACGAGCCGATGGACGCAGCTGAAGCCGATAAACTTCTGGCTGAGGTGTTCCCTGATGAACCCCGAGCTTGAGGGCCTGGTCAAGGCCTGGGACGCATACATACATCCAGGCGAACCGCGAAGGCGCCCAGCCACTCCTTGATGATTATAATGCCCGTCTGGACAAGGTCCAGCAACAATTTCCCAACCTCTCCCCCGACACCTTGAGGCGCATGGTTGACCGAGCGCACAAGCGCTGGGTCGCAGCCGAGGAAGCCCGCCTTAAACGGCGCCTTACCACCTGATTACCGTCCTTGCGGCGTTTAGTGGCCACTCGCAGTGCAGATCCGGTGGAATCCTCAAACAGGGCCGGCCTCCACTCAGCCGCCCGCCACGATTTTGATAATCTCCAGCCGGTCACCGGCCTGAACTTGCCGCCTCGAAAACTCCGACGGCGCTACGGCCAGCCCGTTGTGCTCGACCACAACGCTCCTGGGAAGGAGGTGCTGGGCCAGGAGGAACCGCTCAATCGAGCACGGCAGTTCAGCCCGGACTTCCTGGCCGTTGGCGACCACAACCGGGTCACCCCTATGATTTTCTCCTGACCTGCTCACAACGCGTCTCGCCGCTCAAGGACTGGATTGCCGATTCTAGATTTGCGATTTGCCAGTGGAGACGCGGACCGTCGTCGGGTGCCAAACGCAAATCAAAAATCGCAAATCAAAAATCCATTTAGACTGCCAGTGCGCTATCCCAATCTTTCCAAACCGGTTCGTATCCCAGACGGCGTACCCGTTCGGCGACCTCCCGGGGCGATCTGGCGTCGGCGATGTTGAATTGCTCGGTCGCCTGCGCTCTTCCGGCCAGAGCCGCAGTTTGCGCGTTTTCAACCGGCACGATCCTCCCGCGCTTTGTCTGGTGGAGCTTGTCTGCGCCCGCGCCGGTGTAACCGCCCGGCTCGGTGTGGCTGCCGGCGCTGATGAGCGTGATGCCCAGCGGAATCAGTCTATCCCGCAACTCCGGCGGTTCGCGAGTCGAAAGCACCAGGCCAACATCGGGAAACATCACCCGGAAAGCGCAGATCAATTGGACCAGTTCCCGGTTGCTCAGGTGAGTCAGCGGCTGGAATTCACCGGCGCACGGGCGCAGGCGGGGGAACGAAATCGTGAATTGGGCCTTCCAGCAATTCCGGAGCAGGTAATCCACGTGGGCCGCCAAGCTCAGGGCCTCGAACCGCCAATCGGCCAACCCGTAGAGCGCGCCAACGCCAATCCGCCGAAAGCCCGCGGCATAAGCCCGCTCCGGGGTTTCCATCCGCCACTCGAAGTTGCGCTTCGGCCCGGCGGTGTGCAGCTTGGGATAGACCTGGCGGTCGTAGGTCTCCTGATAGACCACCAAACCCTCCGCCCCGGCTTCGACGATGGGCCGGTAATCGTCGGTCTCCATCGGGCCGACTTCCAATGAAACACCCGGCACCGCCTCGTGCAGCGCCCTGGTGCATTCGGCGAGATAGCGGTTGGAGACGAACTTGGGATGTTCTCCCGCTACCAGCAGGATGTTGCGGAATCCCTGCTGGACCAGGGCCTTGGTCTCACGACGGACATCCTCGACGGCCAGCGTGACGCGCAGGATGGGGTTGTCGCGCGAAAAGCCGCAGTAACTGCAATTGTTGATGCACTCGTTGGAGAGGTAGAGCGGCGCAAAGAAGCGAATCACCTTGCCGAACCGTTGCTGGGTCAAATGGTGTGAACGCCGGGCAATCATTTCCAGCGATTCGCCGGCGGCGGGCGACACCAAGCGGGCGAAGTCGTGGAGCGAAAGGGCTGGTCTTGCCAGGCTTTCGCAAACCGCCGCACTGGGAGTTCCCAATGACCGCTTGAGCAGGGCCTCAAGCGGCAAGGAACGAAATTCACGGGCGAAACTCACAGCCATCAACCTAGCAAAGGAGCGGCGATTGTCGAGGCGAACGGAGCAAACCACGGAACACACGGAGCACACGGAAAGAGGCGCTTGGCCGTTGGCTCATGGCGTGGGCTCCGGACTCCGGCGATTTACCGCCCTTGCCATGCCTTTCTTCCGTGTATTCGGTTTATTCCGTGGTTTCCTCCCGTTGCCGGTGTATTCCGAGGCCCTCTGCGCCGGCGCGCTACGCGATGGTTACGTCTTTGCTCAGATACACGTCCTGCACCGCGTTGAGCAGTTGGATGCCTTCTTTCATTGCGCGCTGGAAGGCCTTTCGCCCCGAAATCAGGCCCATTCCTCCGGCGCGCTTGTTGATGACGGCGGTGAGGACGGCTTCCTGGAGGTCACCGCTGCCTTTGGAGGCGCCACCGCTGTTGATCAAACCGGCGCGGCCCATATAGCAGTTGGCGACCTGGTAGCGGCACAGGTCGATCGGGTGGTCGCCGCACAGCTCGGTGTAGATGCGCTCGTCGTATTTGCCGTAGGGGGCGCCCTGGTTCATGGCTTTGAAGCCGCCATTGTTCTCGGGGAGCTTCTGCTTGATAATGTCGGCCTGGATGGTGACGCCCAGGTGATTGGCCTGGCCGGTCAGGTCGGCCGAGACGTGGTAGTCCTTGTCTTTTTTGAAGGCGCTGTTTCGCAGGTAACACCAGAGCACCGTCGCCAGGCCCATCTCGTGCGCCAGCGCAAAGGCCTGGGCGATTTCCACAATCTGACGGTCGCTCTGTTCCGAGCCGAAGTAGATGGTGGCCCCAACCGCCGCGGCGCCCATATCCAGCGCTTGTTTCACCGTACCGAAGAGGATCTGGTCGAACTTGTTCGGATAGGTCATAAGCTCGTTGTGGTTGAGCTTGACAATGAACGGGATCTTGGGCGCGTATCTGCGGGCCACCGCCCCGAGAACGCCGAAGGTCGAGGCCACCGCGTTGCACCCGCCTTCAACGGCCAATTTGACAATATTCTCCGCGTCGAAGTAATCGGGATTCTTGGCGAAACTCGCCCCGCCCGAATGCTCGATGCCCTGGTCAACGGGCAGGATGGAGAGATAGCCCGTGCCGCCCAAACGCCCGTGACTGACGAGGCGCTGCAGGTTGCACAGGACCCGGTTGTTGCGATCGGAGATAGCGTAGAGGCGGTCAACAACGTCCGGACCGGGCAGATGGAGCCGTTCTTTGGAGATCTTGGGGTTTTTGAAATTGATGAGGAACTCGGCCTTGTCGCCGAGCAGTTGTGCGATTGAACTCATATTGTCTCAGTACTCTTATTCGTATTCGTATTCGGTTGTTTCAAATGCGCTTGTTGAGATCACGGCAGGCCTATCCTTCCAGGGGGTGGCGTTATGGAGGTCCCAACACGGCGGATTCATTGTACGGGGATTCGTCTCCGACGCCACTTCCAATTCCGCCGCGACGAATAGTATCCGCCCGGCTTGTGGGAACCATTAGGCCACGCATTTCACACGCGCGTGGGGCTCGCAGGGCTGCACCTGCTTGCCGTTTTTTGCCTTCATCCTGGCCAAAATCCGTGTCGGAATTGATTGCAATGAATGGTTGCAGGCCGCCGTTTTGGGGTTATTGTTGGAGCATGGATTGGCAGCAGTGGGCGTCTTTGGTCATAGTTGCCGCCGCCGCGGGGTTGCTAGTGCGGGGCACATTTGGCAGACGCAAATTCAGTTTCCAGCGGAACACACATTGCGGATGCTCCGGGCATTCCGAGCCGGGGCCGCGGACTTCGATCGTGTTCCATGCCCGCAAAGGGGCGCGTCCGGAAGTTGTGGTGAAGATGAAGTGAGGCGCGCGTGGGAGAGGACTGTGCTTGAGAGAGTGTTTTTTTGATGAAATGGCCATGTGCAAAGTGAGTTCGTCGGTGCATTTTGTGACACGTTCGGTCGGGAGCGTGCGTGATGGGGCGGCCAAGGCCCATTGGGTGCCGAACACCGACGTGTACGAGACCGACAGCGGCTTGGTGGTCAAGGTGGAGCTGGCGGGCATGCGCAGCGACCATTTGGAGATCACCGTGGAAGGCAACCGCTTGCGCATTAGCGGGAGCCGACCGGACGGCTGCCGCGCTGCCAAATGCAATTTCCTGGCGATGGAGATCAATTACGGCCCATTTGAGAGCGAGTTGGAACTGCCGCCAGGCTATGATCTTGGCTCGGCCAAAGCGGCCTATCTGAATGGGTTTCTGCGCATCGATGTGCCTCAGGCGCAACGCACGCCTCGATGCACAAAGGTGCCCATCGCCGAGGGGGATTCCTCTCTTGCGTGAACTTTTGCGGGTAGGCGGCATCTAATTGACAGATGGCGCTATCGTGATGATGCCCGAAACCAGTGAACTTGTCAGTATCCTTGGAGCTTCTGAACCTTCAGAAGCGCCCGTGAGTGTTTCTTCCAGGTCCCTGCCTGAACTACTACCGATTCTGGGGCTTTCGGACATCGTGATTTTTCCCGGTCTGGAGGCGCCGCTCCTGGTTGAGACGTCGCAGAGCATAAAGCTCATCGACGACGTGGTGGCCGGGGATCGATTGCTCGGCGTGGCCTTGCAACGGAACGCCCAGGCCGACAATCCCCTGCCGCACGAGATGCATGAAGTCGGCTGCGCGGCGCTGGTCAAGAAGATGTTGAAATTCCCGGACAACACCGTCCGGGTGCTGGTCGAGGGTCTCTGGCGCATCCGCATCACCAAGTACAAAGGCACTCAGCCGTACCTCACCGCTCACTTCGACCTGCTCAAGGATGTCAAGGAGGACTCGGTCGAGCTCATGGCGATGATGCGCAATGCCCAGGCGCAGTTTCAGGAAATTACCAAGCTCTCCCCCGCTCTCTCTGACCAGGTCAAGATTGCCGCCCTCAACACCGAGGACCCCGGCCAGTTTACAGACTTGGTCGCGGTAAACTTGAATCTCGAGCTCTCCGAGCGCCAAACTCTGCTTGAAACTCTGTCGGTAAAGGAGCGCCTCACCCGCTTGCTGCCGATGCTCAACCGCGAACAGCAGGTGCTGACGCTCAGTTCCAAGATCCAGACCGAGGTTGCCACGTCCATCTCCAAGACCCAGCGCGATTTCTTCCTGCGCGAACAGATGCGCGCCATCCAGCGCGAACTGGGCGAGTCCGACCCCAACGCCGGCGAAGCGCGCGCCTTGCGTGAGAAAATCGAGCAGAGGCCGATGCCGGAGGAAGCTCGGCAGGTCGCCTCCCAGGAATTGGAACGGCTGCAGCAGACCCCTCCCGCCGCCGCGGAGTATGCGGTCTCCCGCCATTACTTGGATTGGATCCTGAATCTCCCGTGGCTGAGTGAAACCGAGGACAAGATCGACTTGGCCGAAGCGGAGTTGATCCTCAACACCCAGCATTTTGGCCTGACGAAGGTCAAGGACCGCTTGTTGGAGTTTCTGGCCGTCATCAAGCGCCGGAAGCAGATCAAAGGCCCTATCCTTTGCCTGGTGGGCCCACCCGGCGTGGGAAAAACCTCCCTCGGACGCAGCGTGGCCGAGGCGCTGGGACGGAAATTCGCCCGCATTGCGTTGGGCGGCATGCGGGACGAGGCCGAGATTCGGGGCCATCGGCGCACCTATGTGGGCGCGCTTCCCGGACGCATTATCCAATGTCTGCGCCGGGTCGGCAGCCGCAACCCGGTCATCTTGCTGGATGAGCTGGACAAAGTCGGCGCTGATTTCCGGGGCGACCCCGCCTCGGCGTTGCTGGAGGTCCTCGACCCGGCCCAGAATTACACGTTTACCGATCACTACCTCGATTTGCCTTTCGATCTCTCTCGAGTCCTGTTCATCACCACCGCCAACTGGCTGGACCCGGTGCATCCCGCCCTTCGCGACCGGCTCGAAGTCATCGAGCTGCCCAGCTATACCGAATCCGAGAAGCTCCAGATAGCCAAGCGCCACCTCGTCCCCCGCCAGTTGGAGGAACACGGCCTGTCCAGGCAGGAGGTCAGGTTCCGGGATACAGCCCTGCGGTCTCTTATCCATGATTACACGCGCGAGGCGGGCGTGCGGCAGTTGGAACGGGAGATTGCGGCGCTTACCCGCAAGGCGACCCGCCAGTTGGTGAGCAACGGCCACGCCCCCCGGCCGTTGGTGCTCGGCCCGGACTCGCTCCGGCATTACCTGGGCGCCGCGCGCTTCGTCAACGAGACCGCCGAGACGATCAAGGAACATGGCATCGCCACCGGCCTGGGCTGGACTCCCGTCGGAGGGGAAATCCTGTTCATTGAGGCGACGCGCATGCCGGGCAAGGGCAATCTGCTGCTCACCGGCTCCCTGGGCGAAGTGATGAAGGAAAGCGCCCAAACGGCGCTGAGCTATCTCCGCAGCCAGGCAACTTCGCTGGGAATCGACCTCTCAGATTACGGCCAATATGACATTCACATCCATGTGCCAGCCGGCGCCACCCCCAAAGACGGCCCCAGCGCCGGAGTGACCGTTGTGGCCGCTCTGGCCTCACTGCTCTCCCGCCGCCGGGTCCGTTCCGACGTGGCGATGACCGGCGAAATCAGTCTGCGCGGACGCGTCATGCGCGTAGGAGGGATTAAGGAAAAAGTCCTGGCCGCCGCCCGTTTCGGCATCAAACAGATCATTCTGCCGGACCAAAACCAGGCGGACTGGACCGAAGTGCCCGAAGAGGTGCGGCGCAAGCTCAGGGTCCATTTTATCCGGCACATTTCCCAACTCCTGCCTTTGGCGCTGCACACCCGATAGCACCCATTTCGCCGTAGAACTCAAATGTTCAACTGCTCTCAACCAACCTCCTTCCGAATCCGTGGCCTCCGGTTTTCCAGGAGTTCTCGCTCTGCGCTTAGGAGAGGAAGCACAACGAAAGCGGCGGTCGGCGCCGCACTCCAAAGGCTCCGCCAGGTTCAGCGCCCTGGAAACCTCCAAAGGCTCGGCGGGGCTGCCCGGCGGATAA
>JAJYHY010000230.1 GCA_021784555.1 bacterium
GAGTCAACGACCCTTTTTGACTCCACTCAGATTCTGCTCCCCGGTGTCTTTTAATTTGAGTCAACTCGCGCTTGCGGGCGTCAGCGAAGCCGGCTTCCAATCTGGCCGCCCGTTCTTCAAACTCGTGCGTCTGCAAACTGGCGCTTAAGACCTTCTCGGCGGAGTCGAGGTTGTCGAGTTGCCGCGGGCGCTCGCGCTCGCGAAGGGTGAGATCAGTGTTACTGGCGTTCATGAAATGGAGGTTCTGGTTGCCTGGCGCTGTCGTTCGGTTTGGTTGTGGCGATGAGCGATCCGGCGGGTGAATCGCTTGATGGACTTAATGGACGTTGCTGTTTCATATTTCTGTCGTTGTTCAGCAGGTCTTCCACCGAATTACACGATCAGAATTGTAGCGCCGATGCCTCCGCTGAAGATGTAGCTGCTACACAAAACAAGGGGTTTCACGACGCGGTGGAGAAGCTGGTCGGCGACGCGGTGGCCGAGGCCCTGCTGGCCAATGGGCGGGCGGATGGCCGGCTCACGGTCGAGGCCGCCAAGGATCGGCTTGGAGTTGAGCCGACATGAAGCGGGCAACTCCGCGAACCGGCGTCTGGCGCGCGAGTAGCGCGGACGAAGTCTCCTCTGGCTCATTTCCCGGATTCCTCTGGCCAGAAGTCCCGGCGCGAAATCTTAATCGCCAAATTCCGCCTTGGCTCAACGAGCACGGTCAAGGTGGAGGTCGAAGGGCAAGCGGGGGACACGACCTTGACAGGCGCAGTTGAGCCATACCCTCGAAGGGCGATTCGCGCCAGGGCGGACAGGGCTGCTATTGCGTGTGGCATCGCCAAGTGGGTGGGCTGAAGGAGGGCAGCGGATCTGCGCCGGCTTGAGGCGTAATGAGGCCGGTTGCGCCTCTGCGAGAGCGTTGGAGGGTCGGGGCGGGTGGTCGCGGCTATGCCAGCCTGAGAAACAGATGGTTCTCGCCGATGTCCTCCTCCGGCAGCAGCGCGCCGCGGCGCTTGAGGCACAACTCCTGGCAGATGTTGCGCAAGGCGGCGCGG
Source organism: bacterium (assembly GCA_021784555.1). Classification (GTDB taxonomy): domain Bacteria; phylum Verrucomicrobiota; class Verrucomicrobiia; order Limisphaerales; family UBA8199; genus JAJYHY01. The sequence continues at coordinate 1,041 of JAJYHY010000230.1, forward strand.
GGGGGCCGCAGCCTTCGGCGAGCCAACCACCATCCAGTCCGCATACAGCTTGCCTTTGTTATCCGCATAAACCGGGGCAAGGACAACCGAAGGCGAGCCCGCTCGGTACAATAGCTCGACAAACCGGCGCGCCGCCTCCGGTGTGCGAAACTTCGCCAGGGAACGGGCCGCTGCTCCCGCTTGGCCGTCCAGCCATTGCCGGGCTTCGGCGTGCGAGTTGGCCAGAATGGATTGCACCAGGAGCGCCTGCTGCTTGCGCTCCAGGACGACGCCGTCGGGCGCTACTCTGCCGGCCCGCTCCCCCGTGTATTGCGGCCAGTCGGGATGGCCCCGCGCCGCCGTGAGGTAGGCCGCGCGGCTGACCTGCCGGTTGTCGATGTGGAAACTTTCCAGAATCAGCGTGCCGTCTCGCAGCCACATCCGAACCCGTCCGTGAAACCGGCCCGCCCGCGATTCGATCTCCATCCTGGGCGCTCCGTTGTCATGCCAATACCGCTGCGTGCCTGTCCCGCGAAGCATTTGAAAGCAGCCGAGCAACTTGCCCCGCTCATCCCATTGCCGGCACAGCCCATGCATCAACCCCCGACGGTAGCGTTGCTCCTCGGCCAATTGGCCGTTGTAGTGCCAAACCCGGAAAAACCCGTGCAGTTCCCCGGCCACCTCGCCCAACCGGTTGTGGGCTTGGCCGTTCCGATAGTAATAGGTCCTGGTTCGCATCTTCGACTCTGTCTCTTGCGCGCAACTTTGCCGCTCCGTTGGGAGTTGGCCGCCGCATGGCTCCGTCCCGCCGACCGTCTCCGCTTCTCAGGCTGGGCGGATGAGGCGAGCGCAATTCGCATCTGGCGTCTGGTAAGGTGTTTCCGCTAATCCGGGGCGTTGTCGTCGGGCCAACTTCCCTTCCTTGCGGAATCCACAGGTTCCGCAGACCCCGGGGCAAGCCAGTCCGCCGCAGCCCGCTGTGTATTTTACCATCGACTGCACAGGAATTGCGAGATCAAAAGCTAATTGTAGGTGATATGAATGAGCGTTAATCTGGCAGTCGTGTGAGCCTGCTGCCGGGCGGCGCGCAGGCCTCCTGGCCACAGCCTTAGGATGGCGGGTTCGTTTGGCAGGCCGCGCCTTGGCTGCGGAGGAATGCAGGCGGGAGGAGCTTCAGCGGTAAACGAATGATCAACGGTTTACTCTATTGCGGGTTGGAAGGGAATGAGCGAGACAGAATTGGCGGCCGGATAGGGCAGCCAACGAAAGAGTTTCTGGCATGAAAGAATCTCATATCCTCAAATTCGAGGGAACGGCGGACCGCTGTCCGCGGACAAAAGGTGCGTGGAGGATGGCTCGGCGTTGAACGAGAGGATCACCCTAAGGACATGAGAACAAGACTATTATTCGTTCTGCTGGTGCAGTTGGCGGTAAGCGGTTGCGCATACATGCATTCAACCACGACCCGATCGACAAACACAAAGACTGGAATCGTAACCGAAACGACTCGGGCGAGGGCCTACGCCCTGTTCGATTCGAATGCGGCGCTCACGAAGTTTATCAACCGGTCAGGGTATGTCGGCGCCACGAACGCTTACGCCCCGGGCACGTATGTCACCGGATTAAACGAGAATGCCAGCTCCACGAACCTGGCGAACATTGTCAGCGCGGTTGCGCAAGGGGTCGTAAGCGGCCTCAGGCCGTGAAGGGGGGACAGAGGCAGGAAGAATTAGCATCCAACACAAATTGAAACCTAATACGATGAACACGAACGGTTGGACAGAAAAGTATATGCTACGACCTGTGGCACGGTGCAGTGGTGGCTGCTGAAGCGGTGCATACTCGGAGGCGCCGATGCAGGCCAATGAGGTAATCTGGCTCTCGTTCGCTAACGCGTCGGTTGCGTTCACGATAACGGAAACCAAGTTGTTCCGGCGCTGCCGGGAATGGGTCAAAGAGCGGAGTCGTTGGGCGGGAGAACTGGTGTCTTGCGGCTATTGTCTGGGCCATTGGTCTGGCTTCGCGTTAACGTTGATTTATAGACCGCAGGTCTTCAGGCACTCATGGTCGCCGTTGAGCTTGGCTCTGACGGCGATTGCCATTGCCTGGCTGAGCGCCTTTCAATGGATTGTGCTGTGCTGGCTGATGCAAAAGGTTGGCAAATGAAGGGCTGATTCATTGCGGGTCGGCGCCGTACCGGGAGCGGAAATAGTCTCTGACGGGCACTCCCTCAACCGTCCCTTTGCGGACCTTGCGTTTGCGCTCCTCTTCGTCGATCCAGTAGTAACAGACCGGCTGGTTCACAATGGCAAAGGCTTGCTTGCCCCACCGCTCATGAATCTTTAGCCACATGTCCCAGTCTTCCTCAAGGTCAATGCGCTCGTCGAACAGGCCGGCGTCGAGAAGGGCCTCACGCCTTATGAAAGTGGCGCTCGGCAGCGTGGGCAGGTATCGGTGGATGTTGTTGAGCGTTTCCTCGTTGGCACAGAGGTAATCATAATAGCGCCCATTGTGCATGCGATGGCAGCCGCCGGTTACCACCTTCACCTGGGGCGGCATGGGATTGAGTCTGAGGATATCGAGCGCGAACGGGGCGAGAATATCGTCTGTGTCAAGGGGTTTAATCCATTCAGAGCGTGACGCCAGGATGCCCCGGTTTCGGCTGTGAGAAACTCCCCTCGGCATTGGATTGGACAACCATAGAATAGTAACCGTCCGGCCGAGCCGTCTTACGGTGGAGGAGGCGGGTGTGGCAGGATGGCAGGGTGAAACGACAACCTTTTCAATGCCGGTCTCCCCGGCGCCACCGTACCCCCAAAGAAAGAGCTGAGATTCTCAGAGAGCAGGAGCGCAGCGGGCTTTCGCTGCTGGCCTTTGCCGGAAAGCACGGACTGTGCTACGCCAGCCTGCTGCGCTGGAGATGCCGACAGCGCAAGCAAGCCAGCGTTGTGGCGCCGGCTCAAACCCAAGCCAATCCGCATTTCGTTCCGGTAAAGATCGACGGTGAGGTTTGGGGTGGCGATTACGTCCTGAGCTGGGCCGCAGGACGCTCACTGAAGATCCCGCGGCAATTCGACACGGATTCCTTGCGTCGATTGCTGAGGCTGTTGGAGGAGGCGAGATGATCGGACTATTGCCCACGACGGCAATCTTCCTGGCCACGGCTCCCACCGATCTGCGCAAAGCGTATGACGGCCTGGCCGTGCTGGTGCGCCAGAGCCTGGGCCAAGACCCTCTGAATGGCAGTTTGTATGTCTTTTGTAATCGCCGGAGGGACCGGATCAAAATTCTCTTCTGGGAAGAGGGCGGATACTGGTTATGCGCCCGGCGGCTGGAGCAAGGGACTTTTCGGTGGCCACAAAAGGAAGGAGCCTGCGCGCGCTACCGGCGTGAGGAACTCCTGCTGCTGTTGGGAGGCATCGACCTGAAGCAAACCCAAGAGCGGAAGTGGTATCGGCGAGAGGTCAAAAATAGATAGCTTTTTTGCTGGACTCTGGAACCGATCGGTGCTTCTCTGGTTCCCAGATGAGCGAAATGATCGAAGTTCAGGGGCGCACGTGGCAGGCGTGCGAGCTGGAACAAATCCGGCAGTGGGTGGCAGAAAACGCGAGTTGGAGCCGCTATCGGCTATCGCGGGAGTTGTGCGTGGATTGGAACTGGATCCGCCCCAACGGGCAGTTGGCAGATATGGCGGCGCGCAGCTTTCTTAACAAGCTCCACGAGCGAGGCTGGCTCCAACTGCCTCCTTGCCGGCGGCCAAGTCCCAACCGGATGAAGCACCGGCGATTGGAGTGTTTGCCGCTCGATTCCAGTCCGGTGGAAGGAGACCTCAGAACACTGGGATCACTGCACCTCCACGAAGTCAGCCGGGATCCGGTCCGGCGCGCGGTTTTCGAAACGTTGCTGGCAACCGAGCACTATCTGGGCTACCGCAGCCCGGTGGGCGAGAACCTGAAGTACCTCCTGCTCACCGAGCAGGAGCGTCCGGTGGCCGCCTGGCTTTTCGGGGCCGCCGCCTGGCGCTGTGAGGCACGGGACCGGTGGATCGGATGGAACGATCAGGAGCGTGCCGCCGGACTGCATCGACTGGCCAACAACACCCGGTTTCTCATTCCCTGGTGGGTGCAGGTGGGTGGGCTGGCCAGTTGGGGTTGGAGCCGGGTGAGTCGGCGTCTGGCGCGAGATTGGCAGGCCAAATATGGGCATGGCCTGGAGCTGGTAGAAACCTTTGTGGATCGGAGCCGCTTCCATGGGGGCGCTTACGCGGCCAGCAACTGGGTCGAGGTCGGGCTGACCCAAGGACGCAGCCGCGGGGATCGGCAACACCGGATCCAGGTTCCCAAGAAAGCCGTGTATGTTTATCCGCTGAGCGGCCAGGCTCGCCAAAGGTTGTGCCGATGAGCGCCTCTGGAGAACAAAGGTGGGCGGAGGAGAACCGGCGGCTGCGAGCGGACAACCAGGCGTTGCGAGTTCAGAGGGATGCTTTCCAGGCCCAGAACGAGGCCCTGCAAAACCAGATCCAGGAGCTGGAAGGTATTCGGCGCAACCTGGAGCACACGGTGGCCATCTACAAACGAGCCCTCTTTGGTTCGCGCTCCGAGAAGATCGATCCCCAGGAACTGGAGGCGCGGATTGCCCAAGGGGCGGCGGAGGCTCGGGAAGAGCTGGCCCAGGACAAACGCCCTGGGGATCCTCCGCCGCAAGCCGAGGAAGAGCAGCCAGAACAGAAGGCGGATCCGCCGCCCGCCGATCAAAGCGGCCCGCCCGCCGATCAACCCGCCGACCGGGACAAAGAGAAGAAGAAACGCAAAGCTCGTCCGCACGGCCGTGGAGGTTTTCCGGCGCACTTACCGCGTCGACGGATCGAGCATCCCGTCGATCCCGCCCTGGCCCTCTGCGCGTGTTGCCCGGAGCATCCGCCCCTGGTTCAGGTGGGGGAGGACACCTGTGAGAAACTGGTCAAACTGCCGGTTCAATATGAGGTGCATGTCCACGTGTATCCCCAGATGGCCTGCCCCCGGTGTCATGAGGGGGTGACCAGCGCGCCGCGTCAGGACAACAGCCTCAAAGCCGATGTGAGCGTGATCGCTGATGTGGTGGTCAAAAAGTATGTGGAGCACCAGCCCCTCTACCGTCAGCAACAAGCCTTTGACCGATTAGGCATCCCGATCACCCGGCAGACGCTCTGTGATTGGACGGGGTGGTGCAGCGATCAGGTCGAACCGGTCGTCAAAGCCATGGCCGATTACATCCTCTCCCAACCGTTGGTGCAGTCCGATGAGACCCCGGTGCGGATGCAATTAGCCGATGGCCAGATGGAGACGGCACGACTGTGGGCCTACGGGCTGCCGTGGGAGGAAGTGGTCTTTGATTTTCGAACCGACAAAAGCCAGAAAGGCCCCAAGGAGTTCCTCCGAGGAACGACGGCTCGATTTGTACAAGCCGATGGGGGCAGTTCCTATGGGCCGGTGTTGAAGGCACTGGAGTTAGGGCACATCGCCTGCATGGCGCATATTCGTCGAGGCCTCTTCGAGGCTCGAGCCGATGCGCCCCTGGCCGTGGATTTGGTGTTGGCGGCCATCCAGAAGCTTTATCGAATCGAAAGCCGGGCCAAGGCGCAGGCCATAGGTCTGGAAGCTCGACTGGAACTGCGGCAACGCGAAGCCAAGCCGATCTTCCTGGAGGTGGGTCAGCTTATCGCCACGCTGCGCAAGGATGTGCTCCCCAAGAGTCCCTTGGGCCGGGCGCTGAGCTATGCGCAGAACCAATGGCCCGCGATGGCTCGATACCTGGAGGTCGCTCAAGCAGAGTTGGACAATAACTCGACCGAGCATGCTCTCAGAGGAGTCGTACTGGGGCGACGCAACTGGCTGCACGTCGGCCAAGAGACAGGAGGAGAGAAGGCGGCCAATCTCTTCTCGCTTATGATCACTTGCAAGCGGCTGGGAGTCGAACCTTATGCGTACCTCCACGACATCCTCCGGCGGCTGCCCAGCCATCTGAACAAGGACATCTGGCAACTCACGCCCAGGGGCTGGAAGGAGACCTTCGCGCCGAAGAACTCCACGCCCAATCCCAGCGGCTGAATCCCACCCCCCGGCTCGATCCCGCCGGTTCGCTCGCCCAGTAGCACTCTCGGCCCCGCGGACGGCGGCCACACGGCTCCGCCGGACGGTTACATAGAATACGATCAAGGAATGGGTGCAGTCCGGCCAAATCGACGATGTCCGTCGAGCCGTCATCGACAACAATGAGCTCATCGTGCGGCTGCAATTGCCAAAGGGCGCTCATAACCGCCCTGAGCAGATATTTCGCCTGGTTGTGGACGGGAATGAGAACACAGATAGAGGGGGAGGCCCGGCGCATCCGGTCGGCAGCCGCGACCGGGCGTCGCGGCTGTTCTGTGGCGCGCGGGTCAACGACCGCGGCCAATCCGAGGTTTTTGAGGATCTGCTCGACTTCGGCGCCCTCTATCCGGCGAGTAGATTCGTTGAATATTGCGCCGGCGAGATGGTCATCGCCATAGGTATTCCGCCCATGAACGACGTAGATGTACAAGTCCGGGCGATCGAGGGCGCAGATCCTCATTTCCTTGTCCACGCACTGCCTGAAAAAGCCGGCATCTTCCCCGATTTTCGCCGGGGGGTACGTGGGGAGTCCCGACCGGAGCGCCAGCATCGACCCTTCCCAAGGCCTTCGCTTCGACCACTGGAAGAGCCCGCGTTCCGGCCAGGCGAGTGTCCACCGCTCGAGCACGCACATCTCCGAGCCTGTTTCGAGCAAAGCTGCCAGTTGGGCCTTGATCCTGTCGGGGTGATACCAGTCGTCATCGTCCCACTGCATGACATAGTTCCCGGTGGCCAGTGATAGGGCCATGTTTCTCAGCTCGCCAAGCGTGAGGCCCTCGCGCACCGGCCTGAAATAGCTAATGCGGGAGTCACGAAGGCCCTGGATGAACTCCCGGGTCGCATCCTCGCCGTCATCGACCACGATGAGTTCGCGACTCGCATGCGATTGGGACTGAAAGCAACCAACGGCCCTCTTCAGCAGATCCAATCGGTTCCTCGTGATCGTGAGGCAAGAAACCCGGTCATCCATGATTTGCTCCCTGGGCAATGAGGGCCGGTTTGCTTCGCATCGCGTGAACGATTGCCGGGTTGACTGGAACCCTTTCTTCCGTGAAGTAATCGACAAACCACCAGCTTTGCCCGTCGGGCAGCTTATCTCGATAGCAACCTGTCCAATCCGAGGCCCACAGGTCGGCTGTTCCCCGGACCGTGTGAATATAGGGGTTACCACAGAGCATCTGCATGGCGTAAGCAAGGAGCGGCTCGTCGTTGAAGGTGAAGCCTTCCTTCCTGCACGAATCCCAGAATTCAAATGTCAGGTCGAATACCGCGTCAATCGCCTCCCGGCGGACAACAAAGAATCCCCCGTTCACGTTGAAAATAGCGTTGCCTCTCACTCCTCTGGCTCGCATGATCTGCGCGAACTGCATGTTCGGACAGTCCCACCAGTCTGGGCGCCGATTGGCGGGGTTGCAGAGGTCGCTCTCCAAACCGACGTGGAGCGGAGAGCCTCTCAGCACGCGGAGAATGTTCCCAGGATTGCGGACGAAGTACGCGTCCATGTCCAGCCAGACGAAATAGTCATAGTCGAGCTTCTGAACATGGTCTCGAAGAAACACGAGCTTGAACAGGCAGCCCCACTTCTCGAACTTGCCGGCCTCGTGGCAAATCGCCCCCTCAATCGGCCTGTCGGTCCAGATGTGGAAATCGTGAAACACGCCGACGGAGCGCGCTGATGTTACCACCGCCTGTGCCATGAGCGCGTAATCACCGTCAACCACGGACCAATAACAGTAACGCTGATTCATCGGAACACCTCCAGCCAAATCTTAAGATGCTCGGCAGGGTCGCAAAGCCTCTCGGCGGCATGCTTGTGGCAGTTTGCCGCGAGGCGCCGTCTCAACGGGTAATTGAAGTACAGTTCCTGGGCATGCTGCTTATATTCAAGAAAGTCACTGCAGATGAATCCCGACTCGCCGTGAATCATGAGCTTATCGAACTGGTGCCCGGCGGGAACCAGCGGGATCGCCCCGGTTAGCATGGCTTCCACGGTGGAGCGCCCCCACGATTCGAAAAAATGGTGGCCCAGGGGATAAACGAACAGATCCAGGCTGTGCAGGAACTGCACCTGGGATTCGCTCTCGGCCTTCAGCAGGTCCCAACGGCTGTCGAAAGTGTGCCAGCGATACTTGCGCCGTAGCGTATCATCCCAGGCCATCACTCGAAAACGGACTTCTGGCAGGTCGAGGCATTCATAGAAAACCGGAAAGTCTTCGGGGTACTTTTCCGGCGCCGCTCGTGAGAGGCGGCCGATGGTGAACGTCGGATTCCGACGCTCCTTGAAGGGGAACAGGCTGGAGTCGATGTAATTGCCGGTCACAATTCCGGGGAGCTGTCCGTAAGCCGGTGCAAGCACCGACTTCTGAAATTCCGAAGCATAGAGGACTTTGTCCACCACTCCGGCTTTGATTGCCTCCAGTTCGCCCTTAAAGTGCCACATCATTTCGCCCGACCAGATAACCTTCAGGCCTCTGTCTTTCGCGCGGTGGGCAATGCGATGGGTGAAGAAACAATCGTTGCAAAGCGAAAGGCCAAAGCCGTCGAGCTTGCCTGGCAATTTATCAAGCATGGAGTACTTGATCTTCAGCCCGTCCAGATACCTTGTCCAGACTTTGCCGTGGAGGTGGCGGTTTTCGTTGGGAATGACCGTGATGTCCGCGTGTTCGTGGAGAAGGAGGAGCAGGTGGGCCAGCTTTGTGTCCGCCCCGCCCAGAAAGCCGGGCCAGCCGAAGATGTAAAGTCTTGGCTTTAAGTGTTCCATCGCTATAGCCTCATTACCAATTAAGCTCCATTTACGCGGAGAATCATCCGCCATCGTGGGCCGATTGTCTCCTGGGGCAAACCGTCAACACGGGTCGAAGTACTTGGCGATAATCTCCTTGGTCGAATGGACGCCGAGCCTGCTGTGCAACCTTTGCACGTAGGTGTGGACGGTTGACTCGCCGATTCCAAGTTTTGAGGCGATCTCCTTTTGCTCCAGCCCCAGGAGAAGGCACGCCAAGACTTCCTCCTCCCGCTCGCTCAACCCTTCGCCACAAGGCAGAGCGCAGACGTGGCGGATCACTTGAACCACGTAGGGAATCGCCGGCTTGGCGAAATAAAAGCCGTCGCGCAGAACCCCCTCTATGGCCGCCGAAAGCTCGGGGATTCCAAATGGCTTGACGAGCAGTCCCCGAGCGCCTGCCACGATGGATCGGAGAAAGCCCGGCGAATCCGGCTGGCCCGTGCAAACCAGCACGGGCAGCGCGGGCAGCGCAATTCGCAACGCCCTCACGCACTGAACGCCCGAGAGACCGGGCAAATTCAGGTCCACCAGGACAAGATCGGGCGGCCTCTTTTGGACTCCCTTGAGCGCCTGGGCGGCGTTGAGGAAGGTGTCAACGACATGAAATGCGCCTGACGCTGATTCCATATCGCGGAGCAGTTGAAGAAAGTCCTCGTCGTCGTCGACGACGGATAGTTTTGGCACGAGCTTCGAGGGGGTTTGCGCGGGCTGGCTCTGGGGCGCTGAAACTGAAGACTGCATAAACTATCTCTCCTCGGACGCCTGACGGGACTCCAGTTACAGTAGATTCGTGAGCGGCGCGCCAACCCTCTCTTGGGTCTATTCAAGCGCATCGGGTGCCCATTTGATGCACCGAGGCCGCAGCCAAGCGTCCGATTTCAGTCCGGCGACAGTGCTTCAAATTCGAGCGTCCGTTCATCTTTCATCTCGACGAATTGATCTTGTAGAACCAATCGTTCCACAAACCGGGTGGAGCAAAGGATTGATCCGTTGATTGATCGTTTACACGCGGAGAGGCGCGTGCCAGTGAGCGGCTCCGGCTCACTTCCATTCCCGCGGAATCGGCGGGATCTCGGTATCCCCAGCCTGGGTAATAGCCGTAGGCTTGGCCTATTGTCGCCGCCAGGATCGCGTGGCTCAGCCACGGCCCAAGATCGCGAATCCGATCCGCATGGACGCGGCGAAGAGAGCGCGCTGCCTCGGAGGGAGAGGATCGCCCTCGACTGTCCCGGCTGTTGCGATTTTAGACACCTCTGTCTCAAATGCGGGCACCCCCGCACTGCTTTGGGGCAGTGCGGCGGCCATGTATGCAGACCGACCTACAAATCATCCGCGCCACATTCTCCGCGTGAAAAGCGGAACGTCTATCGCGATCAGGTTTCAGCTACGGTCTTGTGCATGCACGATGCATCGTCGGATCCCCTGGGAGTACTCTCCTTGGGCGTTTAACGCGAGCTGCGAAAGATTGAAAAACCGAGCTGGTGAAACAGGTGATTGGGAGCGTAAGCGATCAATCAACGGTTTGGTCTGTTGAAATGGCCCAGAGGCGGGTTTAAAAGGACAAGCATGGCGGCGCGATAACGCGCTCGCCGGCACCGGCTGCCCGAGGCGGGAAAGCAGGTGAGAGTGTGAAAGAATGGCAAGCGCATAAAGAAGAACGTCAGCCGAGAGAAAGAGAGATTTATGGCCTATCCACTGGATTCGAACGCCCCGACGTTGCTGAGCAGCAGCAGTTCTAGCTCACCGCCAACCTGCACCAGTTGCTCGTGTCCTTCCGCAACGGGCAGCGGCGCGGCCTCGGGTGCCTACAGCCGCGCCGGGGCGACCCGGCAGGCGCTGGGCCTGGCGACCACGAGCTTCTTCCTCGCCAGCCCCGATTCGGCAACCTCAAATGCGCTCCAGCCGAGCGCTTCCAACTTAAAATCGTCCAGTTCGAGTTCGAGTTCTTCCGGTCCGACTTGCTCGGCCAATGGGGGCGACGGTGGAGAGGTCTCCACCTCGACGTTTTCCCCCCGGCCGATTCGTTACGCGACGGGGGAGATTCGGATGGTGACCCGGGAGATGGCGGTGCGGGGCTATGGCCAGGACTGGGGCCAGACCCGCAGCTTCAGCAACCGGATCAGCAGCCCGACCGGCGGCAGCAACGGCAACGGTTGGTTTGTCAAGGAGATGCCTCAACTGGGCCAGGACCCCAGCGGCAACATCGCCGTCATCGGCATCATCAACGACGCCCTGTGGTTCAACTCCAGCAGCTCCAACTCCTACGTCAGCCGGTTCTTCACCGGGGACACCCTGACCGAGAACACCACCGCCAAGGAGTTCGCCTTCACCGACACCCGCGGGCAGGTAACCAAGTTCTACAGCTTCGATTCGACCATCGCCGCGCCCTTGCGCGGCCAGTTCAAGAGCCTGACCGACCCCTACGGGAACCTGGCCAGCGCCAGCTACAACTCCAGCAGCAGCATCAGCAGCCTCACCCTGGGTTCCTCGCCCGGCCTCACCTTCAGCTACAGCTATTACACCAGTGGCGCCAATGCCGGCAAACTCCAATACGCCACCCTCCAGCGGGGCACCACCAACGTGCGGCGGGTTTCTTACACCTATTACGGCAGCGGGGACGCCAACGGCAACCCGGGCGACCTCCAGGAATCGGTCGTGCAGCAGTGGAACGGCAGCAGTTGGGACGACCTGGGCACCACCTATTACCGCTATTACACCAGCAACACCAGTCCGGGCTATCAATACGGCCTCAAGTTCGTGATCCGGCCCCAGGCCTACGCCGCCATGGTGGCGGCGGGCATCACCCCGGAGGCCCAGACGACCAGCGACGCGACCCTGGCCCAATACGCCGACCATTATTTCGAGTATAACAACTCCACCGACAAGCGGGTGAGCAAAGAGGTGGTCAACGCCCAGGGGACACCCTCGAGCGTCACCAGCGCCAGCTACGGCTACGCCTACAACACCAGCGGCAACAGCAACGGCTTCAACAACTGGAACATGAAAAACGCGGAGAGCCTGCCCGACGGCAACAGCCGCACCGTGTACACCAACTACGCCGGGCAGGTGATGCTCAAGGTGCTCACCCGCGCCTCCGACGGCAAGAAGTGGTATGAATATTACCAGTACGACACCAAGGGGCGGGTGAGCCTGCGGGCGGAGTCCTCCGCCATCGCCAGCGTCTCGGAGAGTTCGCCCGGCCTGGTGACCCTCAACACCGGCAGCGGCCTTATCCGGGTCTTCTACTACGACGCCACCAGCGGGCTGCTGCAATATGAGAAGGTCAAGCAGGGCAGTTCGGGAACCGAAATCACCGTGCGCGAGCTGCAATACACCTCCCAGACCGCCAACGGCATTACCATTTATCCGGTCTCCAAGGACATCCGCTACCAGAGCGACGCCAGCGGCGGCTCCAGTCCGGCTGAGACCGATTACAGCTACAGCTTCTTCACCGGCACCTTGCGGGTGCAGCAGAAGACGACCACCTGGCCGACCATCTCCACCAGCCAGAACGGCTCGGGCACGGCCAACAGCCGGGTAGAGGTCTTCGACGAATACGGGTTCCCGACCTGGATCAAGGACGAACGCGGGTCTTTGACCTACTTCCAAACCGACCAGGCCACCGGGGCGGTGACCCAGCGCATCGACGACGTGGACACCAGCCTCATCACCGATAACCCGCCGGTGCCCACCGGGTGGAGCACACCCTCCGGGCGGCGGCCTGCACCTGATTACCGATTACACGGTCGATAACCTGGGGCGCACCACGCTGGAGCTGGGCCCCTCGCACAGCATCGACCTGAGCGGAACCAGCACCAGCCTGCGCACCCTCCAGCAGACCTTATACATCGACACCACCCCCGCCATCTGGC
>JAJYHY010000634.1 GCA_021784555.1 bacterium
CGATAGCAACTCTGAACACCATCTACCAAAAGAAGATCGTCGACTGGACGAGCCATAGGGGATGCTATGGGCCCGATGGTCAGCCGCTCAAAGATCTTCAGGAGGGCGAGAAAGAGAGATGCTGCCAGGATGCCGCTCCAATGGCCCCTAATGTTTCTGATCCATACGCTGCGGACGACTCTTACTGGTTTGTGAACGCGCGCTGCATGTTTCAAAACGGCGGGAGCGGCGAGTGGGGGAATTTGGTTCGCGGGTGCCTTGCGTGCATGTATAGCCACCAGACAGGCTACACCTTCAAAGAGGCTAATGATGCTCATTTCTATTGTTATGAGCGATCTGCCCAGCGCACCGGTCCTGTAAAGGGTGGAGCCGGTTTCGGCTTGGCGATTTATAACGCTATCAAGTGCTTGTTGGGCCTACAGCCCACCAGCGGACTAAACGGAAGGGAGCCCCTTTTGACCCACTGAGGGCTAGGGAGAGTGCGTCTCGAGGGTTGACATGCGACGTCTTCTTCAGATCGCCGGACTCAGTTTTGCAGGGACGCTCATTTGTGCCTTTCTGTTCTCGGCGGCTCTACACTGGAGTGTTCCCCGCACGGATGCTACCTATGGAGTGCCGCTGGGCCAGGCTCTCTGGGATCCTTTCGTGCTGAGCGGCATAGTTCTTTTTAGCGCTTTCTCATGTTTGATAATAGTCCCCATTGCTTACTATTTACTTCGTGGCCGCCGAATTCTTCCATGCGCAAAGATAACAATTCTGGCTGTCGCAGCAGAGATCGTTTTCGTCACTCCGTTTTCTCGTGCGCCAGGGTTCTTCGGCGCTTTTGTCGTGCTGGTTGCCTCGTTAGTTTATTGCAGGTGCTCAAGACGCTATGTCGTATGATCGTCTGAGGCGAACACTGCCGGAGGAAATGCGCAGGATCCGGGCGAGATCCTTCCATCTATGCTGGCTCTGCTTTGAGATGACTACCTTGACGGCCCGAGTATGGCAAGTATGCATCCGGTACCACAAATCATGGCAGCTGCACTGGCTGTAGCAGCCCTCGCCATCGGGGCCGACCAGCCCGTCGGCTTTCGCGGCCCAGGGGAAGCGCCGGTGACGGTCATGGTCTTCTCGGATTTCGAGTCGTTCCCCTGTTCCAGGTCGGCCGCGGTGCTGGGGGCGGTGCAGCAGGAGAACCGAGACGTTCGCCTCATCTTCAAGCACGCGCCGGCGGCCAGCAATCCGAATGCGATGTTGGCTCACGAGGCGGCGTTGGCGGCAGGAGCGCAAGGCAAGTTCTGGGAGATGCACGATGTGCTGTTCGCCAACCAGCAGCATCTCACCCGTGCCGACCTGGTCGGCTACGCCAAACAGATCGGCCTCAACCTGCCGGCGTTTGAGCAAGCGCTTGACCGCCACACCTACCTTCCCGTCATCGAGAGCGACCTAGCCGAAGCCAAAGGGCTCGGCGTTACCACGACGCCCACGTTCTTCGTCAACGGACGCCGCCTGGTTGGTCCGCAAGGCTACGCTGCGCTTGAAGCGGTCATCGCGTCGGTGCTGGCCGGCGTTCCTCCCAGTCAGCGGGTCCCTGAGGAAATCGTCGCCTCGGGACCGACGCAGCAGATCAATCTGGAAAATGCTCCAACCAGGGGGCTAGCCTCCGCGCCCGTCAGCCTGGTCGAGTTCAGCGATTTCGAATGTCCCTTCTGCGCCCAGGCCACTCCTGTCGTCAAAGAAGTGTTGGCCGTGTATCCCACCCAGGTCCGGTTCGCCTTCAAGAATTACCCGCTGCCGATGCATAAGGAGTCGCCTCTTGCCCACGAGGCTGCTCTCGCGGCCGGTGCACAAGGGAAGTTCTGGGAAATGCACGACCTGGTGTTCTCAACGCAGGACAAGTTATCACGCGACGACTTGATCGCCAAAGCGAACCAACTAGGACTGGACGTGCCGCGTCTCACCAGAGACCTGGACAGCCACCGGTTCAAGCTCCAAGTGGACGCCGACCGCCAGGAGGGGAACCGGCTGGGCGTAGATGGTACGCCATTTTTCTTCATCAACGGCCACGCGATCTCGGGTGCAGTTGGCCTGCCCGAGTTCAAGCAATTGATCGATGCCGCGCTGAAGGAGGTGAATGCGCCGAAAGCCAAGTAAGTCGGGGTTGGATGGAAACCATGGGATCTGAGGTCGAGGTGGACAACAAGCAATCACCCCTGGACGCGCTGGTGGCGTCCTTCGAGGGAAAGGCCATCCATGTCGCCAAGCTTCGCGCAGCCGCGCTTCTGTGGCTGGACATCCGGCAAACGGTTCTGTGCGACCTCTCAGCAAACAGCTCGCGACTCTCGGCTTCGGGCAATGAATGGCCATCAGGGAGAGGACATGAAGACGCTTTGGCGCAAACCCGTTTCCTGCGAGATTTGATGGCGTTCCTGGCGCATGAAGCTGAGCAATTATCCGGTGGAGATGCGGAGCAACTAGTCTGGGCTGCGTTGGATGAGCAGGCTAAGAAATGGGGGTTCCCACCGGAGGCAGATTGGAATAACAGGGACGACAATGGAGGCGTGGGCGAGGGCATCGGCGATTGTGAGCGGTAGCTGTCCGGTAGCGGAAGTGACGGGAATGCGGATGCCCGTGGCTTCCCCAATTGGGGAAGCCCCAACCCTTCAAAAACATGCCCGTGGGTTCCTGGCGCAAAAGGCACCTGAATCCAGCGCTTCTGGCTTTTCTCGTCGTTGGGGTGCAGTTTGCGTACCAGGTCCCACAGGTGCTGCCGAGCATGGAACAAGTCCACGATCTGG
>JAJYHY010000635.1 GCA_021784555.1 bacterium
CTGGGTGCACTGGCGGATGGCCTGCCCCAAGTTCCTGCGCCAAACCTTTCACGAGTTCGCCGCCGCCTCGGTCAGTAAGTCGCTCTGGGCGCGGGCCTACTACGAGCAGCAGCGGCAGCGCGGAGCCTCCCACCATGCCGCCGTGCGCGCCCTGGCTTACAAATGGATTCGCATCCTCTATCGCTGCTGGCAAACCCGCACCCCTTACGACGAGAACCTCTACCTGGAGGCCCTGCGGCGACGCCGCTCCCCGTTGTGGCTGGCGGCGGGCTCGCTCTCGATACGGGAGGCTCATGGATAAGCCATGCCTAAAAAAACCTTGACCCAATCAACTCAGATGTCTCTCCCTACGGACTAACCCGTGGTCAATGAAATGCCGGCCTGAAGGTCGGCGCTTGCTTGTTACCCCGCTTCTCAGTCCACAAATCAAAAGAGCAGTTGACACTGCACTTAGGTATAGGGTTTAGCCTGAAAGTGAAAGGAGGAAAGCGATGGCTTTCAAACAAGGCGAAGTTTACAAATGCCCGGACCCCAACTGTGGTTGCGAGATTACAGTCACGCGGGGAGCCAATCCAGACTGTAAAGGAACCCAGAGTCCGCGCTGCTGTTGTGGAAAGGAAATGATCAAGAAGTAGCACACCGGGGCGTGGGGCGGCCTTAGAACACCCGCCCCACGCCTTCGTTCGCGGGGGAATCTATCTCGATGCCTGCAAATGCCGAAGATCAGGCGCACATGCTCCGAAACGTTGTAAGTCTCATCGTCGTCCTGCTCGCCGGTTGTACGATCGCTGCCGCCTCTGGCCACGGGCCGGTCTTTGGTCTTGCGACGCCCACGAACGTGAAAGGCGGTTGGAGCTTGGACATCGGCACCATGGGCCGAGTCGGGACAGAAGATACCGGCGCGATGTCCAGGGCAATGCTCAGTTACGGCATTACCGAGGACGTGCAGATCTCAGTATCAGGGCCGGTGGTTTTCAGTTCCGCGCCGCTAGCGCCCGGCCGGGTCACGGCGATGATGCCGGCCACGGGGGATTACGAAGCCCTCGGGGCCTGGCGGTTCCAGAGGCGCGACACCGCTGTTGGCTCGCGCGTTGAGACCACCGCCTATGGCGGCGTCATTCTTCCCGGCAGTCAGAAGCCCCCGGAACTGATCGGCCAGTTGCATCGGGCGCCGGGTGCGCTGGGCATGATCGTTACGGGCTACGCTTCGCGCAAAAACTACCTTTGGGCCGGAGTTGGCGGCATGCATTTTGATGAGTCTCACGGCGACCGCCGACCAGACATGCTGATGTACAGCCTCGTGTACGGCTATCGTCCGAAGCCCTTGCGGAAGGATTATCCGCACTGGGATGGAAGATTTTTTGTCGAAGCGAACGGCGAGTATTCGAACAGAGTTCTGCACGGTGGGCTGGCGGTCCCCGGCACAAATGGAGGGCAGGTATTTGTGGGTCCTGCCACACTTTGGATTTACAAAAATTACGGCATCGAAGGCGGCATTCAATGGCCCGTATACCGGAACACAGGACCGCAGTTCGAACGCGAGCGGTACCGGTTCGTAATCGACTTCAGCTATTTCTTTTAAGAGGAGGAGCCCTTTACATGAAACGCCTTGGTCTATGGGTTTCAATGGCGGCAATTCTTGCGGCCACGCCGCTGCACGCAGAGTTTCGCCAGATCGATATCACGACGTTTGGCATGGATTGAGCCATCTGTGCGCACGCCGTGAGCGTGTCCATCAAGAAAATTGCAGGAGTTGAATCGGTGAATGTCAGCTTGAAGAACGGGCTGGTGAGTATCAAGCTCGTTCCGGGGAACACGGTGAGGATGGAGCAGATACGGAAAGCCATCCTCGATGACGCCTTCACGCCAAAAGATGCGCAGGTCGTGGCAGTCGGGCAGTTGGTTTCGCAAGGCGGCAAATTTCTGTTCAAAGTCGCCCGGACGAATGAGACCTTTCCGGTGCTTTCTACGCTTCATACATCCTGGCAGAAGGAGGCAGGGCGAGAGCTTACCGTCAACGGGCTGATTGCGGCTCCCGGAAAGGCCGTCGAAGGCGGAACGCTCCAAATTACAAACGTCACGGGGAAATTGGCGAAATAGCAAGGACACGCGACGGAGAAATCGGCCGCACTTTCCCTACGGTCGAGCCCAACAACGGAAGTGTCGCTTAGGGGGAAAAGGGCTAAGGAGGTCTCGACGTCATGGCAACACAAACGATCGAAAGAAAGGTTTCGGGACAAGGCCGGAATGCTCTGTTCGGCTATCTATCGTTATTTACTTCGCTTGGGACGTTGCTTTGCTGCGCCCTGCCCTCGCTCCTGGTCCTTTTGGGGCTGGGCGCCACGGTGGCCTCGTTTTTATCGGCGTTCCCGTGGCTAGTGACGCTCGCAAGGCAGAAGGTTTGGGTCTTTGCGGTTTCAGGCGTCCTGATTGCCAGCGACTTCGTTTATGTGTACTGGCTTTTACCGCGACACAAAGCTCAGGGGGATGCCTGCTCCTTTGAGGGCGGTCCCACGGCCTGCGATACGGCTAGCCGCATGAGCCGCGTTGCGTTGTGGGTGGCGGCCTTGATCTACGGTATCGGATTCTTCACGGCATACCTTCTCGGCCCAATCCTCACCCGATTCAGCCCTTGAGCGCCGGACACAGCTGTAATTCGCCTCGATGCCCTTCAAGAGCATAAGGTCAAGAAACCACATCTGGTCAACCTTGCCAAGATTGATTTCCAGCGGGTGCTGTTTGAGGAAGGCGAGAAT
>JAJYHY010000231.1 GCA_021784555.1 bacterium
AGCACGCCCAACTTGAGTTCGACGCCTTCAACGGCCGCGTGGACGCCATCCTCTCCCGCACCAAGCACGACAACTATGGATCGCTGGCCCAGGAGATTAAGGACGCGTTCAGTCTCGTCAACCTGAACGGCCTGGCCTTCCGGGATGCGCGCATCCTTCCCGCCTACCTCGATGCCCGCCTGGCGGAGCTCAAATGGGCAACAGTAGTCCAGGAACTGCGCCGTCAAGAGCATGAGGAACAACAGCGCATCCGCGAACAGATGCGCGAGGAAGAAAAAGTGCGCCGCGAGTGCGAGCGGGCGGCCCGCGAGGCCGCCGAGCGGCAGGAGATGCTTCGCAAGACCATGGAGCAAGTCCGGGAGCAGGAGGCCCTGGCGTCGGCTGAGCAAAAGGCTAAATACGAGCTCCAGCTTAATGAACTCGCCGCCAAGCTCAAGGAGGCCGAGGAGAGCGGGCAACGCGCGACCTCGAGGGCACAGCAGACCAAGCAAGGCCACGTCTATATTATTTCCAACATCGGCTCCTTCGGCGAGCACGTCTATAAGATCGGCCTCACCAGAAGGTTCGAGCCGCAGGACCGCATTGACGAGTTGGGCGATGCCAGCGTGCCCTTTGAGTTCGACGTTCACGCATTCATCGAGAGCCAAGACGCTCCCCAGCTTGAAAGCCAGCTCCACCGGCACTTCCTCCTTAGCCAGGTTAACAAAGTCAACCACCGCAAGGAATTCTTCCGCGCTGACCTGGCGCATATCCGCCGCGAAATCGAGAAGCTGGGGTTCGCCGCCAAGTGCAAGTGGACCATGACGGCCGCCGCGACCCAGTACCGCGAGACCCAGGCGCTTGAGGCGAAAATGAAGGACAACCCCGACCTCCGCGACTCCTGGATGAAGCGCCAACTCCAGCTTGAGCTCCTGCGAGACCCGCCGCCGGCCTCCACAGCCCAGGCCCGCGCCCCGGAACCAGCGCTCGCCGAACCCAGCCCAGACGAATGCGAACCGGCGCAGGCGTAGAGACCGCACACCGGATATGTGCAGAGTTCAGCGCTTTCACCGTAGCGCGGCATTGATGACCGAGATGGATACTGGTATCGTCTTGGTGAGAGCATGACCGTTGCCATCAAACATCACGAGAGCGAGCGTGTGCCCGTCATGGCCGGCGAGGAGAAGCAGCACCGGCTCGGCCAATTTCCGACGCCTGATGCGATTGCGGATTTCATGGCGTCGCTTTTCCATGCACGCTGGCGGGAATTGGACCTGCTCGATGCCGGCGCGGGCGAAGGGGCGTTGACGCGCGCGGTTATCACGCGACTGTGCGGCTTGCGCCACAAGCCCGCCAGAATCACTGTCACGGCTTACGAACTAGATGAAACACTTATCCCGTCGCTCCGGGCGAGACTGCGCGATTGCCGCGATGAATGCGAACGCTCTGGCGTCCGGTTTTCGGCATCGGCGCTCAACGAAGACTTTATTGCTGCGGCGGTGCCGATAGTCCGCGGTGACTTTTTCGCGCCCCCCAGGCCGCACTTCAATGCTGCTCTCGTCAATCCACCGTACCGGAAGATTCATAGCGACTCCCCGACCCGGCTGCTCCTTCGTTCAGCGGGCATTGAGGCGAGCAACCTTTACGCCGGGTTTGTCGCCCTCATCGCAAAGTTGCTGGCGGACCAAGGAGAATTAGTCGCCATTACGCCGAGGAGTTTCTGCAACGGCCCGTACTTCAAGCCGTTCAGGAGCGGCTTCCTCGAAACGATGTCTCTGCGTCGCTTGCACGTCTTCGAATCCCGCTCGGTGGCGTTCAGCCGCGATGACGTGCTCCAGGAAAACATCATTGTCCATGCGGTCAAGGATCCGGCGAAACCGGAGAGGGTTACGATTTCGAGCAGTAGTGGTGCCCCTGGAGGGCCGGTGGCCGCGCGCAAGGTCCCCTACGGCCAAGTCGTATCGCCCGGAGATCCTCATCAGTTTATCCACCTGGCTCAAAGCGGCACCGAAGACACCGCGCGAGCCATCATGGGCCGGCTTTCGGGTTCGCTGCCTGCGCTGGGCCTGTCGGCCAGTTCAACGGGCGTACACAGGTCGATGTGACGGACCTGTGGAAGCTCAGAAGGAAATGCTCCAAGTCGGGTAAATGCCTTTGGCACGCGCAAAAATCCCGGACAAGCTCATCTCCAAGTGCTCCCGCGTCCCCGTGTTCACCAGCACGAAACCGAACTGCTCCTTCAAGCTCTGCGCCACAAGCACCTCGGCTGCCGTAAGCGCGAAGAAATAGCCCGAGAAATCGGGCCTCAGCCTTTTGCGTGTGGATTTGACCTCAAAAACCTTGATTCTCTCCAAGTACCTTTCAACCTCCGCAGGGTCGGCCAAATCTACGGGCGCGGAGAGTTTGACGACGTCGAAGGCTCTTCCGTAAACGACTTTGCCTCGCTTTGCGAATGCGACCAGGAGGTTTTGCCGCTGCTTTCCAGTGGGAATGAGGAAGCCTTCCTTCTTCGCCACCAGGATCGCGGCAGCCGCCTTGGCGGTCTTCTGGCCCGACTGGAATTCGACCCCAACGTCGACTTTCATGGTTCAGCCTCTTTCCTTCGCCGCGTCTTGGTTACCATAGTGGAATACGCAACCGCGAAGTCTTCGATGCTGCTGCCCAAGGCCTTGCACACTTCGGCTGTTTCCACGAAGTCGAGACGGCGTTCGCCGCTCTCGTATTTGCTCACGTAGCTTTGGGAAACACCCAAGCGCTTTGCCACATCCGCCTGCGTGAGGCTCTTTGCCACACGCGCTTCCTTGAGGAGTTCCCGAAAGACGCCGTTGGCCACCGTGTAGGTCGTTTTCGACACGCGGGGGATGGTATGCGAGTTGACGCCGATAACCCAAAATGGGATATTCTGGAGTCGCGAAATGAAGCACAAAATTCAAGTTGGAGGTGTTCAGGCCGCCCTTGTACGAGACGGTTCGGTTCGGCGCATTTCGATAAATGCGCCCGTGGAACGTCGTTCGCAAGAGCTTCAGCAGGAGAGAGGGAGGCCTCCGGCACGAAGTTTTCGAAAGGGTCCCGTGAAATTGCGAACAAACAAACCGGTGCGGCTTTCGCCCGGCGACCAACATCCGCTCATTAAGATTGTGGTCGAGGAATTCTGCCCTCGTTTTGTGCCTCAAGGTACATTGGCTTATATCGGCGATGCCGAAGGCAAGTTTCTGCACCTCGAAGCCGACTACCTGCGACGGCTCGGTGTTGTCATTCCCGCTCCGGCCAAGATGCCCGACGTCATCGTACACGACACCGCGCGAAACTGGCTCCTGCTCATCCAGGCTGTGACCAGCGCCGGCCCCGTTGACGGCAAACGCCGAAAAGAACTCAAGGAGCTGTTCAGCGGGTGCAAAGCCGGTCTGGTTTTCGTGACGGCATTCTCAACACGTCAGGTCATGCGCGGCTTTCTCACGCAGATCTCATGGGAGACGGAGGTATGGGTCGCCGAAGACCCGGAGCACCTGATTCATTTCAACAAGAAGCGGTTCCTCGGCCCGTACCCCGACGCGATGCCGACAGTTCAGTGAAGCGAGTGGGTGACACTCGCCGCGGCGCACCCCGGAACCCGCACTCGCCGAATCAAGCCCGGACGAATGCGAACCGGCGCAGGCGTAGAGTCCGCACTCCTTCTCTCAATGGTGCTACATTGGCCCCGGATGCCGTTTCGGCCCATGGCGTTGCAGTGGCCGTCCGACGCTGCTGCGCCCTCGTCGGCCGTCTGAGGTGCAAGCACGAGTGCGGCCCGACTCTCGCGAGCTGGCCGTCGTATATGCTGCGGTACGACCACTGGCGCTCTTGCCCCGGAGGGGCACCCTGACAATAGCCCAACGTTTTTAACGTTGGGTGGGCACGGGGGGAAGACGGTCGAGTGCCGAAAGGGACGGCTGAGGCTCACTCCCAGAGATACCGCTCGTCGTAAGGAACGCGATGCCTTTTGAGCAGAGCCAGGAACTCTTCCTGGAAGCTCATCTTGCGATGATGCTCCTCCTGGGTCCTGATGTACTCCATCGTCTTGTCCAGCAACGAAACGCTCACTCCAAAAGCGCCGTATTTGACCTGCCAGTTGAAAGCCCATTGATCCTGGAAAGTCTCATGCACCCATTTGGAAGAGCCGCCTTTGATAAGCTGCAGGGCCTTGGCAATCGACAAGGTCGCAGGCAACGACAAGAGGATATGGACGTGGTCGGGCATGCCGCCGATTTGTAGCGCCTTCATATCATTCTGCCGGGCGATGCCGCCCAGAAAGGGCCAGAGCCGCTCGCGCAAAGGCGAATGGATAAGCGGACGCCGTTGCTTGGTACTGAAAACACAGTGGTAGTAGGAGCTGATGTAGGACATGGCCCCATTCAGCCGTCCCTTCGGGACTAAAGCAAGGTTTAAGGCACACGCCCACCCAACGTTGGAAACGTTGGGCTATTGTCAGGGTGTCCCTCCGGGACACCGGATCCAAGCAGCCCGCGACAAAACCAGCCTGATAGTGACCTTCGTGCCATTCCCCCCGGGCGGGAGCGGACCAGATCTTCTCGCTTGACCCGCGTAAAGTCAACCGACACGATTCGGGAAACGAAAGATGTTTCGCCACGGCACGCTCTCGGCACAGCCTCGCCCCGCTGCCGAGCAGAGCGCGCGGCAGCCTCGACACAACCCTCGCACCTCCCGCTCCGATCCCAGCAAACGCTGTCCGGGCAGCGGCCTAAACGGCCAGTCGAGGCCAGGCCTAAAATAGCACAGGCCCCGAATTAGATTGCCACCTTCGGAGGAATCCGGTAGAAATGCCATATAAATGGCTCGGCGTAAACGCCCCTGCCGCTGCGAATGTCAAGTTATGAACCGATACACCCTTGCAACAATTCTCGTTTTCGGCCTCGGCTGCTGGACCTCGTGCCTGGCCCAAACCAATGATTTTCCAGACGTCACTCTGGAACCGTGGACAGTAGGAACCATCGATTTCAGCCCATCGGGAACAACCCACTGCCTCACGAGTTCGAACGGTTTGGTGGTTCTCTACAACCCCCCCGTCCTGCCTGAGGCACAACTATCGACAAATTTCGGAGTGACTTGGGAGAAGATCTCTCAGTTGAATTCTGAGATCGTTTCCAGCGGTGGTGCCACATTGACCGACTACATCCCGGAAGATTCCACCGCGTTCGCCGGCAATGGGTACTTTCTGGCCACGTTGGAGGAGGCGCCCGGAGGTCGGTACGTGTGGACGATTGGGCTCATGAATGCCAATGGAGATCTGCTCCAAGGATTCGGCAAGATGGCCTTCGGAGGCGGGCTCCTCATCGGCATCCAGGCTTACTCCACCTATGTGAGCGCGGACAGAGGCGCCACGTGGACGCCGTATCTCAATCCCTGGATGCCGGATGAAAGCGCCCTTGTGAGCTTCAATCGAATCTACTACGATGGTGCCGGTTTTGTCGCTGTTGCCGCCAAGGGCACCTACGGATACAGCGCCTTTCAAGGCTCGACCTGGCGATCGAGCGACGGCGTGACCTGGAGGGAGATTCTGGCCACAAACGCCGTTGCCATGGACAGCCAAGGACGCCTGGTCGCCGCCGCCGCAGGCGAGATTTACGATCTCGCTGGGGACAACCTGGTAGCAGCCCATGCGGAATTCCCAACGGCCACAGGAAGCATCGACTATTACCGAATCGGGGGCCGGATCTACACGGCCAACGGTCAACTCCTCTACTACAGCGATGACAAAGGCGTCACTCGCTACGTGACCGGATTCCCCGCAGCGATCAGCGCGATTTGGACCAAACCCACCTCAGACGGCCAGTACACGGTGGAGGTCTTGCTTTCGGATAAACGCCTATTCTCCTCGGCGCCGGTGAAGGACACAGACACCGGCTCTTCCGGCGTAACCCTGGACAGCATTCAGCTCCGTCCAATGCTGACCTTCGAGGCGCCCCTGGGCGCAACGGTGATCATCGAGGCAAGCACCACCCCAAACGGGCCGTGGTCCGAAGTGGCGCGTCTTGTCGCCACAGGCGCAAAGCAAGTCTGGAACGACAACCGCGACATGGCGAATTCCCTCTTCTATCGCGCCCGCACGGAATAGACACACACCGACGAGACGGCCGTGGACCGTATGGCGGGACCAGAAATCAACAACCGAATGTAGCCTCCGATGAAGCGGCAGAATGACCATGACGCCGTCGGAGCACGAAAGGCACGTGCTGAACTCTTGACATCCCGTGATACCCGGCTGAACCGGGTTTGCTATGAATGGCCAAACACAACCAGATATTCTTCTTGAGCGACGGGCTAACTCCTCCTATATTTTCAATATCTGCTCCCTGAGCAGTAGCACCGCTCGTTTATCCTGAGCGTGCGCCGAAATCCTGGAGCTTCTTTATTATTGGGAGGCGCCTGTGAGAATACGCCGCATTGCGGTTTTCATAACCGGCGGTTTCCTCATCACGCGGCTATCAAAACTCGTCGCCTCTCACACCGGCGCCGATGGTGCCGGGTCCGCAGAGCAAGCCAGTCAGATCGCAACCACCGAAGTCGGAGGCGAATGGGCGCCGGGCTGACTGGCTCCCGGATACATTAAGACCTGAGACAAATGGGACAGTCATTCGAGAATCCACACGCATTTTTGGACTGGGAGGGGCTGCAGGCTCCGTTACGAGTCACTCGCCTAAGCCCCGCTGCCGCCCTTCCGGCTGGCAGCAGCGTGGCGTCAGTTTCGCGGGATGAATCTTACCGTTTACGCTGCGACGTCGAGGGTTTGTCCAGCGACCCCGCTGGTCCCTACCTGGAATTCCAAACACAGCACCTGCGACCGTTTGAATTCGCCGGTGTTTCGGGCGGCTTCGATGTGACTCTGTCGAACTGTTATTCGACCGAGATACAGGTCAGGCCTGATTCCGACTCCAGGTTGTACGCTCATAACTCCTTCCGGCTGGGCGTTCACACGGACCGGGTTGACCAGAAGGCGGCAGGTCATTGGAGTGAGACCGCTCACATCGACTGGTTCATAAATGGGCCGAGAGGCTTCGTGTTTACTCGGAAGACATTTCACCAGCGCGATCACGGCTATCTGAGAAAGGTCGAGGGTGCTCCGGAGTTCGCTTTCTGCTCGGGCGCAAGCTTACCGAGTGGTAGTGTTGATTGCGCGCTTGTTAAACTTCCGGGCTTCTCTTTCCTTATCAGGGGGGTGCCCGTGGGATTTGGTCCGTCGTGGTCCAAGAGCATTGGCATTGAGTACACAGCCGAGCTTTCCTCCATTCCCGACACAGATAGGCGTGAAGCCGTTGCGGAAATCGTTAGCTTCGTTCTAGGCCGCAGGCTAATCAGCGTAGGCGATACCAGCCTGGGCGCAGGTGAGTTTCCCTTCTATTTGCAAAACTGGGACAACCCCGGTGCCGCATCCACCCCGAAAGGAATTAAGCCGCATTTCGCCTTTCAGATGCGAAGCTGGAACCCGCGGGGGATTAACGTTGGCAAACTATGTTCCGAGATCGATTTCCCGCCGATCCCCGTCGATCGGCTTCGAGGCAAAGGGGCCCAGAATATTGAAAGCGTCCTGGCCAGCCTCGTGCCCGCCTATTTGGAGCGGCGCCGCTTATATGCCCTGGACGATGCCCTGTGGCGTTACTGGACCTTTCAAGAGCTCCCGCTCGGCGTCAACCTCCCCATGCTGGTAAACGGTTTTGAAATCCTGGCGCGGGCTTGGTTTGAGTCTCCTCGGACGGAGTCGCACGGGAGTTTTACTCCGAAACAGGAATTTGTCTCGTTGTTGCGGGCGGATTTTGACGAGGTTCGGAGGAAGCTCGAGGAGGCAGCCACGACGAAGCCTTCCATGTCCCGCCTGCAGAATCGGGAGACCCTGGATGCTCTGATGCGAAGGTTGGAGAACTCCTTTGAAATGGGGCAGAACGCGAGGATACGGGCATTTTTCCGGGAATTGGGGCTGGAGCCGACGGAGGCGCAGGTGGAATCAATGGACGCACGCAACAAGCAGATTCACGGTGACTCACCGGACAGGGAACCCTCGGAACTCTGGGGTCACTCGGAAAACCTTCGCACCCTTTTTTACCAAATCGTCCTCCGTCTGCTGGATTATTCCGGGGAATACCTCGACTGGGCACTCCAGGAGCCAGCGGTGAAACGGCTCAGCGCGCCAGCTTGAGCGTCCAACGGGGACCAGAGCAGCCTATTTTGACGGATCTACGGCCAAGGGCCTGACAAACCGTTGTCGCGTGCAAACCCGATGGCGGATGGCTCGCAACCTAAGATTTCAGCATCCGTGGGCGACCCACCGTATGATCCTCGCGGCGACCAGCGCGGGCCTCTCCTGACCGACGATAACGACCGCCAGCTGGAGGCTGTGCGCTGGATATGGGACGACCCGACACGGCATCGCAAGAACCACTTCGGCAAGGCCCGAATCGCCGTGCGCGTCGGGCGGGAAACGACCATGACGCCAAGCTGGGTTGCCGAGCGGTTATGCATGGATTCGCTAACCACCTAGGCTGCCGCATTACAGTAAGAGAGGCAGTCCCGAAGGAGCCCGAGAAGGTCAGAAAAGTTGCTGCCCCGCCAGGCCCTGCATTCAGGTGGGAAACATGGTGAAGCCAAGGACCAACGCCGCCTCCCGCCGGCGGCCACGATTTGGGCCTTCCCGGCCACGCGCGCCGATGCCAAGTGCAACGCGTCAAGGGTCCTGATGACCAGGGGCGGGGTTCGTCCGTAACAGGCCGCCACGATGCGGTCGAATTCGGCCAGGACGGCTGGATTCCGCCGATGTGTCCCAATAGCTCACGCCGCTCCGTTGCCGCGGTCCTCCTCCAGGATCTGCTCGACCGTCAGCCAGACCCTACCGCTGGAGGTGCGGCCCCGGAGCTGATCCAACTCGGCCAGCCACTGCTCTATTTCTTGTGGCGTTCGTTTCGGCCTTGGCACCGCAGTCAGTTTGGCCACAGCCTGGCCCTCCACCGTGATAACGACCTCCTCGCCTTGGCTGGCCAAGGCCAACAGCCGAGGCAGCTCCGCCTGCGTTTTCTCCACCGTCGCCTTCATGAAAAAAGCATACCCAACGTCCCCCTGCACGGTTTCCATTTGGAGCCGGCCCAGCCTCTCGGCGGCGACCCGTTTGGAAAGGCACAGCATCTCGATCCCGACGACTTTGCCATCCGCGCTGTAATCCCGTGCTTTGGGCCTTCTAAGGGCTCACCGCGAGGTCCCGCCCTTCCGCTGCTTCCCCTTGCTTGCGGCTGAACGCCAATTTCCGGTTGCGTCTTTTCGCTTTCCGCCAGTTCGCCTCACGATTACCATTGCCTTGGAATCTCAATCATGCAAGCCCCGTTTTTCGAGCATCCAACTCCCGCGACCACCCACAGCCTGCGCCTGCAGATGCACCCGGGGTGTAAGCTGCCGTCAAGCCGATGGCGGGTGACCGCTGTCAAAGTCATCAACCACTCTGGCGATGAAGTGATGAAGGCATTCCGTATCAAGTGATGCGGTGGATACCCAAAAGGCCATGAACGACGCCGCGTTCAAGCTGCAGAAGCCTCCGATCATCGAGGCCATCCTGGACGTGGACTGCGATATGCCGCCCGGCCAGGATCTTGCCACTCTGGAAGAGCCGGCGAAGGCGGCCTTTCTGGAGCAATACCCCGAATCGCGGAGGGCGCTGGTACAGGAGCATCACATCGAAGCCAAACCCGACCAGGCCCCGAAGATCTCCGTCAGACAACAAGTCCTGGCACTCCAATTCCTGCGCGAGGATGACAAGCGACTTGTCCAGGTCCGCGCTCAGGGATTCTCCTTTAATAAGCTGGCCCCCTATTCTACCCTTGACGACTATCTCCCGGAAATCGAAAGAACCTGGCGCACATTCGTCGTCCTCGCCTCCCCTGTGCAGATTCGCGCCGTCCGGTTGCGATACATCAATCGGATTCTGATCCCAATGGAAGGCGGACAGGTCAGGCTCGATGGTTACATCGCCCTTGCCCCGAGACTGCCGGATCCAGCCACCCTCGTCATGGCCGGGTTTTTGACCCAGACGGTCGCGGTCGAGCGTGAAACAGGAAGTCGAGCCAGCATTGTCACGACGGCACAACCTCCTGAAAAAGGGGCTCTTCCGGTGATCCTTGACATAACAGCGGAGAGCCTAAAGATCGGCGAGGTCGAAAACTGGACTTGCCTTCTGGCCAAAATCGTGTCACTAAGAGCCTTGAAGAATCGTATTTTCAAAAAGACCTTAACCGAGCGATGCCTGAACCTGTATCAACAACACTAGGAATCTGCTGGCTCGGATATGCCGCCCTCAACGCATACGCCCAGGGCGGTACTGCCGTGTCTGCCGAGGCGCAAACCGTGCGAGAGGTCGCATCCTCCGTCGTCGAATTGGCTGATCGTTCCCAGGCATTGTTCGGCGAGAAGGCGTTTTCTATCTCCCGTTTGATCGCCCTGGCCCAGCAATGCGGCCAACCGGGCTGGGATGGTACGGACGCCGAGCCAGTGAGTACGCTCGCGGTCATGACCGCCGAGGCATTTCTGCGGGCGCTGCCGGATGACTGCCCGATGCCGGAATTGGCTGCGGACCCGGATGGGGCGCTTTCCTTGGACTGGATTGGCTCGAAAAGCCGGATTTTCTCCTTAAGCATCGGCCCCACCAACCGTCTGGCTTATGCCTGGGTGGACGGTGCCGACAGGGGCCACGCCGTCGCACGTTTCGATGGCCAGCAAATCCCGCCTAGAGTTCTGGATGGGGTTCAGTCCATCATCCCCTATGCAGATTCTTCCTTCAGGGCTGCCTGACGAAGTTGACCGGCAAGAGGACTTAGCGAGGTTCCTGACCCAGAGCAGCCACTTCTCCAGAACCATCCCCAAGCCGTCGGCGTTTTTGCCGAGCATCAGGAGTCGCGAAACCTCCATCTCGCGCCACGGTGAGAACCCGGCGGACAACCTGTGGGCGATAGGACTCGCTGTTGCTAGTGGGCGCCCGCTGTACGGGGCTGCCATCTTCAAGGCCCTTCACGTGGCCCAGGCCGGCCTTGAGGTAGTCGCTGATGAGCCGCCCGATCGGCATGCCGCAATTCGTGGCTGGCCGTGGATTGACACCGATCCAGAAATGCAGAAAGCCAGGCAAAAGGAAAAGGCCGCTATTTTGGCCATTAAGTCAAACCTTGTCCTGAGGTGAGTGATGGACTTCGGGTCGTTCCGGAGAACACCTCGCCTGGGGCAGTCCAGGAACCGGCGGTCGAACGGTTCGCCGCGACGGCTTGAGCGTCGAAGCTCGATGTGAGAATTGCTGACGGTGCCCCGCCGGTGCGGTAAATTCCACAGTCGGTGCTCCGCCCTTGTCAGTGGCGTCGCGCTCGCGCAGTTCCGCCAACTGCGTCAGCCACTCCTTTTTTGGGGGGCTGCACGGGCTGGGGTACTCCCGTCAATTCGGCCACAGCCTGGCCCCACTGCCATTGAATTAAGTAAAGGACCTACGCCATCTTGCTCTTGCTCTTGCTCATGATCTTGCTCCTCCAGAGCGACTTAGAGAGCAAGAGCATCATCATGAGCAAGAGACAGGGAATCCTCCTTAATTCAACGGCAGTGCAGCCTGGCCTTCCACCGTGACAACGACCTCCTCGCCTTGGCTGGCCGAGGCCAACAGCCGAGGCAGTTCCGCCTGCGTTTGTTCCACCGTCGCCGTCATGAAAAGAGCCTGCCAGGAGCTGATACATGGTCCCCGCTCTTTACCGCAGCGACCAACTGGTCAAGGGCATGCTCAAGCCGCCGGAAGGATCGCAGAGACTTAGACCTCACGCATTCCAGATCGACCAACTGCGTCAGAGCCGCTTGGTCGCGCGTTGGACGGTAACCCGGACATTGCCTCTCAAGCCATCGCTTTCCGTGGGACTCCGGATCGCCGGCAGGGAATTGAACGTTAGCCGGCACAGCAAGCCTTCCGTCCGCCAAGTGCCGGCCTGCCAGAGACGCGATCCCGGCAATGAGCCACGTTTCATACTCCGTACAAGCAAACACAACGGAAAGGGAGAACCGCGTCCCTGCGCCTTCTTCTCTCGCCGCTTCCGCCATCAGTCTGGCCGCAGAGCCAGCGCAGAAAGGCACGCCCGAACCCGCAGGAAACTGCGCAGCATCGCCATCGTACACCGCCAGAATGGCTCCAACGTCGCGTCTCCGACCCGCCAGGGCCACTCGAGACCGCCATGTGGAGTAGTCTGCCCTGTTTCCCGCTTTGTCCCACTTCACCAGGCCACTTGCCGCCGTGCGGATGATGCCGACATCCACGTATAGCTGGTCAGCAGCGCCTTTCCCCTCCAAGAGCCTCTTTATCAGGAGCGGCAGGGCAGCCACCTCGCCGTGGCCCTCGCCAAGCAGCACCAGGCGCTTCATGCCGCCGACTGCGCTGTGGCCTCTTCTTCTACCCTCGCCCGGTCCACAGTCAGGAGTTCGCCGGTGCTCAGAAGTTGCTCCTTGACGGCCTGCCGCTGCTCTCGGGACACCGGGCCAACTATGGTCGCTCCCTCCCGCATATCCACGGCCCTTATGTTCTCCACATCAAACGAGTCCAGGAGAATCGGATTGTGCGTCGTGAGAATCACCTGGCCACGAGCCTCGCGCGGTGCCGCCTTAAACTCGTCCGCTAACAGCGACAAAGCCCCTGGAAAGATGGCGTTTT
Source organism: bacterium (assembly GCA_021784555.1). GTDB lineage: Bacteria > Verrucomicrobiota > Verrucomicrobiia > Limisphaerales > UBA8199 > JAJYHY01. Next base: position 12,680 of record JAJYHY010000231.1, read on the forward strand.
CCGGTTCCTCGAATACCAGGGTCAACTTGGAAGGCGTTTGATACAGCGCCAGCAGATGCGCATAAAACCGGCGAAGCCCGTCCGACTCCTGCTCCAGGGAAAGGCTGAAGATCCGGTCGCCGGCCTTGTGCCCAATAACAGCCCTCCGAGGACTCGTTAAGGAATCCAATTCCAGAGATTCGATGGCAGGGTCCAGAGAGCGCAGACTCGCCAGAATGCCCTTCCGCGTGCTCGGGTGATGAAAGTCCTGGATAATGCCCCGCATGACCTCGCGATAGTTGTCGGCGTTGTCCCACAGACCCGGCAGCGCCTGCAGAAGCTGGCGCCCGCGCTCCTGTCCTGTGGATGGCAGCAGGGTGCTCGACGGAAAATGGTAGTACCCCGTCCCGGTCGAAAGGGCGGCGTAGGCAAACACCACCTGTTGCAATGACGCGAAGCTCCCTAGCATGGTGTGCTCGGCGCTCGGTGCCACCCCGGCAGCCTTCGGAGGGGCATCCCAGTTCCACTGAAAATTGGCCGGTGAACGGACACGAGAAAAGAGCTTCTCGCCACCGAGGCTCAGCGACTCAGCCATTAAGACCACATCGTTCGGCCCCGCGCCTCCCCTGGCTCCAAAGGCGATGACGTAATGATAAAGCTGTTCCTCGCCCGGCACGGAAAAGCTCACCTCAACCGAAGTCTTCGGGGCCCTTTCCCCGACGGGGACGATACCAGGCCACCCATTTTCATAATTGATCGCCTCCGTCGGATTGATCAGGTAGTTCCGCAGGAAGCGGATTGCCTGAACCAGGTTCGATTTCCCCGTCCCGCTGCGACCGATTAGGACCGTCACCGGGTCAAGCTCAAGCTCGACCTCTCGAATGGACTTGAAATCCCGTATTCTGATCCGCTTGATCATATAAGCAACCGTA
>JAJYHY010000636.1 GCA_021784555.1 bacterium
CGTTCTTCCTTGCCCAGCCCATTGTCGTGGAAATGGCTGGTGAGGCCGGGACAGACGGATTTTGCCTGGTGGTGATGATTTGGTTTCTGTTCTTCGCGGACAAAATGATCCGTAGCGGCCGGGCTTCGTGGTGGTTTCCAGCCACGCTGTTCGGCGCCATCACCGCTCTGTCCAAGGCGCCCTTTTTCATGCTGGCTGGCCTGTGCGGCATCGCCATGATCCTGGTCAACGGCCCAAAGCGATGGCGCCCCTGGATGCTCCTGGCCGGCTCAGGCGCGGTGGCGTCGGTCGTCTTCGCCCTCTGGTCGATGCATACCTCGGCCCTGGCCGCCCAGGCGGTCTTTCCGTTCACAGAGCTGAGATTATCCAAGAGCCCCTGGATCGTCGATTGGTTCTTCGGCAGTATGCATGAGCGCCTTGACCCGGTGTCCTGGGTCAGGGGCGGCTGGCGCTTCTTGCACGGGACGCTGGGGAGCCTGCCGCTGGTCGCCCTCTTGGTCGCCGCCCTGGCCCGCCCCGGAAACCACCTGCTCAAGCTCTGGCTCGGAGCGATGTTCCTAACGACCCTGGTATTCACAAACCTCGTCCTTGCCCACTGGCATTATTACCTGATGTGCGCCCCGGCGGTAGCCCTCTTGTGCGGAGTAACCCTCTCGCGCTGGGAACCGTTTTGGGCCGTCGAAATGCGCTCCCGAACCCTGCGGCTCGCGTTGGCCGGCGCTGTCCTGGTCTTCTCCGCCGTCGAGGGCTTGACCACGATGAGAATCGGCCTCGCTTGCGATCCTTTTTACAAGGCGGTAAGCCGGGTTATCCACACGCACACGCTGCCAAGCGACAAACTGCTCGTTTGGAATTTCCACACCATTTGGGGAGGGCAGGTCTTGTTCCGCTCCCATCGGCAGGGCCTCATTGTCCCGTGTTTGAAAGGCGGCCCCGACGCCCCAACGCCCAACGGGCTGTACGACCTCCTTGAAAACCAAGCCGACCTCGATCGCCTCAAGCGGCTCGGATACAACAAGTTGGTCCTGATTAGCGAGTCGCCGTTGCAGTTCGCGGCCATCGCTCTCCATGGCGGCGAGCAGCACCGCGGACTCTACCCGAGCCGTATTTCCCCGGAAGTCGATGCCTGGCCAACAGTGTACCGGTCTCCGGACATTCTCATTAAGGCCATCCCATGAGTGTGGATTCAGACCGTTTCATCGGGGACTTTATCGGCCATTTTATCGAGCACCTTGTCCCTTTCGTATCGGCCATGAACCGAGGGTAAAGTGAGCGATAAAGCGCGGTACAGAGTGGCAGTATGCCAAATGAGAGCGCGCTGGCTTGAACGGGAGCCCTCACTGTACGCCGCTGGCGGATCGTTTTTTGCGGCTGGCAACTGAATGGACCGAGGCGCGCCGGACCAGAATCTCGCAATCCCCCACCGAGTCCGCCGTGACGAAGTTATCGGCTATGTACCGGACGACTTTGTTGCCTGACATGTCACGTCCGCCAGTCCAGGTCGCGGTCAGGTTGTTCCACCGAGCGACGCAGAGGTCGGGAGTTCCCTCAAGATCCTTGATGAGCCGCGCCTGCTGCCGGGGCGTGAGCAGGATTTCCCACGCACCCGCGTTGAGCAGCGTTGGGGGGTTCTCGCGCGTCCAGAAATAAAGGCTGCAAAGGCCCGGCATCGAAAAGAAGGTTCGGCCGTGAGCGCGGATGACAGCGACGAGACGGCGGTAGAAATAGGCTTCTTGAGGGGGCATCCGAAGCAGTCTAGCCCCCGGGAGTTCCAGCGGTTCCGCGGTCCGGTAGGTGGCGAGAGCGCCCTTGGCCAGGATCAAGGCCACCGCGAGCAGAATCAAGAGGACGGCGTTGCGCCCAGCAGCCACGAAGAGGCGGTCGGCCCAGGAGGCGCGAGGTAGCGCTCGCTCCACATTCCGAGGGGGACTCGGCGCCGTGATCCCGCTCTGGGCCGACGCGCGGGACGGTGCCCACCTGCCGTAGCGAACGGCGTCCGCGCATAAAGCGAGCCACACTGGAACCAGGAGGAAGATGGAAACGCGCCCCTGCGAGGTCCAGCCCCAGGCCGGGTAACCGTACATCATGGTCAGGGCAGCGAGCCCAACCGCGAAATGGCGCGAGGATGCCTCCCCCAGGGATTTTTCCCGCGGCGCAGTCGCACGCGCCATCGCGACAACCACCGGCAGGCAATAGCCAATCGCTCCGTGCAGAAAGAGAGCCTTCCCAGCCAGGAATACGAAAGGCACCGCGCCGAGAACCACAGCCTCCGGCGGGATCGGCAGCTTCCAGCGCAAGGAATCCCGTGACGCACCCGCGGCATAATAGACAACCGCAGCGGCGACAAAAGGGAGGCACAGGCCGGCGGCCTTAAACGGGGGACGCAGGAAGAATTCACTGTCGAACCGCAGGTGCTGAAGCACCAAGCCGTCCAGGAGTTCCGCGGGGGAGGTCCCCGTCGCTAGCGCGTAAAAGGCGCAGCCTGCCACCGCGCAGATGATTCCCGCGGGGCCCGCAATTAACTGCCTCCACGAAAGTGGCTCTTCGGCTCGCCGCGCCCGCAACTCGAGCACCAGGATCAGGATGGCTCCGAACTCCAGCGCACAGTAAGTGCCCATGCAAAAACTAATTCCGATTTATTCTGGGGAAGATGGTGTAGTTCCACTTTGGCAAGGTGGTGTGCTTGCGGAGGTCCAGACCGGCCCATTGGAGTTTGGAGACTTTCACCTTGGTGGG
>JAJYHY010000232.1 GCA_021784555.1 bacterium
AGCGCCAGCGCGCGGTTCCGGCTCATCGTAACGGACGGAGTCTTCTCGATGGACGGCTATATTGCCAATCTGCGCGGCATTTGCGACCTGGCCCATCACTATCATGCGCTGGTGGCTGTGGATGATTCGCATGCGGTCGGTTTTATGGGCCGTCACGGACGCGGCACGCATGAATACCACGACGTCATGGGACGCGTGGATATTCTCACTGGCACGCTCGGCAAAGCCTTGGGGGGCGCCAGCGGCGGCTACACGGCGGCCTCGAAGGAGATTGTGGAGTACCTGCGCCAGCGCTCCCGTCCCTATCTCTTTTCGAATACACTGGCCCCCGCCGTTGCCGGCGCGTCGCTCAAGGTGCTGGAGCTGCTGACGGCCTCCACCGAGTTGCGGGACCGTCTGGAGCACAACACGCGGTTCTTCCGCAAAGGCATGACCGAGCTTGGATTCAACGTGCTGCCAGGCGATCATCCCATCGTGCCGATCATGATTGGCGACGCCGCCCTGGCCTCGCGCGCCGCCGATGCAATGCTGGCCAAAGGCGTCTATGTCATCGGCTTTTCTTACCCGGTGGTTCCGCAGGGCAAGGCCCGCATTCGCACGCAGATCTCCGCCGCGCACTCCATGGGGGACCTTGTTTTCGCCATGGAGAAATTCGGCGACGTCAAGAACTCCTTGGGACTGTGAACAACCACGGAACACACGGAACACACGGAAAGGGCAAAAGGCGACAGCAAGAGGAGAGGATTCACCGAGGCTTTCGCGCTTTGAATCGCTGAACCGAAAAAACGGGAAACAACCGACATCGAACATCCAACAATCAACAGCGAACAATCAACAGCGAACAATCAACAGCGAACAATCAACAGCGAACATCCAACAGCGCGTTAAGATGTTCGTGGGTTTATGGAAAGGGTGGCATGTTTCGCGTTTTACACACGCCAAGAGCGAGGTTAGGCTCTGGTTGCTAAGACATGTTCGACGAATTAGGCGACTTATACCAACAGGTCATACTCGACCATTGCAAGCACCCTCGTAATTTCCATGAGCAGGGCCAGGCCACCTGTTCCGCTCAGGGCCACAACCCCCTGTGCGGCGACCAGTTGAAGCTCTTCCTCACCATGGAAGGCGACGTTGTCAAGGACGCCAGCTTTGTGGGGTCGGGTTGCTGCATCTCCAAGGCCTCGGCCTCGCTACTGACCGAGAGTATCCGCGGCAAGACTCGAACCGACGTCCGCCAGATGTTTGATCGAGTGCATGACCTGGTCATGACCGGCGAGGTCAAAGGCGAGGTCGGCAAATTGGCCGTCTTTGCCGGCGTCCACAAATTCCCGGCGCGAGTCAAATGCGCCATCCTGGCCTGGCACGCGTTGCTCGCCGCCCTGAAAGGCGAGGGTCACCCCGTTACCACCGAGAATGATGAGACGTGAAAAGTCGCAGGCCGTCCATTTTCGGCACCCATCCTTTCGCCAAAATGCGTTATATTGATTTATGAATAGCAGTGAGCCAGTCACCCTGACGCGCGACGTGGAAGCGGCAATCGTCCCTATGGGGACGAAAGTAACGCTCCAAAGAGGCGAGCAGGCCTTCATCACCCAATCTCTGGGCGGCACTTACACCGTCGTGGTGAACGGTAATATGTTCCGCCTTGAAGGCAAGGATGCCGACGCCCTCGGCTTGCAGGCGACGGCCGGCCCGAAGCCCACGGGGGCGCCGGTGACGGCGGAGCAGCTCGAAAGGCAGATTTGGGGCCAATTGCGCTCCTGCTACGACCCTGAGATCCCGGTCAACATTGTCGATTTAGGCCTGATTTATGATTGCCACATCAGCCCGATGAGCCAGAACTCGTTTCGCGTCGAGGTGAAGATGACCTTGACCGCACCCGGATGCGGAATGGGGCCGATGCTGGCGCAGGACGTACAGAGCCGGTTGCTCGGACTGGAGGCAGTAGAGGACGTCGCCGTCGAGTTGGTTTGGGACCCTCCCTGGAGTCAGGCGATGATGACCGAGGAGGCAAAGCTTCAGCTTGGGTTGATGTGATGAGGACGAGGCAATTTAAGCCAGACAGATGCGCAAATGATAACTGAGACGAGTCCGCAAACTGAACCCGAGGATGAAGCTGAGAGCCTGGCGGATTGGCCGGCCATTCGCGGCGATTTCCCAATCCTTGACCAGCAGGTCCATGGGCAGCCCCTGATCTATTTCGACAATGCGGCCACCACCCAGAAACCGCGTCCCGTTCTGGATGCCCTGAGTCACTATTACCAGACCGATAACGCCAACGTCCATCGTGGCATCCATGAACTGAGCAACCGCGCCACCGCCGGATTCGAGGCGGCGCGGGCCCGGGCCGCCCGGTTCATTAACGCCGCACAGCCGGACGACATTATCTTTACACGTGGCACCACCGAGGGCGTCAATCTCGTCGCCCAGACGTGGGGCGCCACCCATATCCGGGAGGGCGACGGCATCCTTCTCACCGAGATGGAGCACCACAGCAACATCGTCCCCTGGCAATTGCTGGCGGAGCGGACGGGAGCGAAGCTGATGTTCCTGCCGGTCTCGGGAGACGTGGGGCTGCTGGATTTGAACCGGCTGGACGAGTGGCTCACGAGGGATGTCAAGCTTTTTGCTTTCACCCACATTTCTAACTCCCTGGGCACGATCAACCCGGTGGCGGATTTCTGCGCACGCGCGCGCAAGGCGGGCGTTACGACGCTGGTCGATGCGGCCCAAAGCGCCGGCCATCGTCCCCTCGACGTGCAGGAGATCGGGTGTGATTTCCTGGCCTTTTCCGGCCACAAAATGTGCGGGCCGACCGGCATTGGAGTGTTGTACGGGCGGCAGGAGGTGCTGGCGGACATGCCCCCTTACCAGGGCGGGGGCGAGATGATCCTGAACGTCGATTTTCAGCGGAGCACCTGGAAGCCAGCCCCTCACCGCTTTGAAGCCGGCACACCGGATATTTCGGGCGCCTTCGGACTGCACGCGGCAATGGATTACCTGGATAAGATTGGGCGCCACCGGATAGCCGAGCACGACCAGGAACTGGGCGCCCATGCCTACGCCAGGCTGTCTCAGCTCAAGGGCGGCATACGGCTGTTCGGCCCGCACGTCGGACGGGCGGGCCTGGTGAGCTTTTTGCTCAAGGACGTGCATGCGCATGACGTGGTCACAGTAGCGGACCAGCGCGGCGTCGCCTTGCGAGGCGGCCACCATTGCAATCAGCCGCTTATGCACAAACTCGGCGTCGAATCCACCGCCCGCGCCAGCTTCTATTTTTACAACACGACCGAAGAGATAGATCGGTTCGTCGAAGTCTTGCGCGAGATTCAAGAATTCTTCGGAGCATGACCACCGCTATCACTCCTGATTCGACCATGCGCGAGGTGCTTGCGGCTTACCCCGGCGCCCAGCGCGCGCTGTTCCGGCGCTATCATGTCGGCGGCTGCAGCAGTTGCGGATTCCGGCCCGACGAAACGCTGGCGCAGGTCTCCGAGCGGAACGGCGGGTTGGCGGTCGCCGAGGTGCTTGAGCATATCCAGGCGAGCCACGAAGAGGACGCCAAGGTTCTTATCGAACCAAGCGCCTTGGCGGCTTGGCTCAAAGAAGATGAATCCGTCCGGTTGCTCGATGTTCGCTCCCGTGAAGAATTCGAGGCGGTGCATCTCGAGGGTTCGATACTACTTTCGCAGGCGGTGATGCAGGAGATTATGGCGGAGGGCACAAACAGCCGCCCGCTGGTCATCATCGATCACCAGGGCAAACAGGGATTGGATGCGGCGGCCTACTTTATGGGCCACGGGCTTCGCAATGTGCGCTGCCTGCGCGGAGGCATCGATGCCTGGTCGCGCGAGGTCGATCCCAGGGTGCGGCGGTATGCGATTGAGACGAAGTGACGCTGAACGGAGAACGGACAAGACCCAGCAACAAACGTCGAACAGCCAACAACCAACATCCAACGACCAACAAGCAACAAGCAACGTCGAACAACCAACGACCAGCATCCAACATCCAACATCCAACAACCAACATCCACCAATCCAATAATCCAGCATCCGCCAATCCAGCGTATGAACGAAGATCTCCAACAGCGCATCGCCGAGGCGCTCCGCAACCCGCAGAACATGGGCGAAATGCCTGATGCCGACGCCGTCGGAACGGTTGGCGACTCGGAATGCGGCGAGATGCTGCGAATGTGGGTGAAATTCAAGGAACAGGCCGGCAAGAAGGTTATCGACCGGGCAACGTTTCAATCTTTCGGCTGCGAGACCGCCATTGCGGTTGCCAGCCTTGCCACGGAGATGGTTCGGGGCAAAACCTCCGAGGAAGCCCTCGCGCTCAAAACCGAAGAACTGGCCGGCGAGCTTGGCCCGTTGCCCCCCATGAAGATCCATTGCGCCCAATTGGTTGAAGGCGCCTTACGGTCCGCCCTTGAGTCACCCGACAAACAGCCGCCGGCTGCTATTCTGGACGAAGCCAAGGGAGACTCAGCGCCGAGCCTGTTCGACCAGTTTTCCAAGCCCAAATCCGGCAAGGCCCACATCCGTTTCCTGGACTGACTGCGGGAAAGAATCGTGAAGCATACCAATACGCCACCGCCTCACCATGGAGATTTGCGATCTTAGATTTGCGATTTGCGATTTGCCCGCAAGCGACGGCGCCCGCGCCTCGCACCCCACCACTCCTTCAATCCACCACTCCGTCACTCCACCAATGCATGACTCCATGACTCCATCCCTATGAGAACCTCCAAACTTCTCCTGTTTTGCGCGGGCGTGTTTCTGCTGACCACAACCTCGCTCCCCGCCAGGGATTGGGTCGTCTATCAAGGCAAAACGGGGCCGGGTAAGGGCAAGCACATTGTTTTCCTCACCGGGGACGAGGAATACCGCTCGGAAGAGGGCTTGCCGATGCTGGCTAAGATCCTCGCCGTCCGGGACGGCTTCACCTGCACGGTGCTTTTTTCCATCAATCCCGCCGATGGAACTATCGACCCCGACATCCTCACCAATATTCCGGGCATGGAGGCGCTCGACTCGGCCGATTTATGCGTCATGCAGTTGCGATTTCGCGACCTGCCCGATTCTCAGATGAAGCATTTCGTGGATTATCTCAACGCCGGCAAACCCATCATCGCCTTGCGCACCAGCACCCACGCCTTCGCTTATGACCACAACAAGCAGAGCCCCTACGCCCGGTTCGACTGGCGCGACAAAGATTGGCCGGGCGGATTTGGCGAGCAGGTCCTGGGCGAGACCTGGGTGAGTCATCATGGCGCGCATGGCAAGGAGAGCACACGGGGAATTATCAATCAGGAGTTCAGCGAGCATCCGATTCTGCGCGGCGTGCGAGATATCTGGGTCCCCAGCGATGTCTATACCGTCATTCACCTGCCGCCCGATGCGAAAGTCCTGGTTTGGGGGCGAGTCCTCTCGGGGATGCACCCCGGCGACCCACCGGTCAAAGGGACCAAGAACAACCCTATGATGCCCGTGGTCTGGGTGCGGCATTACACTGGCCCCAGCGGCAAGACCTGCAAGATTGTCACCACTACCATGGGCGCGGCGGTGGATTTGAAGAACCAGGGGCTGCGCCGGCTCCTGGTCAACGCCTGTTATTGGTGCGTGGGCTTGGAGAATGAGATTCCGGCGCGGGCAGATGTCCGGTATGTTGGCCCGTATAAGCCGACGTGGTTTGGGTTTGGCGGATTCGTCAAGGGCGTCAAACCGGCGGATTTAGAGTTGAAACATTAACTCTATGTTAAAAAGCGCAAAGAACCTGAGAGGCTGGCGGCTCGGTGCTCGCGACGGCGAGATCGGGCGTGTCAAGGATGTTTACTTCGACGATGAAGGCTGGACCGTTCGTTACCTGGTGGCCGACACCGGCGGTTGGCTCGCCGGACGCGAGGTGCTTATCTCGCCGCACGCCGTCCGCGGGATCGAAGAAGAACCCGCCAGGCTCGTATCGGTGGACCTGACAAAGGAGCAGGTTAAAGGCAGTCCGCCCATCGATAAAGACAAGCCGGTCTCCCGTCAGTTCGAGCAGGAGTACTGCAAGTACTACGAATGGCCTCTCTATTGGGAAGGACCGGACTTGTGGGGCGCAATGCCCGCCCCGGTGGTCGGCTATGTGCCCGGTGTGGCGGAGCCGGCCGAAAAAGGGCAGCCCCGCTCCGGCGACCCGCATTTGCGCAGTCTCAAGGAGATTAGCGGCTACCCGATTCATGCCCGGGACGGAGAGATCGGCCACACGACAGATTTGCTCTTTGAGGCCGAGGGCTGGGCCATCCGCTACCTGGTTGTTCACACCGGGCACTTGTGGTCGGGCAAATCGGTCCTGCTCTCCCCTGCTTGGGTGACCTCCGTAAGTTGGGAAGAGTCCCGCATCCACGCCAACCTCGAGCGAAGCACGATTGAGCACGCGCCCGCGTTTGATGATTCAACACCTCTCACGGAAGAATACGAGGCCAAGTTAGCCGACTATTACAAGATACGTTAGGTTTGTTGATGAATTCCTGGCTGCGGCGACTTGGCCGCTTCAAGAGATGGCTCGCGGTTCTCACTCTCCTGACCGTAGTGATGGTGGTTTCGGGATGCCAGACCCTGAGTTTCTACGCGCAGGCAATTAAGGGTCAATACGAGCTGGTTGCCCATCAGCAATCCATTCCCAAGCTCATTGCCTCGCCCCAGACCCCCAATAAGCTCAAGCAGCGCCTGGAACTTTTCCAGCAACTACGCCAGTTCGCCGCCCAGCGGCTCAAACTGCCGGTGGACGGCGATTATGAGAAATACGTCGATGTGCATCGGCCTTTCGTTGTTTGGAACGTGGAGGCGGCGCCCAGGTTTTCCATGCAGCCCAAGACCTGGTGGTATCCGCTGGTCGGCAGCCTTGAATACCGGGGTTATTTTTCCAAGCAGAGCGCCTTGAACTATGCGGGCACGCTGAGGAAAAGGAACTGGGATGTCTTCGTGGGCGGCGTGCCCGCTTATTCGACCCTGGGCTGGTTCAAAGACCCGGTCCTGAGCACCTTTATCTTTGAATCGGAGCCAGACCTGGCGGAGACGCTTTTCCACGAACTGGCGCATCGGCGCGTGTTCGCGCGCGGTGACACCGACTTCAACGAGGCCTACGCTACCACCGTTGGCGAGGAAGGCGCGCAGCGCTGGCTCCGCGCCACTCACCGGACCGCCTTGCTTGCCCAATATCTTGCCGAGCTTCACCGCAATGACCAATTTGTGGACCTGGTGCAGAGCACGCGCCTCCAACTCGAGGGCCTTTACGGCGATGAACGCACCGCCAACGGCAAAATCAAGGCCACCTCGAAAATGAGCCACGTTCGCCGCGCCAGACTGCTTGAGGGCAAAGAGCAGATTCTGGCCCGGATGCGAGCGCAATACGCCGAGCTCAAAACACAGTGGGGCGGCAACGCCGATTACGATGACTGGTTCGCGAAGAAACTCAACAATGCCAAGCTCAACTCGGTGGCGGCCTACTATGACCTCGTGCCCGCCTTCCAGCGCCTCCTGGCGCTCAACGGCGGGGACATGGAAAAGTTCTATAATGCCGTCGAGCGCCTCGCCAAAATGCCCAGAAAGCAACGCCACCAATGGCTCCGCGACCTGGAACCGAGGAAAGAGCCGGTCGCGCAGGTCAAGGCACCCGCTCAACACAGCACCGCTGCGATCTACCCTCCCCAAAGGACGGCGCCCGCTGGAACGCTACGGTGGAACAAGCAGCCAGGCGCGAGCCCCCGCGCTCCGAACTTAAAGAAGACCGCCGGCAGAACCGAATTCGGCCGTCACTTGAGTTTGTTGACGGCCACGTCAGGGTGAGCTGGATTGGGAACCAGGCGACGATTGGTGCAATCTACCAGCAAGTCCATTTTCTCGAGCAGGGTCTGCCCAATCATGACTTCATCGCCGAACACCAGCGCATCGTCGCTGCTGCGGCGATCCAGGATGTCAAACATAACTCCGTAGGCGGCCCCAACGGCTTCCTTCTGTCCATTGGCATACTCGACAACCGGATGGTCCAGAGCCTGCAGCCCCAAGCGATCAAGCACAGGCTGAGGCACGCACGTGCGCACGGCGCCTGTGTCCACCAACGCGTCGGCCTCGATTGCGCGCGCGTCGGCAACGCGCAATTTGCCTGCTGCTACCGCTGCGTGCTCCGCCACGCTGCTCAGTTTGACTTTCACGCGCACTTCACCCATGGGTCCAACCATAAATCACACTGCATCGCGGGGGCAAGCCGCAAATGGTCCGTTTTGGTCCGTTCGTGGTCATGCCCATTATTCTCCGCGTGGATCTGCCAAGCCCACTGAACTTCGGAGAATTAGCTTCACCCTTTTTCGCTAATCAAACAACAAAATGAAGGCATCGTAACGATAACCTCGTCATCGGTTCGCCGCTTCGATTTCCGCCCAAGACGGGGCGTGCCAGAAGTGGGCTATGCCGCCAAGACTGCTGGCGAAGACCGTGTTGCCGTCCGCCGAGAAGCCCACGTCCATAAACATTTGTCCATCGGCAGGCACAACGAGCAACCTCTTCCTGGATCGCGAGGTCACCGAGCTTCACGGACGGCTTCAGCCAATGGACCGGACATTGTGCGATACAGTCCGCGCGCCGCTGGGCACTCCACTTCCAGGACGAAATTTACTTCCTCTGGACTTCGAGCAACTCCGGATCTGCCGGGAAGGGCGCCGTTTCGCCTTTGAGATAGGTATCGAAGAACCAGGCCACGCAGGCGTTAATCGCCGTGGCGCCTTGCCGGCCGTTCAAGGTCAGCTCCACCGCCCAGGCGCAATCCGAAAAGGCAAAATGACCCGTATTCGCGACCTTTAGCCACACGTCGTCCTGCTTGGCCAGGGCGTAAAGGTGGCCGCTGTCCGAGGAGGCGTCCCCGAGCGAGTGATCGAGTATCGTGCGGTTCATGGCCAGAAGGGGCTTTTGCAGCCCACTTTTGTTCAGCTCAGGATAGTATCCGGAGCTGAACAGTGGGAAACCGTCCAGGAGCGCCGCGCATTTTACCCGGTCGTCCACCCTGCAGAGCTCCGCCGCGGTGCCGCCTCCCAAAGAAAAGCCCATCACCCCAATGCGGGCCAGGTCCAGCCGCCCCGCCAAGAGAGGATCGCTGTTATCAATCTCGGCCAATCCGCCCAGCAGGCACTGGAGGTCCTTCACCCGGCTGGTGAGCAGGGCTGCGTCCGTGCGCGACCCTGGCGCCACATACCGAGTTCCCCGCGCGTCGGGAAACACCGTGGCATGGCAATCCTCGTGGTCCACCGCCGCGACGATGTAGCCGTGGCTGGCCAGCGCCTCCGCCCTTTGCGAGTTGAACCGCCGGTCGCAGCTCCAGCCGTGGGAATGGAGGATGACCGGAAAGCGGTTCCTTCGTGGAACCATCGGCGCGTTTGGACTTGAAAACCCCACGGTGCTCGGCATGACGCTTGCCCACTGCGCCGAGAATCCCCAGTGATTGTAAAAGTTCCTGTCCTCCGCCACCTCCGGCTCAGTTTAAGCCCCGGGAAGCGCGCCCGCGCGCAAAGGCTCGGTCGGATACCAGAAGGTACACATGAACGAGCTATTGGTGGGGATGCCGTAGCGGTTGCGCCGCGTCGGATCCGTCAGAATTCGGCTGCAAGATCCCACGCCGAACGGGCCGGTTGGCTTCGGAAACACCGTTATGAGGTGATTGGTGAAGGTTCGACAGAAGCGCCGGTCCACACCTGGGGCATTCGTGTCTCGAAAAACCAACGGATTGGGGTCGCTGTTGGTCCGCGCGAGCATGGCCAGCCGTCTCCAATCCGCCAAGTTTGGCGAGGCCTCCACAACATATAGGTCGTGCATTTGCCTGAACTGGTTTAAGACGGCGCCGCTGATGTTAAACATGTTCGAGACGCTTCCGTCCAGACTTACAGTCGCCGTCCGGTCAGCCGAAACGGTGATAACGCTGAAATGATGCGGGACCGGCTGGGCTGCGAGGTTCAGCCTGGCAACAATCAACAACAGCGCGACCGGACTCAGTTTGGAAGTGCCTTTGAGTTCTGTTGAATTCGTTTTCATAAGCCTTTGTTGTGATACGCGACGCCATAATTGCCGCCGCCTGAGGCCAGGCGGCCTGCAGAGCGCTCGCGTTGCCCCCTTGCAGGCCGCGTCCCCCGCCCGGGCGAGAACAGCCCCGCGCCCTTGTAGGCCGGGTCCCCTGACCCGGCGAAAAAAGCGAAAATCGTTCCGTATCGCTCCATACGATTCGGGCCTTTTGTTTTCCATTTTACTGCTGAACACCCACGCGATAGAAAACCGGCGCGAGGCCCAAGGCGTTCGTGTCGGTAAAACTCGTCGTACCAGGTTGGCCGACCAAGCTTGCAGCGATTGGCGCGAAGCCCGGTCCAGCGCCCAGGTCCGTGCTGCACTCCAGGAAATAACTGACCCCAGCGACGCTATGCCAGGTCACTGTCACATCGGTCCCGTCAGCCGAGACCGAGAGCAGCCGCAAAGCCGAAAGCGCGTTGGTCGGGCAGGTTTGGCACCGGCACTCCTGCCAGGTGCTGTAGCCGTCCTGATCGAGATCCAGCGCATCCGCCGAACCGTCGGTGGGCAGACCATAATGCTGGAGCCAGGCATAGGAAATCGCCGAGCCCGTTCCCTGGAACTCGTAAGCGCCGATGTCCACGGTGCCGCTGACGATGCGCGGATTGCCGTCCAAATCCGTGTCTCCAGGCGCAAAGGCGTTGTTCCCGGCGTTGATGCATGGAGAGTCAGCGAGCAGCCGGTAATCGCCCGCTCCAGCGTCCACGAAGAGCGGCGCGTTCGTGATGTTGCCAATGCCATTGGTGGGCATGGGCGTGACACTAGAATAGTTCAAAACCCCGCCGTGCTCCTGCAAATAATTGGCTCCGTTCGTGGCAGTATTGAAATATACGATGCAATTATTGAGCGTGCTGGGCCAACCGAAGAAATCGGGTGGAAAACCATCTGAGACCCCGCCGCCGGAGCAACCAGCGGCGTTGCCGCTGACGGTGCAATTATTCAGCGCGCCGCCGGCCGCGCCACCGCCGCCACCTCCTGCCGAGTTCTCGATGAACAGGCAGTCATCTGCCGCGCTGTTTAGAGTGCCTCCACTGAACAACGTCGCAGTGTTGTCGGCCACCGTACAGTTCTTCAGTGTGCTCCAGGCCGCCGCACCCCCATTCCCTGCCGAGTTGCGAAGGAGCGCGCATCTATTCAGCGTTCCGAAGATAATGGCGCCCCCCCAATCCGAGGACGAGTTGCCGGTCAGCACGCAGTCATTGAGCGTGGCTTGATAAGCTCCACCACCACTACCATTGGCCACGTTGTCCGCGATCGTGCAGTTCTTCAGAGAGCCACCGTACGCCCCGCCTCCATCACTACTGGCCGAGTTGCCTGTAATGACACAATTCGAAATCACGGCGTGGGTGGACTCGCACCACACCCCACCGCCGTGTTCGGCTGAGAGCGTCGCCCCATTGGTCAGAGTAAACCCCAACAAGCTCGCACCGTCCGCCAGGTACGCGCAGCGGATCGCGCCATCCGCGTTGGTGGCCCCAGGCACCTGGTAGCGTCGAATGACAGTAAATTCCGGGCCGTTTACGCTCCGCAATACGAGCGGCTTGTCCACCGCCACGCGATTAGTCATGCCGCCCGGAACCGCGCGCCCTCCTGTGGCGTAAACGCCATCGCTCGCCAGCACGAGTGCGCCCGGCGTCGAAGCTGCATTGACTGCACCCTGAACGGTCGTGGCTGCGGTGGCCCAAGACGTGTAAGGCAGCACCGGGTTCGTGCTCTCGATCGAGACATAATGAACAGGCTGCGCGACGACATGGATGCGCGCGGTCGTAATCGCGCTTACCGGCAGACTTTCGTTGAAGGCCCGCAAGATCAGCTCGTAGTCGCCGGGCGCCGTCCAGGTATGGGTGGCATAGGGCCGGTTACTGGCGATCGCGCCATCACCGAACGTCCAGAGGCTGGCCGTCGTTCGGCCCTTAATTAAAGCCGTCAATTCCACCGGATAACCCACAGCCACGTTTGTGTAGTTCGCCAGCAGGCCCACGCGCAGCGTTCCCGTCGCAGTCCCCAGGTGGATTTCATCGCAACCAATAGACGGCGGCGTCGCCCAAGCCTCGCCGTCAATGTCGGTGCCGGTCGCGTAAGCGGGGTTGCCCGCCCCACGACAGGGCGAACCTTCGCTCAGCTGGGTGGCGCTGGCCAGTAGAGGGTCCAGGCTAATATTGCTGGTACCGTTCGTAGGAAGCGGCGTCGTGCAACAGTAGTTTAGGACCGATTCCCCCCAGGAGCCGTCATAGTTGTCTCCCCCCACCGAAGCGGTGTTGAAATAGAGGATGCAGTTGTTCAACATGCACTCCTCGGCTCCGCCGCCGTACCTGGCCGTGTTGCAGGTTAAGCTGCAGTTGTTCAGCGCCGCGTCGCGCGCTCCACCGCCGTACTCAGCCGAGTGTCCGATGAGGCTACAATTGTTCAATGTACAAGAGCTACCCCCGGTTGGCGCGTAAGCCCCGCCGCCATAGTGGGCCTGGTTGCCCCGCAAGGCGCAGTTGCTGAGGGTGCCGCCAAAGGCTCCTCCGCCGAGAAAGTCGGCCGAGTTGGTGGCCAGGACACAGTTGGCGATAAGCGCTCTTTTGGATTCACACCACACCCCACCACCACTGCATTCACGATATCCCGGATAGTCATCCACTGTCCGCGTGGCCCCGTGAATCAACGTGAAGCCGGATAGCGTCGCGCCGTCCGCCAGATACACGCATCGGACCGCGCCGTCCCCGTTGGTAGAGCCCGGCACCTGGTAACCTTGAATAATGGTGAACTCTGGCCCATTCACGCTCCGCAGCGTCATCGGCTTGTCCACCGCCACGCGATTGACCAGGAGGTTGGTTCCCGTCGCCCGCCCGCCGGTCGCATAAACCCCGTTGGTCACCAGGACCTCGTCCCCCGCCGAGGCCGCATCGACCGCCTCCTGGATGACATGAGCTGCCGTGGCCCAGTTCGTGTAGGGGCTGCTCGGACTGGCGCTGTTGGGATCCACGTAGCAGACGGTGGGGACCCGATAAGTCCACAGCTCCAGGTTGTCAAAGGTGACGGTGGAGGCCGGTTGTTTGCCGTCCGTGTATTGAAACAGGCCAATCCCTGCCCCGGCGTAGCTGTAAGGCGTCCCCTTCGCTTCGGGGCCACAGGCCAGGCGCATGCCGGAAAGGGCCTCCACATCAGCAGTGGTGAGCGTCGGATCAGCGTTGGGTGTATCGACGACGCTGCGCTCATACCTATATCCGGCGTGAACGCGCAGCGCAAAATTGGCCCTTGCCTTGATTTTATTGCTCAGCACGCACATTTTGCTCATTGAGCATAACATCACCTTCGGTCAGTTTATCCTCAGAATGCGCCATTCACCCAGAAACGTCAGAATCGCCTGCAACCATGAGGGCTTGACTCACTATGGAGGAGTCTTCTTTTTTCACGAATTCACGCGAGTGCTGCAGTTGCGCGATTTTCTCGC
>JAJYHY010000637.1 GCA_021784555.1 bacterium
ACGATGTGGCGCTGCTGGCGGGCACGGCCCCCATCGCGGTCCAGGCCCTGTGGTTCAACGGCGCACCGCGGCCCCTGGAATGGACCAGTGTCAGCAACTGGACGGCATCGGTCGTCTTACAACCCGGAACCAACCTGCTCAACGTCCTTGGCGTGGACGGTGGCCGGCAACCAGTGGCTGGCGCCAGCAACAGCGTGACGGCCGTCTTTGAAGGCGCGACGCCCTCGCCGGCAGGCCAGGTTGTGATCAATGAAATCATGTATCACCCCGCCCAACACGGCGGGGAGTATGTCGAGCTCTACAACAATTCCGGGACGATGAGTTTCGATTTGTCCAGCTGGCAACTCAAAGGCATCGGCTACACCTTCCCCTCCGGCTCCGCAATCGCTCCGCACCAGTACTTGGTGCTGGCCGCGGATCGGGCAAGTTTCGCGGCGGATTACGGCGCCACGAACCTTGTCTTCGACACGTTTAGCGGCGGACTTCGGAATAGCGGTGAGACCCTGACGCTGCTGGAGCCCGGCACTGGCGGCGCTCCGGACGTGGTCGTCGCCGAGGTCGGCTACGGTGATAGTCCTCCCTGGCCGACTCAGGCCGACGGTAGGGGCGACTCCCTGCAGCTCATCGATCCGGCACAGGACAACTGGCGGGTGGGGAATTGGGCCGCCGCCCACCCCACGCCCGGGGCTGTCAACGCCGATGCGCAGAGCCTGCCGCCCTTCCCGCCGCTTTGGATCAACGAAATCGAGCCAGACAACCTCACTGGCATCACCGCGCGCAATGGCCGGCGCAGCAGTTGGATTGAGCTTTACAACCCCACCGCGAGCATTGTCGATCTGAGCGGCCTTTATCTGAGCACCAACTACAACAACCTCACGCTCTGGGCCTTTCCCAACGGCGCCGTCATGAACCCCGGCGAGTTCAAGGTAATCTTCGCGGATGGGCAGCCTGCCCTGTCCTCTACCGACGAACTGCACACCAGCTTCACCCTCGCCAGCCAGGCCGGTTCAGTCGCCTTGAGCCGCCTCTACCAGGGCACGCCCCAAGTCCTCGATTTCGTGGATTACACCAACCTTACCCCGGACCATTCGTATGGCTCGGCGCCCGACGGCCAGGGTTTCTGGCGCCAGGAGTTTTGGTCTCCGACCCCCGGCGCGGCCAACAGCTCCGCTAATGCGCCCTCGTTCATTCCCTACTCCACTGATGCGCAGCTCTATAGCCAGAATTTCAATTCGCTTCCCGACCCCGGCACGACCTCGGCGAACGCCGCCAACCCGGTCACGATTGATGGCATCGCTTATTCGTTGGCAAACCCATTTGACTTTGCGATGGCGCCCGCTCTGGTCGGCAGCGGAGGTTTGGGCCTGGCCTCTCTCGCGGGATGGTATGGCGCCGGAGTGTTTGAGTCGAAGTTTGGCGCCACCGACGGCGACCAAACCACGGGCGGTGTCATCAGCTTCGGCCTGGCCGGGAGCAGCAACCGCGCGCTGGGATTGCTGGCGACCAAGACCACCGGGGCGACGGCCTTCGGAGCGAGATTCATGAACCTGATCGGCCAGACGCTGAACTACCTCAGCGTTCAGGTCACAGGCGAGCTGTGGCGTCAGTCGGACCTGCCCAAAAGACTCACTTGTTATTACTGGATTGACTGGAGCGGAACCTCGCCATTCTCGACCAACGTGACCGGGTTCCTGCCCACCTTAAACGTAGCCTTTCCCACGAGCAGTTCGGCCGTCGGCGGGGAGGCGGTGGACGGAACGGCGAGGGCGAACCAGATGACCTTGAGCGCCTTCAACCAAGCGATCGCGGATTGGCCAAACGGCGCGGCCTTATGGCTGACGTGGGAGATGGCCGACGCCGCCGGCAAATCCCAGGGATTGGCCATCGACAACCTCAGCTTCCAGGCGTCGAATCAGCCGATGCCGCGGGCACTTCCCAGCCTCAGCGCGTACCTGGCGGACAACAACCTCGTGCTGTCCTTTTTCGGCTTGCCGGGCCGGCAATACCAGCTTGAATCCACGGACGATCTGGTCTCAGGCAGGTGGGCAGACTTGAGCGCGCCGCTCACCGGCGCGGGCGCTATGCTGACGTTAACAAACGACGTTACCAGCTCCAACCAACGCTTTTACCGGGTGCAACTGCTTCCTTGACACACGTGTGCGTCAGGTTAGAAACCCAATGCCACTGATATTTGCCGAGGCGAGTCATTGTGGGGACCGCGCATGCCTCTGTGCCGGGGGCACTTCCGAGCATAGCCCAACGTGGACTGCCGGAGTCCAGGCAACTGGGCGGGCGAAAAGCGCCAGGCGTGGTCGGAGGCAGTGAGGGCCGATCCCTTGTTGCCCGCGGGCTACCTGGGGGCGCGAGACCTGGCGGCGGCGGCTCAAGGTGATGTCGGCGGCGGGCGAAGAGATGCGTGCGTTTCAGGGCGGCGCATGAAGGCCGCGACAATAAAATGCGCGGCCGCGCATTTTATTGTCGCGCCGAGGAGGGCGCTCGGGGTCGGGGCATTCGCCATTTCACCGTGAGCATGGCGGCTCGGTGGCCAAGCCGTCAAAACGAGGAAGACTACGCACGAACGGGCAAGACCCTCCGACCGAGGTGAGAATCGCGCCCCAAAGTTATGGCAACTGCTCAGGTCAAGCTGCCAGACGCACGCGATAGGAGCGCGGACGCCCTCGTCCGCGACTGCGGCTTTCCGGGGACGCGGGCGAGGGCGTCCGCG
>JAJYHY010000638.1 GCA_021784555.1 bacterium
ACAGTTTTTTCGGCAATGGATTCCGCCGAGGTGTTGAGGCCCCGGCGGGTAGTGGGGCGGAGCGGTCGAACGAACCCGGATTTCTCGCCATTCCCTCCGATGCAGTCTGATTGTTACCGTTGAAGCCTCAGGCTTGTTGGTCTAGTCTGGTCTCATCGAACGGCCCTCGCTGCCCGCTCTCCGCGCTGCCGTCCAGCCCTTGGGTTACCGGGCCTACGGCCGGCCCATGTCCTTCAAGGATGGACGGGTGAAGATTCGCCGGTTCGTCAAGACCGACCCTCCCGACCCCGACTTTCTGGTGCTCGATGTTCTGCTTGTTAGCTCCGCCATCCGCCTGGCATGGGAGACGCGAAGCCGGCTCCAAACCGATTTCGGCCCGGTTCCAGTAGTCTCGCGCGCCGGGCTGGTCCATCTGAAAAGCTTGCGCGGCAGCGGCCAGGACCTCGACGATATTCAAAAGCTCAAAACCGATGAAAGCAGCTAAGATTGACATGTCGCCAGAGGCGATCACGGGCCGGTGGAGAAAGGTGAGTGAGTTGGCTCGCGCTTGCCGCGCCCTGGCCGGCCCCAGGGCAAATCAGGTGGCAAAGCTCCAGACCGGATCGGCCTCACGGACACGCACGGGTGGCCGCCCGGCCGCGGGATCGCCCCCAACACGCCGTTGATCCAGTTATCAAAATGGCTGCTCCTGTATTCGGCGCCCTGTTCCTCCTGCCAAACGTGTTGGCCAGGATTTCTCACCCGCGGGCGGCCTCGGATTCGTGAGAGCGGCCCCGGCGCAGCCAGAGTATGTACCACCCAACCGCGCCGGCGGAAAACGCGATTATGAGGAGGAAAAGGACGCGGGCCTTGGACCCCGTCGCGCTACTCAGGGGCCTCACGGCCCCGCCCGCCTGTCGGACGGGATGAACCTGCCCCTCCACCGCGATGGTCGCGGCGCCGTGTGAATAGGTCACCAAGCCAGCTTTGAAGAGTCCGGACGGAGATACAAAATCGGAGTACTGGAAGCCGTTGGGCTTGTCCTGGACCAACCCGAGTTCCAGTTCTTCGATTCTGAATCTGTCAATTCCGGGCAACGTTTTTCCATCCCTTGTGCTAGTGATTTGGATCTCGTCCGGGATGTAACGAGGCCGCCTGCCGTCATCCGCGTACGTGTAACGCGCGGTGAAGAACCAGCCGGGCCGGCCGCTCCACCTATAGTCCATCGCGGCCGGTTGCTCCGTCGTTCCTCCAATGAAAGTGCCCGTCAGCGTACCCAGGCTTGGGAGTGCGGCCTTTTGTCCGGCGCTCTGCCACCGGTCGTACCTGACCTGCGCCTCGAAAGTTTCGGGCCCAACCCAGCGGACCGCGTTTGTGTCTATCCCATAGATGCCCAAGTGGAGAACCTCCTCGCATAGGACCCGGGCAACTAGCCAACTGTCACTCTGGTGCGCATTTGGCCAACCACTGACCTGGGCGGCAGCCATGGGGTTGTTCGTGAACGTCGCCTGGACCTGGCCGTTCCGCAGCACGTGCCAAAGGCTGTCGCTCGATATGCCGATGATGTTCGTTTCCGGGTTGCCACCGCCACCCTTCAACACCCCTTCCATCGACTTAATGTAGAATGTCTTTGGCTGAAAAGACCCCTCGTAGATCGACCACTCCCCCTTCCGCAGCCCCTCCCTGTCAATCCAGGACCGCTCCAGGACGAAGTGCTTGATTGGAAGGCGTTGCGCGGATAGGAATCTCTTGAGCTCGGCGCACGGCACTGGGTTGCGCACGACCGGAGCTTGAGCCCTGGTCATGGACACCAGCACCACCGGGGAGAGAGCCAGTGCAATCCCCGCGCCGATCACCGCTGTCTTTGCTTTCGTCCATGCCATAAGTTTCAGTGCTCCTTTCACAAGGGTTAATGTTGAGGCGCTGCTGGCCGCGCCCTTGGTCGCCGCCACAGCGGCGAGCGACTTCGCCAGCGCCGCCGGGGCGGTCTGAATCGAGTTGGCCGACACCGCCTCGGCAATAACGGCGCTCGTCGAAGAAATCCCGCGCTTCGCGAAGAAGGCCCTCAGCTTTTCCAGGGCGCGGCTGACCCGCATCTTGGCCGCGGCTTCGCTGGCGCCCAGCACCGCCCCGATTTCGCCAAAACTCCTCCCCTCAAAGAACCGCAGGACAAGGGCGTCGTGGTCCTTTCGCACCAGCCGCTCCATGGCCGCGTCGAGCAACGGGGCGATTTGCTCCCAGACGCCCGGTTCGGCTTCAGGTTCGCTCGCAACGGATTCCATACATGCCTCCATCTCCCTGAGTTGGCGGCGCCGTTGAACGCTCCGCGCGTTGGCCGCCGCGTAGCGCGCCGTGCGGCAGAGCCAGGCGGGCAGAATGGTCTTTGGCCCCAGCGAGGCGGCCTTGCGCGCCAAAACGATGAACGATGCCTGCGCGATTTCCTCGGCCACGTCCGGGTCGCGCACCTGGCGCAGGGCCACCGAATAGACCAGGTTGAGGTGGCGCGACACCAGCGCCGCGAAGGCCTCCTCGGAGTTCCGCTGAGCATAATCGCGCACCAGAGCCAGATCGTCATTCGTCATTCTATTGATATATGTATGCTCAGCCCGAAAAGGTGACAGTTTTTTCGGCAATGGATTCCGCCGAGGTGTTGAGGCCCCGGCGGGTAGTGGGGCGGAGCGGTCGAACGAACCCGGATTTCTCGCCATTCCCTCCGATGCAGTCTGATTGTTACCGTTGAAGCC
>JAJYHY010000233.1 GCA_021784555.1 bacterium
TCCGGCGAAGTCGCCACACCCAGGGATCCGACCGAACCGGAGCCTAGAAACCCCACCGCCACAAACAGGCCGTTGCCGTAGGCCACCCGGTCCGGCCCGAAGTCCGGCGTCGCGGTCTGGACGCTCCAGTCCGCAGCGTTGGCCGAGGTCAGCGCGATTCCCTCGTCCGCTGGGAAGTTGGTGTTAAAACCGCTGCTCCCGACCGCGACGAATCGGCCCGCGCCGTAGGCCACGCCCCGGAGCTGGGTGCCGGCCAGGGTGGCCGCGGTCATCCAGTCGGTTGAGTTGCTCGAAGTCAGGATGCGGCCCTGGTCGCTCACCGCGGCGAACATCCCCCCGCCGTAGGCAACGCCGTGAAGGATGTCGTTGCCTTTGCTCGGGGCGGCCACGCTCCACTGCGCCCCGTCGGTTGAGCGCAGGATCGTCGTGTTCCACCCCACCGCCACGAAGGTGCCCTGCCCATGGGCCACGTCCTCCAGGTCCGCCGTCGCCACCGTCGAGGCCAGGTTCACCCAGTTCGTCCCATCGGGGGAAACGATCAACACCGCGTTCCCACCCACACCTACAAAGACGCCATTCCCGTAAGCCAGCGAGTTGATATCGTTCGTGGTCGGCGAGGCCTGTTGCGCCCAGTGCAGCCCGTTTGGGGATGTCTGGATGGCCCCCGTGTCGCCACCTGCGGCCCCCGCCCCACTCCCCTGAGCGAACGCCTCCGCCCTCACTCGGGAAACCTGGTTCGTCCACGTGTAGCCGTCGGTGGAGGCCGATATGCCGGTGCCATCCGCACCGACATACAGGCCGCCCAACCGAGCGAAGGCCCAATACGCGCCCCCGATCTGGCCCCTTACGTGCTCCGTCCAATTGGTCCCGTCCGGCGACGTGAGGACGATACCGTGGAACCAACTGCCGACAAGGAACTGGCCGCCTCCGTAGAAGACGCCCATCAGGTCATCCGCGGTGGTGTGCGGATCCTGTGGCGCCCAGTGGACCCCGTCGGGCGAGGTGACGATAGCGCCGGAGATGCCCGACGCGCCGTAGGCACGTCCGACAGCGACGAATAGGCCGTTGCCGAACGTCACCCCTGTCGGTCTGACGCCGGCGGGAATGGGGCGGCCGGTCCAGTTCCTCAGGTCTTGGGAGGTCAGTATCCCGCCCTCCGGGAAGATGCCGCCGAAGCCGCCTGCAATCACCCAGACGCCGTCCCCGTAGGTGACGCCCATCAAACCAGAGGTTGCGGCGCCGGCCTCGGGCCCGCCGAGATAGCGGGTTTCCCAGTTGGTTCCGTCAGCCGAGGTCCCAAGCTCGCCACCGGGGCCCACCGCAACGAAGGTTCCACCGGCGTAAGCGACTGCTCCAAAACCGTTCCCGTTCGGAAGCGGATTGCGCCATGCCCAAGCGTCAAGTGGGCCGGAGCCGAGCGCGGCGATTTGGCTGCTGAGGCCCAGCATCACAGCAATGCTTGTCAAGCGCCATGCCGACGGTGACGGCGCTGGTTTGGCAAGGCGGGCCTCGATCGTCCTAGCAGTGGCTGTGGAAACGCTGATGCTGATCTTCATAACACGGGGATTCTAGCACGGCCCGATGCCACAAAACAATGCTGTACCGCGCCCGCCGGCAAGTAACACCGGTTGCACGAGCCTGGCTCCAGGAGGACCCAGCGGCCGCTCGCGGTTTCGGCCCTCCGGGTCACCGTCCCAGGACGGCCAGCTGGTCGAGGTGCCCCTGGTGGTCGCGGTTCCACCGCCGGACGATGCGCTCCTCCCGGAAATTCCACAGCCCCATCGTTGTCTGGCTCTCGACGTGGCCGTCGCAAAACACCACATTCCACATCCCGCCATGGCGCCCGGCCGTGTAAGCCATGCTGTCCCGCCAAGGCGACCGCGCGTAGAGATCGGTGGCCAGTGTAGAGCCGATCATGCCCAGGACTGCCGTTCCGGCCCCGGACAGGTCCGTAGATGCTATAACGGTCACTCCGGGGATGCCGAGGTACTGCAGTTCCGAATCGCCGATGGCAATCATGTCCGCCGGGGCGGCGATGTCCGCTGGACGAATCAGCCGCAGGTCCCCTGGCCCGGCGTTGCCCGCGTCGAAGTGGGCCGGGTCCAGCACGTCGCCCCCAAGTCCGAGTCGGCTCTCGTGCGCCATGGTGTACCCCGAGCTGTTATAGCCGTACCCACCGACATCTTCCTGGCATTCCCCGCCCATCCTGGCATAGCTGGGACAGACCGCGATGGAATTCAACGACGCCGACAGGGTATGGTAGGCCGGGACGATGGGGCCGGTCCGCGCATAAGGCCGCACCCGGACCTCCCACGACACCGGCACACCCCCCGCCGCGTCCGCCATCTCATAAGGGGGATAGAGCTGAGAGTCGTCCACGTACATTTCCAGCGCCAAGCCCCACTGATGGAGGTTGCTCTTGCACATCGTGCTCCGGGCCGCGGTTTTGGCCCGGCTGAGCGCCGGCAGCAGGATGGCCGCCAGGATAGCGATGATGGCGATGACCACCAGCAGCTCGATCAGCGTGAAAGCACCCCGGCGCGATGCCAAGGCGCCGTCGAGAGAACCGGGCCTGCAATTGGCTCCAGCCGCGCATCCGCACCCTTCATAACTGCAACGAGCGGCCCTATCTTTGATCCTCATAATTATGCCTCGTTTCTAAAGATAGCATTTCCAGTACCAACGGCGACAAGACCGTCCTCCAAGCTCAAACCGCGCCCATTCGACCCGGCACCCGCCGAATTTGGCGTGATTTTCACGCATTCTTGCGTGAAAATCACGCATCCTCGGGGCCGGAGCCAAGGTGCCATTGACACGCGCGTCCGTGGTCTTCATCGCAGCGAAATAATAACCCGCGGGAACCCGCCTGCCAACATGCGTTTGACCAAATACCGGGTAACTTTGGTTACGCTCGACGGGCGCCGTGCTCAAACAATTCAACTCCACCGCTCCCGCCCCCATTGGGTCTGCCTCAGACACGGTGGCAGCCGGCGCAGGTCAGGGCCACTCGAGGGGGTTGACGACTTTGACCCCCATAGCCTTGAAATCAGCGACGCTGTTAGTCGCAACCGTCAAGCGGTAACGGCGAGCGGTGGCCGCCAGGAGACTATCCACCACGGGAAGGACAAGCTTTTGCGCCCGCGCCTCCGCCTGGAGCTTCGCCCATTCCTCGGCGACTCGTGCGTTTACGGAAAGAACACGCCCCGCCATGATGTCAATCAGCCTTTCCAACCAGGCCAGCAACTCGCGCCGCTTTGCGCTCCCGGGCGGGAGCAGGTCGATGCCGTAGCGTATCTCGCCCACCACCAGCACGCTCGTGTACAAACTGGTTTCGTTCGCCTTCAACCAGCGCATCACCTTGGGATTAGGGCGCTTCTGGCGCGGCTCGCAGAGGATGGTTGTATCCGCCAAGTAATTCACAGGCCCGGCTGGCGCATCGGCTCTCGGCGCCGCTCCATTTCCGTCAGCGGGCCCTTGTATGGGCAAGCGGACAGATGCTCCACCAGCCCCGCATTGGCCCGCGGGCGGATGCGCCGAAGCAGGATGAGGTCGAAGTCATCCTCATCGAGCAGGACCTCGAAGTCCTCCCCTGGTTCAATCTGGCGGCTGGTCCGGATCTCCTTTGGGATTACCAACTGACCGCGCTGGCCGATATTCGTCGTCATGGAGTATGATTATCATACCAGGATGCGGGAGTCAAACCAGCGACGGGAAAGGCGGGCCTTCAGAGGGGCTATCAAAATCAAAGAAAGAGCCGCGAAAGAACGCAGAGATCGCAAAGAAAAACCCTTCTTTTTCACGGCCTTTGTGTGCTTTGCGTTCCTTGCGGCTAATCTTGCGGTCGGCTCTCATACACGACGACAGAATTCCTTGCGGATTGAATTGAACCCCAGAATGAACAGGGGCAAACAGAGGCAACAGAGAGAGAGAAGGAACTCCGTTACCTCTGTTTCCTCCTGTTCAGATTCCCCGCAGCCGCGAAAGAACGCAGAGATCGCAAAGAAAAGCCCCGTCTCTTTCAGAGCCTTTGTGTGCTTTGCGTTCCTTGCGGCTAATCTTGCGGTCGGCTCTCAGATTTTCATTCGTGTCACGCGCTCGCCATCACGCACCCGGCTGCCGGGATAAAGGATGACCTCGTCTCCCGGCTTGAGGCCGTCAAGGATTTGGGTTTCGGTGCTGCTGGAGTGGCCCACCTTGACAAACCGAAGGTGCGCCCGGCCATCCACGACGACAAACGCCGCCCACCGGTCGCCTTGCCGGAACAGGGCGCCGGAGGGGACCTTGAGGGCGCGGTCGGTTTGCCAGGTGACGATCCGCGCCTCGACGCGGAAGTTGTCCCCGAGGCCCGGCCGCTGTCTGGGTGGGGTCAGGAGGTCGGCGATGACATTGACGCGCTGTTCCTCAACGCCCAGGGCCGAGACTTTTGTGAAGGCCGCCGGCTCGACCAACCGGACACATCCAACGAGCGGTTTGGCGCCGCCCCACTGATCGAATTCGACGCGGCTGTGGGGCCGAATGGCGGCGCCCTCGCGAGAGAGGACGTCGATGACGACTTCGAGGTTGGTGGGGTCGCCGATCTCCAGCAGCGGCGTGCCGGCGGAGACCACGCGAGCGTTCTTCTCAAAGACGCGCAAAACCTTGCCGCTGGCCGGGGCTTTAACCTCAAACGGCGCGGGGTCCGTTTGGGCGGCCGTGAACTCGTCCAGTTCGGCTTGGGCCTGGCGCAGGTCGCTCTGAGCGGCGGCCTGGTCCTTCGCCGCGGCCGTCTCGCGCCATTGAGCGGCGTCCCATTCCTGCGCGGAGAGGGTCTGTTCGGCGCGCAGCTTGTCAAACCGATGCAACTCGCTCAGGGCGTAGTCATGCGCGGCGCGCGCCTTCTCCAGGTTCGCGGCCGCCGTGTCGCGGCGGGCTTCGGCGAGGCCGCGGGCGCGGGCGTCCAGAGGGGTTGGGGGGAGGGGGTCGATGACAGCCACGACTGTTTGGCCGGCCTTGACCTCCGCGCCCTCTTTGAAGGGGATGCGCCGGAGTTGGCCGGAAACCGGGGCCGAGACGGTGTAACGCTGTTTGATGCGGGTCTTGCCTTCCTGGTTGATCGTGGAACGTAACGGCCCGATGGCGGCGCGGGCCGTTTCAATCTGCACTGGCCGCGGCCAGAGACCGGCGACTATCAGACCCACGATGGCGGCGGCGCCCAGATACGGCAGCCAGCGCCGCGCGTGGCGGAGCGGACGGTTGCGTCCCTTCCTTCTGTTGCTGAGAGGCCTTTCCGCGTTTGAATTCATTTCAATTCCATTGTAACTGCCCAGGTCAAGCCGCCGGACGCACGCGATAGGGTCGCGGGCGCCCTCGTCCGCGACCCTATCATCACCTGAGCAGTTACACTCCATTGCGTGGTCATTCCGGTGCCTTCAACGCGCCGACCAGGTCCAGATGGTTCACCTTCCGAAGCACCAACAGGGCGGAGACAGCCGAGGCAACCGCCACCACCATCACGGCGAAGGCGTAGTTCGCCCGCGTCAAAACCAGCGGCAGCCGGACGGTTTCGGTGTTCACGGCCTTAACAATCTCCGCCGCGAAGCCGGTCCCCAGCAGCAGGCCCAGCGGCACGGCGATCAAGGCAAGGATGACTAATTCGGTGATGAGCACCGTCCCGACTTCCCGGCGCGAAAACCCGATGACCCGCAACGTGGCCAGTTCGCGCGCGCGTTCCGTGAGCGAAATCCGGGCGTTATTATATACAACGCCCAAGGCAACGATAATGGCAAAGGCCATATATATCTTCTCAATTAATCCGATACTAGCGGCGGTTGTCTGGCGGAAATTCTCTCTCAGGGAGTTCTTCACGGCCACCCAACTGACCCGCGGAATGTTTTTCAGCGCCCGCATGAAAGCATCCCATTTGGCCCGGTCAACCGTAAAGCTGGCCCCGCTTATGATGTCACCTTCCTCCAAGAGCCGGTTCAACGCGTGGATGTCCATGTAGGCCGCCATGCCCGCGAAATCCTCCGCCAACCCCGCCAGCCGCACTTCGCGTGTGGGCCGTCTGCCCTCCAGCACCTCCACGGTGAGGAGATCGCCCGGACGGGCGCCGAGGACCTCCGCCAGCTTGGCCGAAACGACCAGCCCATGCGGGGGCAACTGGATCTGGTGATTGGATTCATCGATGACCCGGTTGAGCAGGCCCTTGGACGGCAGGCCCTCAATGGCCAACTGCCGCCGCCGGTTCCCGAAACTGATGCGGACAAACGCGCGCCGCTCCGGCTCGACGGAAATGACCCCCGGCAGCCGCTCAAAAAGATGTTCCACCTCGATACTGTCCGGCTCGACCAGGCCGACCCCCACGTCTTGCCGCTGCACCGTGTCCCATTGATAATCCAGGACTTGGGTCACACCGTCGCGGAAGGCATTCGGCACGATGAGGATCCCCGTGGCCAGCGCCAGACCGGCCACGGTAAAGAGGGCCTGCATCGGCTTGCGCTCGATGTTTCGGACGGCGATGCGAAACGTGTGCGAGAGCAGGTAGCCGATGCCGGTCCGCTCTACCAGCGCCGGACGGTAATTGGCGGGCGGCTCCGGACGCATCGCTTCGGCGGGCGGGAGCCGGGCGGCGCGCCGCACCGCGTTGAACACGCCGGTAAAGGCGGCAAAGGCGCAGACCAGCAACGCCATGGGAAAGGCGGGCCGGTCCGGACGGAATTCGAGGTCGGGGAATCGGAAGAAGCGGTGGTACATCAGGACCAGCCGATGGCCCAGGAGAATGCCGCCAATGCCTCCAAGCACTGTCCCCCCCGCGACCATCACCAGGGCGAACTTCAGGTAATGAACCACGATCTGACGGTCGCTGAACCCAAAGGCCTTGAGAATGGCGATCTGGTCGCGCTGCAGGGCCAGCAAACGGGAGAGCACCGCATTGATCATGAAGGCCGCCACGCTTAAGAACACCACCGGGAAGCCGATGGAAATCGTGCGAAGAATCTTGATCTCGTCCGAAACGCGGACGTGCGAGGGATGGTCCGCCCGGCCAAAGGCGCCCAGCCCGCCGTAGGGCCTCAGCAGCCGGTCAAGCTCGGCGATGACCTGGCGCTCCGAGGCCCCGGGAGCGAGTGTCAGCGATAAATAATTAAACGCCCCATCCAAATCAAAAGCCGACGCCACCTCCTTGCGCCGCATCCAGAAGATGCCGTAGGTGCGGTTGTCTGGCAGAGCCGCTCCCGGACGCGCTTCAAAAATGAACTCCGGCGACAACGCGATGCCCGCGACACGAACCGTCTCCCGCTTGCCGTTCATGAGCATCGCCAGGGAGTCCCCGGGATGCAAATGGTTGGCTTGGGCAAAGGCCTCGCTCACCAGCACCTCGCGCCGCCTGCCTGGCGCCGGCCATCGCCCCGAACGCAGGAACAACTGGTTCAGCACCGGCATCCCCACGTCAGGCACCGAGCGCACGTTGCCGGTCGCCGGCTCCTCCAGCCCCGGAATATCGAGGGTGACCTGGACCGAAATGCCGGATTGGGCGACCGCCACACCGGGAAGCTGCCGGATGCGGGAGACCAGTGAATTAGGCGCCCGCTTGAGCGCGTCAAAGACATCGGCAAACCGGTTCGATTGATAATACTCGCGCCGGGTCGAGTCGAGCGAGTAAATGAGGCTGCGGGCCATGGTCATCATGGCAAGGCCGCAGGCCATAACCATGATAACGGCAATGGCCTGGCCCTTCAAGCGGCGCAGGTCCCGCCACAATTTCCGATCCAGGTAAGAGATCATCACCAATTCAACGTGCTGGCCGGAACGCGGGTCGTATTCTTCCGGACGTGGTGGACCCGTCCATCGGAGAGGTAAATGACACGGTCGGCAATATCTGCCATCACCGCGTTATGAGTGATGACAACGGTCAACGTGCCCAACTCGCGGTTCACCTGCTGAATTGCCTCCAGCACCACGATTCCCGTGCGCACGTCCAGCGCGCCCGTCGGTTCGTCACACAGCAGCACCTCCGGCCGCTTGGCAATCGCGCGGGCAATGGCCACCCGCTGCTGCTCTCCGCCGGAAAGTTGGGCCGGAAAGTGGTCCAGCCGTGCGCCGAGTTGCACCATTTCCAGGGCCTCCTCCGCCGGCATGGGGTCGCGGGCAATTTCCGTGATGAGCGCCACGTTTTCCCGCGCCGTGAGGCTTGGAATGAGGTTATAGAACTGGAAGATGAATCCAATGCGTTCGCGGCGGAAGGTGGTCAGGTCATCTTCGTCCGCCGACGTAAGATCTGTGCCCCGATAGAGGAGTTCCCCCGCCGTTGGCACGTCCAACCCGCCCAGGTTATTGAGCAAGGTGGTCTTCCCGCTGCCCGACGGCCCCAGGAGCACCGCCAATTCCCCTTCATACAAGTCCAGGTCCACTCCCGCCAGGGCCTGAACTTGCGCGGCGCCCATTCCATAAACCTTCGTCAGCCCGCGCACCCGGAATACCTGGGCGGGTTCGATGACCTGGCCGGGGTCCTCGATCATTCGGCGTCTCCCGTATCAAACATACCCTCCGATTCTATTGGATTGGCCTCTCTGGGTGTCAATACCGTTCAGCCGCGCCCGGGCAATCCATTGGTGGCAAAAAAAAGAAAGCGCCGCTCCAGCGTGCGACTCCCTGATCGGCCAATTCAATGTCCCAGGTGGGACATTCTTTGGCAGCGCCCGGTTTTGCCGGACTGGCGAATTGAATGTCCCAGGTGGGACATTTTTTCGTCAGCCCGCCTTAAAGTACGCATTGCGGTGCATCTGCACCTGCTCCAATGCCTCGGCCAGGTAATCGTATTCTTCCGCGGAATTGTAAACTTGGGCCGAAATGCGGAACCAGCGGCGTCCATCGAGCCCGAATCGCAGAAACGGGACCTCTATGCGGAATTCATCGTAAAGCCGGAGTTGTTCCGCGTCGAGCTTGCCGGATTTTGGCCGGCCCTGGAATTCCTCCGGCAAAGGCATCGTGGCCATCGAGCCAAGCATTTCCTCCGGGCACGGCGGGGCCAGGCGCAGGCGCTGACAGAGCCGTGTTCGCGCCCGCACGATCAATTGGTGATTGTGCTTCTCCAACCCGGGCCACCCGCCCCGAACGAGTTTCCCCATCCAGTGAATCGCCTCACCCACGCACAGCCAGGCGGTTGGGTCAAAGGTGCCCGCCCAATCAAACCGGTCCTGAAAGGGCGTGAAACCGGGGCGCGGCGTGTTGTTGCCGTGGCTGACGACCGCGGGTTGGAGGCCGTCCTGTTTGTCCTCGCGCGCCCAAAGAAACCCGGCGCCTTTAGGTGCGCAAACCCATTTATGGAGGTTGCCGGTGTAATACGCCGGGTTGAGGGCGTTGATGTTGAGCGGCAGCATGCCCGGCGCGTGCGCCCCATCCACCAGCGTATCCACGCCGCGTTCATCGAGTTGGCGAATGATGCTGCCAACCGGCAGGATCAAGGCCGTGGGACTGGTCACGTGATCAATGAGGGCCAGGCGCGTCCACGGTGTGACCGCTTGCAGAATGGCGTCCAGCGTCCCCTCCGGCCCGCGCAACGGGAATGGAATCCGGGCGACAACCACTTTTGCCCCGGCGTGGCGCGCGGCCTCGACCAGCACGTTTTGGCAGGCATTGTAGGCATGGTCGGTCGTGAGCAACTCATCGCCCGAACGCAGGCGCAGCGAGCGCACCACGGCATTGACGCCGGCGGTCGCGTTTGTGACCGGAACCAGGTCTTTGGCGTCAACGCCGATGAAGTGCGCCAGCACCGAGCGGGTGGACTGGAGCCGCTCATCATAATGCCGCCACAGGAATTGAACCGGTTCAGCTTCCATTTGGCGCCGCAGCCGCGATTGTGCCGCCAAAATGGCCTTGGGACACGCCCCGAAGGAACCGTGATTGAGGAAGACGCTTCCCGCCGCCAATCCCCAGAAGCGCCGAAAAGGGGAGGGCTGCGGAAGCGCGGGCGTTTTACGTTTCACAGCCCAGAGGGTGCAAAATACCGCAAACCAGCGCAAGATGCCGGGGTGCGATTTTGGGACTCGATCTGGCGGAATTCGCCAGCGCCGGCCCTGCGATTGACATCGGCGGAAACCGGATAGTTAATGACGCCTATGACAGTGATGCCAGTGACGTTCCAGGACATCGAGGCGGCGGCCGGGCGCATTCGCGGCCAGGTACTCGAGACGCCGTGTCCGCCGTCCATTCCTCTTTCCGAGGGGGCCGGCATGCAGATTTTCTGCAAGCTGGAGTATTTGCAGCGGACGGGCAGCTTCAAGGAGCGCGGGGCGCACAATGCCTTGCTCCTGCTCCCGCCCGAACAGCGCCGCAGGGGCGTCATCGCCGCCTCCGCGGGCAATCATGCTCTTGGAGTCTCCTACCATGCGCAGTTGCTCGGTATCCCCGCCACGGTCATCATGCCCCGATTCGCGCCGCTGACAGTCCCTGAACTCCAGGGCAAGAAGGTTGTGCTGCCCTTATGCGGGCAATATCGATCTGACCACCCTTGGCCGCGTCATTGAACACGGCATGGCATCTGACGGACGCCTATGCCGGTTCTCCGCAACCATCAGTGACCGTCCCGGCGGTTTGGCCCGCTTCGCCACGTTGATTGCCGAGGAAGGCGCGAGCGTCGTTGATGTCTTCCACGACCGCGCCTTTGCCGAAAACGACCTCAACACCGTCATGGTTCATTGCGTACTTGAGACGCCTGACCTCGACCACATCCGGTCGCTCCGTGACCGCCTCAACCGCGAAGGGTTCCACGTCACGGTCGAGCATGGGGGGCGCTCCGGTGGACGATGAGTGCGTACTCTAGTTTGCGAAGTCCAGCGCATAGTGTAGTGTCTTTCATTGTCTCAGATGCAGCACAGGGTTTCGAAGCAGGGGCCGGCGAGATTTAACCTCGCCACGTCATGGATTTCACTCCTGGTTTTTGCCGCCTGCTGGTCCTTAAACCCGCGGCGCGCGGCAGCCCAAACCAGGGACAGCTCCATTCTCTCAGGGCCGGTGCGCTCGATTTGGAGCGCCGGCATCGGGCAGGGATTTCGGCGAGGCGCTCAGGAAGCGGAATTATCTCTGGGAGCGGGATGGGGAATGAAAGTGCTCGGCACGCGCCATAGGCACGACTGGGCTCTGGGGACCGTGCATTACGGAAGGATGCTGACCGGGGTGCTGGCCCCCGACCGATGGTATGGGGGAAACCTGGAGTTCATCGGCTCGCTGTTCGGCCTGGGGCAATACCGTGCCGAGCGGGCTTATGCCGTTGGGTTGACTCCGATGCTGCGCTACAGTTTCGCCGTTGGCGGCCGCGTGGTTCCGTTCTTTAATGTCGGGGCGGGGGGAACCTTCACTAACATCCGGGGTGGCGACCTTAGCACCGATTTCGAGTTCAACCTCCAGGGCGGTCCGGGCATTGACATCTTCCTGCGGGAGAACCTCGCTCTGTCGCTGGAATACCGGTTCATTCACCTGTCCAACGCCAGTTGGAGCACGCCCAACCTGGGCGTGAACACCAGCAACTTCCTCGTGGGCTTGACCTGGTTCTTCTGAGCGTCGGCTTACGCGAGCATCGCCCGCTTTTCGGCCAGGGTCTGGTCGAAGAGCCTTTCCAGGCTCGCGTGCGAACCTCGTATGGCGTTGACCACCGCCTCTGCCCAGTTCAGGTACGCTCGCTTGCGGTCGAGGCTCCATCTGAGAAGAATTTTGAAAATTGTTATGGAAAATGTGCGGCTGTCTGCTAAATTCGCGCACCTTCAGAGAGGGCGGTTGGCTCCCCTGAGAGAAGCGAGTGCATGGCAGTAGCAGAAAACAAGCCAGTTTGAGTTGTGACACCGAAGAAAAAAGAGATCAGCAAGAAGGCGCCCGCGGGTTCTAAAGCCCAAGGCTCCGCCACGGCCGCCTCGATCCTTGGTCGTCCAGTGACGGTCAAAAAGAACGGCGACGTTAAGATTAAGCCGGAGTGGGTGAAGTTCTACCAGCGTCTGCTCGACCTGCGGGACCAACTCACTCGCCAGATGGACGGTCTGGCCAAGGAGTCCGCCCAGGAAATGCCCGGCTACAGCCTTCACATGGCCGACTCCGGCACGGACAACTTCGACCGTGACTTCGCCCTGAGCCTGCTGTCCTCCGATCAGGACGCCATTTACGAGATCGAGGAGGCCCTCAAGCGCATCGAAAAGAACACTTACGGCATCTGCGAACTCACCGGAAAACCGATCCCCAAGACCCGCTTGGAAGCTATCCCTTGGACGCGCTTCACCGTCCAGGCCCAGGCCCAACTCGAACGCGAAGGCGCCTTGCGCCAGCGCCGCCTCGGTTCCTTGGGCACGATCGATTCCATCGGCCTGGCCGAGGTCGAAATCGAGGAAGAAGAGCCGGAGGAGAAGCCCCGGGAGAAGGAATGAACTGATTTATGCCGCGCGAAATCATCACCATTGAATGCACGGAGGCGCGAAAAGAGGGCAAGTCCCCTTCTCGCTACACCACCACCCGCAATAAGAAAACCAAGACGGACAAGCTGGAGTTGATGAAATACAACCCGGCCTTGGGCCGCCATACCCTCCACCGGGAAATCAAGTAGCCAACCCTATGCCACGAAAAACTCGCCCTGAAAAGCCCGACCACCGCGGCGGGCGTGGACGCCCCTCCCTCACCGAAATGCGGACGCCGCGGCCGAAGCCCAAAATCGACTTCACCGTCGATGCGCTGGATTTCAAGAACACCAACCTGCTGCGCCAATTTGTGACCGACCAGGGCCGGATTCTGCCGCGGAAGTACACCGGCCTGCCGGCTCATTACCAGCGGCGGCTCAACCGCGCGATCAAACGGGCCCGGCAGATGCTCCTGATGCGTTAAACGCGCCCCTATCACCACCTGAGCAGTTACACAAAAAGAAAGAGCCACCCTCCCGCGTGGCTCTTTCTTTTAGCTAATGCAGCACTTCTCAGGCCCTTATTATATTCGTCCCCGCTGGCACCGGCTCCCCCGCCATCCACTCCCCCAGGTGGAGGTATTCCCGCACTTTCCTTCGTTCATAACGGTGCTTCATCGGCTTCTTCGGCTGGTTGTCCACCTTCCGGAAGAGATGTTTGGGATTCTGTACAGTTTCACTGATGACTTCTAACGATTTGGTCATAGCTTGATTGTCCTTTTTGAAGTTGAAGCCAGATGTGAAGGATGCCACCGGGCCTCCTTGGTCGAGCCCACTGTGAAGATCATCTGTCGGCATCGGCTGCTTCAAGCAGAGTAACTATACCACCAATCCCCCCGATTTCCATCAAAAAATCACCCGGCAAGACGGAAATGTTCCCCCCCTCTGGACAGATTCGGTATTGAAATCGTCCGAGACAGGCGTAATATGAGGCCGGGCTTGTTGGTGCAGGCCCGCGAAAATGGCCCGGGGCGTAGCGTAGCTTGGTAGCGCGTCTGAATGGGGTTCAGAAGGTCGTGCGTTCGAATCGCACCGCCCCGACCATTTTTTCGAGCTTTCCAGTTTCCTCGTAACTGCCCAGG
>JAJYHY010000234.1 GCA_021784555.1 bacterium
CTGAGTTGGGGAGATGGGACTCACGTTTCACGTTTCACGTGTTCAAGCCATTGGCGTTGGATTCCGGCACGAGGCGCGGGGCGTCTTTCAATCGGTGTTCAACCGGGCGAAACAGCCATCCGAAGAGACACAAGTAGGCGCCCTGAAAGATGGCCGCGAGATAGAAGGGACTGGCAAAGTAGCCGGCTCCAATGAGGCCGCCGGCCAGAGCCGAGCCGAGGGACTGCGGGATTCTCCCCGAGAAGGTGTTGAGGCTGGAGGCCAGGCCGCGGCGTTTGTCGTGTACGGCGCTCACCACCAGAGCCTGCCGCGCGCCAATGGTGCCCAGGTTCAGGGCTGAGCGCAGCCCGTACACCAATGCGGCCAGGGCATACGCCGGCATCAGCGGAAACAGCAATAGCAGCGCCAAGCCGCAACTGCGCCCCCAAAGGACGACCTTGACCAGGCCCGCGCGCCGGGTCAATCCGCCGCTGAAGAGGGCCGCCGCCGCCACGCCGAGGTAGCTCCCGGCCATGACGGGCGCGATTAAAACGGGACCGATGTGAAAGCGTTGCGCAAACCAGTAGGAGATCAGAGGGGTGGTCAGGCCCACCGCCAGCCCGTTGAAGGCGTTGAGCGCGACTAAACGGGCCAGGAACTGATTCTCGTGCGAACGGGTGGTTTGCCCCGATTGGGTTGGCCCGGGTTTGCTTGGCCGCGGCTGCGCTTGGCGGCGCTCGGGGGTGCGCGCCAGAATATAGATATTGGCGGCATTGCCCAGAATCACGACCAGGAAGATCGGGCGGTAGCTCTCCACAGGGCCGAGTCTGGCGGCCCACAAGGCCGGCAGCATGGCCGCCAGGGCGCCCAGCGCCATACCGCTGAAGCCCAGTGCGGATTTGACACTGAAAACGAAGCCGCGTGCCAGCGGATCGAGCGTTTCTGCCAGCCAGGCATCCTCCGCTGGCGAGACGGGCCCCGCCGCGCCATTGGCACCGCGACCAAAACCGCCCAGCACGATGGCCGTCGCGAGCAGCGCCGCGTGGCTGGTGAGAAAGGCGACGAGGCCGCAGGCGCAGCAAACACCTTCATACCCCAGCAGGAAGGGCTTCCGTCCAAAACGGTCACTCACCAAGCCAATCAAAATTCCGAAGCTGGCGCCCGCAATTCCTCCGACTCCGAATACGGCTCCAATGGCGGTTCCGGACCAGTGCAGGGCGTTCAGGTAGAGCGCCAGGTCCACCACCAAGGTGCCTTGAGCGATGCTGCGCCAAAAGCGCGCGGTCAACAACCGGCGGGCCGTCCGGGTGACCGAAGCGGAGAACATTTGCCGGACAGATTCAGAGCCCTCACGCACTTCAATCCAGGTCGTAGAGGTCCGTCCAGGAGGCAATCTCGTCCACGCTACGGCGGACTTCCTCGACGCGGTCCGAGAGCAGTTCGACATACAGCCCGGCGCGGTAACCGTTGCGCGAGAGGCCAATCGCCTGCCCGGGCTGGGCGCGGATTTCGTGGTAAAGGTAGCCGGGCAATTGGGGCACCCGTTCCAGGTGGCGCAGGGAGCGGAACTTTCCGTCTCGAGGGGCAAACGGCGTGACGATGGCGGCGGCACGGTGGCCGTCGCCGCGCAGGCTGGGCTCTTCTCCGCGCAGGACCTGATAATAAGCATAAAGCATATCCAGGCCGTGGGCGATTTGAAAAATGCGCGGACGATTGCCCCCGGGCCGGGCGCCGATCTC
Organism: bacterium; assembly: GCA_021784555.1. Classification (GTDB taxonomy): domain Bacteria; phylum Verrucomicrobiota; class Verrucomicrobiia; order Limisphaerales; family UBA8199; genus JAJYHY01. The sequence goes on from JAJYHY010000234.1 coordinate 1,719, forward strand.
GCCCAACCGCCGCCCGATGAACTCGACGTGTGCGGCGCAGGTAGTCATCTCCAGCGCCTGCACCCCCGCCACCGCCAACCGCTCCAGAGTCTGCTCTTCCTTCTGGTTAAGCCGCGGCGGCAGCAGTCGCGCGAAGTGATGATAGTCGTCCAGGCCCAGGTCCTTGCCGGTAAGCACTTCAACCGGCGGGGTTAGATACACCTGGCCGGACCGGTCCATGATGCAGTCGATGGAAACATTCTTCCCTTCCAGGTATTCAGCCAGAACCACGCTCAGGGCCTGGCCCTTCTTGCCCAGCCGTTCGTAGTACTTGGGCACCTCGTTGACGATGGTCCGGTAGTTGGCCAGCAGCATCTCCGGGTTGGTATTGCGCGTGGCCCACATGCTGGCCGAGACGTTGGCCGGTTGCAGGAAGCAGGGATAGCCAAGCTCTTGCGCATAGCGGAGCAACTCGGCCTCCGAATGGATGGGGTGAAAGCGTGCCCCGGCTCCCGGCCCGAGGCGCTGGGCAAAGCGCTGGCGCATGAGGTTCTTGTCCAGGCAGAGCCGGGCCGAGGCGGGCGAGAGGCCCGGCAGGCCAAGAGCCGCGGCTACCTGCGCGGCTTGGAGGACGTAGAATTCGATGACGTTGTAAAGGCAGGCGATGCCAAACCGCTCCTGAATCTCGCGCACTTTGGCGATCAACTCCGGCAGCGGCCGCGAAAAATCAAACCGCTCAACCATGACAAACCGGGACACGTCGCCCAGCCGCGCCTTGCTGTTCGTGTCGATCAGGATGCCCAACGGCAAGCCACGCTTTTCCAGCGTTTCAAATTCTCCGCGTCGGACCATGCCGAAAAACAAAACCAGTCCCGGCTTGGCTGGAGACGAATGCGGATCAGATATGCCCGTGCTCATGACAAACAACTGATAATTTGTTCAACGAGGCTCAACCCGGCAATAATTTCCTCTGGCGGTATCGCGTAGGAGATGCGGAGATGACTGGCTTGTCCTCAGGGTGGACGCCTAAATGAGGCAGAACATTGGGCGACACCCTGGGGCGCGCAACCCTTGCCGGGCCCGCGGCTCCGGGCAGCTTGCTCGCCAATAAGCTTTCCAACTCGACCACCTTCCGCGCTCCGACAAGATCGGCCACCGCCGCCACGGTGGAGATGTCCGCGCTGACCGCCGCGGCCGACTCGGCCTGGGCCAGTGTGCCGAAGGTGCGATCGATGGCGGCGTGGGCGGCTCGCAAACCCTGGTTGGCAAAAATCATGTGACTAATGCCGACGTCGGCGAAGTCCTTCCTGGTGACCTGCGGCAACCGGGTGGGAGCGATGAACAGGGGTGTACCTCCCTTCCACGCACGTCCGAAGTCAAGCACTTCACCACCGGTAGCATCCAGGGACTGGATGAAGACCGCGTCCGCCCCGTTTTCGGCGTAAGCTTGGGCGCGGGTCAGAGCCTCCTCCAGTCCCATCCCGGCCACCAAGGCCTCCGTGCGAGCAATGATCCGGCAGGGCACGCCGGCCCCAGCCACTGCCGCCTGCGCGGCCCGCAAGCGGGCCACGTGTTCCTGAATCGGCGCCAGGGCCCGCTGGTAACCATCGTAAAGGCTGCAGCGTTTCGAAGTCGGATTGTCCTCAATGCACAACCCGGCGGCGCCGGCGCGAGCCATGGCCTCGACGACATGAAAGACTTTCACCGCATCCCCGTAGCCGGAATCGAGATCCACCACGATGGGCAAATCCACCAGCCGGCGCACGCAACGGACCACGCGGAGGATATCTTCCGGGCCGATGACCCCCACGTCCGGCAACCCGGCGGTGGCCGAACAGCAGAAGCTGCTCACCCAGGCAAAATCAAATTGCCACTTTCCGGCCAACAACGCCGAAATGCCGTCATATACCCCAATGCCGACCTGAAATCGTCCATCAAACAGCCGTGCGGCGTGGTCGGAATCGCGGAAGTGCTTGGTCTGTCTCCGGGCGGGCACGGGGCCTATTCTTACTGGTTTCTCACTTCGCATAACTGCTCTCGCTCTCGGGGGGATTGGTACCCGATTGGAGTCAGCATCGCAAATGTCACATTACCGTAACATTACCGTAACATTGGTCGGAAAGGAGGCAATGGCCCCAGCGCCTAAGAACCGGCTTCGCTGCCGCCAGTGCCTGAACCCGTGGCCAGCCCCTGCGCCGCAAAGCGTGAAATGTGGAATTCAAGCGTCGTGCTCTTGGAGCCTGGGCAGTTTTGGGTTGAATACCGCAGGAGGTTGGAAGCAGGATGCGTCCTGGTGAACTCACCAAGCGAGGATGCATTCCCTTGCAACACGAGACGTCGCTATTTCGGCAGCTATACGCGGCGACACAATCATTTGCGGATTGAATTGAACCCTGGAATGAACAGGAGCAAACGGAGGCAACAGGGAGAGAAGGAACTCTGTTATCTCTGTTTCCTCCTGTTCAAGTTCCCCGCAGTCATTTTTGACGCCGTGTGTAATAGAGGTCGGGAGGTCACGCTGCGACAACCGCTGGGATTTGGACGTTTCATAGCAACTGGCGCGTCCGGAGCCAAAACGGGTTCGAGCACACCTTGCAAGGTGTGCTCTTAGAGGTCAGGCTGCTCGCGGGCGGAGGTTACCCCAACAGTCTTCCTTCAGGTGGCGCAGGGCTTGGTCAAGCTCCTCGCGGACGGGTGTTGCCGTGTCCCCGTGGTGTCGCGGCTGCGCGCCCAACGCGCGTATATCATTCTCTCTCAATTTCTTTTCTTTTTGGAAGATTTTTTTGCCTCCATTTTTATGCCGGGGAGCTTTTCGATGTTTGGTTGCGGCTTTGCCGCGCTGGGAAATATTCGGGCTGCCTGAGCAGTTACAACGCCACGAAGTTGCCCGGAATTATCCGCTCGGCACGAAGCGAAATGGCGGATATAGATTGAGCGGTGCGAATCCTGCTCGTAGAAGATTCCGAGCGCCTGCGCCGTTCCGTCGGCGCGGCGCTCAAGAAATCCGGCTACCTCGTCGACGCGGCCGGCGAGGGCCAGGAGGGCCTTTGGCTGGCGGAATCCAACAAATATGATGTCATCGTGCTGGACATCATGCTACCGGGACTCGACGGGCTGTCGCTGCTGCATAAGCTGCGGCAAGAGGGCAAGACCACCCACGTGCTGTTGTTGACGGCCAAGGACACGGTGGAGGATCGCGTCCGGGGCTTGCGGCAGGGGGCCGACGATTATCTGGTCAAACCCTTCGCGCTGGAGGAATTGCTGGCCCGGGTGGAAGCCCTTTGCCGGCGCAGTTACGGCGCCAAACAATCGCGGTTGGTCATTGGGGACCTGGAAGTCGATACCGCCGCCAAAGAAGTGTTGCGCGCCAGTCAGCCGGTCCGCTTGAAACGCCGGGAATACCTGCTCCTGGAATACCTCGCCCGGCGGACGGGCGAGGTTGTCACGCGCAGTGAAATCGAGGCGCACATCTACAATAACGACGTGGACCCCATGAGCAACGTGGTCGATTCGGCCGTCTGCTCCCTGCGCAAGAAGATTGGCGCGGCCAACCCGGCGCCGCTGATCTTCACGCGGCATGGCCTGGGTTACACCCTGAAGGCCGAACCGGAATGAGGACCATCCGCCAGCAACTCACGCGCAAGCTCCTGCTCGGCTTTTCTCTCTTACTGGGCGTGGGGGGCGTGGCGGTCTATCTTTGCACTCGTGCGGCGCTGGTGGACGAGTTCGACCGTACCCTGCGCGCCAAAGCCAACGCCATTACCTCTGCCACCGAACAGCACGGGACCCGCATCAAGGTGGAATTGGCCGAGCGGTTTCTGCTCGAGTACCATGAAGGAATCGCCGTGAATTTCTTCCAGGTGCGCCGAGCCGACGGGACAACAGTGCGACGCTCAGAGTCCCTTGGCCGGGCGGATCTGCCGGTTCGGCCGGGAACCTCGAGTCGGCCGAGGTTTTGGGACCTGAAGCTGCCCACCGGCTACCGCGGTCGCGCCGTGGGGTTCACGTTTCGCCCGCAGCTTTCCCGTCAAAGCGCGTCGGTTCAACCCGCGGAACTGACTCTGGTGGTCGCCGGCGCCCTTGGAGAACTGGACGAAACACTGGCGGCGCTGGCGGTGGTGCTCCTGGGCTGCGGCCTCCTGCTCCTGGCCGCCACGGGCCTGATTGTGCCGCGAGTCCTGCGCCGCGAACTGGCGCCGCTCAACCAATTGGCGGAGCAGGCGGGCCGCATCCATGCCGATTCTCTCTCGACCCGGTTTCCCACCAACGCGCTCCCCGGAGAACTCGCGCCGATCAGCAGCCGGCTCAATGACCTGCTCTCCCGTCTGGAAGAGTCCTTCGAGCGCGAGCGGCGTTTCAGTGCCAACCTGGCCCATGAATTGCGCACCCCGATAGCCGAACTGCGCAGCTTGGCCGACCTGGCGCTGAAATGGCCTGAAAGCCGCCCGGCGGAAATCGATCAGGACACGTTCGCGATTGCCGTCCAGATGGAAGGGATTGTGACCCGGTTGCTGGCGCTGCTGCGCAGCGAGCGCGGCCAGTTGGTTCCCGAACGCCAAAGCGTGCTCCTCGCTTCCGCGGTCGCGGACACCTGGCACCCATTCGCAGAACGCGCCGCCCAGAAGGCACTGCCGGTAACGCAGAACGTGTCCCCCAAAGCGGCGATCGAGTCGGACCCAGTGCTGCTTCGGTCAATTCTCACCAACCTGTTCGACAACGCCGTGGAGTACACTGGGCGTAGCGGCACCATAACCATCGAAGGTGGAGTCAACGGCGATCGCTTTACCTTGCGGGTTGCCAACTCCGTTGACCGGATCGACGCCTCCGACCTGTCCCGGTTTTTCGAGCGGTTCTGGCGCAAGGACACGGCGCGCTCCGCCAGCCAGCACAGCGGACTGGGATTGTCACTGGCGCGCGCGTTCGCGCAGGCTCTGGGTTGCGAGCTAACCGCCGCGCTCGAAGGCCAGTCCCGTCTCCTGCTGACGCTGTCGGGCCCGGCTCATTCCGCCATTCTATCTGAACCTCAGGAACCTGGCCCGCCTCGCACTTCTTACGGCGCGCCAGAAAGCGCCATTCGTGCCAGATCAGGAGGATGATGATCGCCTCCAGTCCACAGCACTGGTCAAATCCTCAAGACGGCGGCGCTCCTCCGGCAAGCGCACCCTCAATGGCCCAATTCCATTCCGTAAACGAGAACCTTAAAGCTGCGCGGGACAATTCGCGGGCGCCGCCGCCCCCTTCGCCCCTGTTCTCGCTGCGGCGCGGCTTCGAATTTGGCGGTGGCCAGGTAAATCTTGTGTGTGCTTGGGTCCAGCGCCATCGTGCGGGCGCCGCGCTCGGTCTGAAGCGTCTGCACGACCGTGAGGGTGTCCGGAGACTCCTCCTTGGCGATCGTGGTCGTGCCGTCGCCACACGAGGCGAAGGCCAGTTGCGTGCCAGGGTCGAAGGCGCAGGCGTCCACGCCGCGGCCAATCGGCACGGTGGCGAGGACTTTGCCGTTCCCGCTATCCATCATCACCATCCTTCCATTATGACAGCCGATGAAGAGGCGGTGATGGGCCACGTCGATAGCCATGCCCGAGGCGCTCTCCCCCGGCGCTATAGGCCAGCGGTCCACGACCCGGTGGGTTTCGGCGTCGATCACGGCCACCTCGCTCTTATTTTCGAGATTGTCATAGACCCGCCCCGCGCCCGGATCCGCCGCCCCGAATTCCGGCCGGCCCCCGAGCGGGATGGTGGCGACGACCTTGGCCGCCTTGACATCCACCACCGTCGCCGCCTGGGCGCGGCCGCAAAAGAGATAAGCCTCCTTCCGTCCCGGGTCGTAGAGCATCCCATCCGGGCCTTGGGCCGTGTCCACTTTGGAAAGAGTTTGCAATGTTTTCAGGTCCACAATGCCCGCTTTGTCTTCGCGCCCGTTGCTGGTGACCCCCAGGCCAAGCTCAGGGGCAAGCGCGACGCCATGAACTCCCGGCGTATCTGCGATGGTGCCAACGACCCCGTCACGCTTCACGTCTATCACCACGACTTCGGTTCCGTGTGAGACATAAAGGCGGTGGGCCGCGGGGTCCAGCGACAAATAGTCCCAGAATCCCTCGCCGCCGATGGGAATCTCCTTGATGAAATGATATGGAGCGGCGGCATGGCACAACGGCGCGAAGGCCAACCAACCCACAATGCCAAAGACAACCGACGACAGATTTCTCTTCATAGCTTCCTGTTCTGCTGAACTGGTGTTTGTTCAAGGCCTGGGGCTTTGAACATCCTATGCTACCACCCCCTGGATGAACTTGTTATAAAAAATGCATGACAATTCTGTCATCCGGCGCTTACCACCTCCGGCTCACGACGACGCCCCAGAATCCGGGTCCCGCCTCGGGTGTGATGTTCCACCCTTTGTAGGGCCTGGTGAAAATGTAGCTGCTCACGATGCCCACAGCCGCGCCGCCCATCACATCCCAGGCCCAATGGTTGTTGGATTCGACGCGACTGTAAGCAACAAAAGAGGCGGCGGCGTATGCCGGAACCCCCCACACCCATCCGTATCGCTTGCGCAGGAATTCCGCCCCGCAAAACGATACCGAGGTGTGAGCCGAGGGGAAGGAGTAATTGCCGCCGTTGGGCCGCCTTTCGTTTATCGCATATTTCAATCCGTAAGTGGCCCCCTCGGTTAGGGCGAAGGACTCGCCGAACTCCAGCAAGCCCTTGAAGTCGCGGTGACCGACGGCCGTGGCGCCGGCGGCGGTCGGCAGGACGTATTGCAGAACGGTGCCGGCCAGTTCAATGTCGTCGCCGGCCCGAGCCATTGGGCTGGCAGAAAACAGCAGCAAAAGCGCCAAGAGAAGCCGGCAATGAACCGCGCCGACGCGGGCCTCCCCGTGGCAAGTCGGGGCCGGCGTAGAGGTTGCTTGGCTCAAATCCGGGCGGTAACTCGTTCTCAGGCAAATCGTGTTCACCCTGCTTTCTACCCCCCAGAGGTTATCGCTGTCGTCTTAATGTTCCTTAAGAATTGGCGGCTGGCCACGACGCCGGCAAACGGCGATAGTGCTCGGCATGGCGAAGTTGCTCATTGTCGAAGACGACTGCAAGACAGCCGACGCCCTCGGTCGGGGTCTGTCGGGCGAGGGCTTCGGGGTGTTGGCGGCCGGAACCGGAGAGGAGGCCTTCTGTGCCCTCGAGTGGCAGGGCATCGAACTGGTGATCCTGGATTGGATGCTGCCCGGGCGCGATGGAATCGAGGTACTGAGGAGTTTGCGCGCTCGAGGCGCGAAGATTCCAGTGCTGCTGCTCACGGCGCGCGACGCCATCGAAGACCGGGTGATGGGGCTGGATGCCGGCGCGGATGATTATTTGGTCAAGCCGTTCGCCTTTGCGGAATTGCTGGCCCGGATTCGCGCGCTGTTGCGCCGCTCGTCGGACCCCGGTGGGTTGCGACGGACAGTGGGTGATTTGTCGCTCGATTTCGAGAAGCGGCTCGTCGTGCGAGGGGCAAACGAGATTGCGCTCACCCCGCGGGAGTTCGACTTGCTGGCTTACCTGGTTCGTTACCAGGGTCAGACGGTGACGCGGCAAATGCTGGCGGCGGAGGTGTGGCGCGAGACTAACCGGGCCACGCCGCTGGACAACGTGATTGACGTGCATGTGGCCCATCTGAGGCGCAAGCTCGACGAGGGGCGGCGAACCGCGCTCATCCACACCGTGCGCGGAGTGGGCTTTGTGTTGAAGGAGGGGATCGCTCTATGAGGGTGTGGTGGAGGCGCCGTCCGCTCAAACTTCGGTTGGCGGTGTGGTATGCCGGAGCCGCCAGCGCGGTGCTGGTCCTGCTGGCCTGCTTCATCTACAAGACGGTCGAGCACCGATTGCGGGCTGAGATTGACTCCCAGCTTCACCGCGAGTTCGAGCTGATGGCGTCGCAGTTGCACGAACAGGACGATAGCAGTGTCCACTGGCCGGAGGGACGGGAACAGGAAGAGCACGAGGAGTCACAGGCTTGGGTCCAGGTATGGTCGCAAAAGGGAGAGTTGCTGATGAGTCACTGGCCGGGCCGCGAGCGTCTGGCCGAGCATGCGCTTCCTCCGCCGTCGGGGATGATGCTGAGCTTGCGTAGCGTGGAGTTGAGGCCAGGGCGGTTTGTGCGCGTGATGGAGCGGCCGGAAACCTTGGGCGGGCGGGTCCTCATCGTGCGGCTGTTTCGGGACGAGTCGGGGATGCGCGCCGCGTTGCGGCAACTCCTGGAGACCTTCCTGCTAGCCCTGCCGCTGACCGTCCTGCTATGCTCGGCGGGAGGTTACCTCATAGCGCAGCGGTCCCTGGCGCCGGTGGCGGCGATGGCCGCCCAGGCGCGCCGGATTAGCTCCGAATCACTGGCCCAGCGGCTCCCCAATCCTAACCCGCACGACGAGCTTGGCCGACTCGGCGCGGTCTTCAACGACACGTTGCAGCGCCTGGAGAACTCCTTCAGCGAACTCAAGCGGTTTACCGCCGATGCCTCGCATGAGTTGCGCACTCCGCTGACCGCCTTGCGCGCCGTGGGGGAGGTGGCGCTGCGGCAGAACGGGAGCGCCGCGGAGTTGCGCGAAACCATCGGCAGCATGCTCGAGGAAGCCCAGCGCCTCAACGATCTCGTGGAGACGCTCTTGACGCTGGCGCGGATGGACAGCGGCAAGCTCGCTGCCAACCTGGAGCGAGTAGGGCTGGCGGAATTGGCCGGGGAGGTGAGCGAGAGCCTGTCCGTGCTGGCGGCTGAAAAGCAACAGACTTTGGCGGTGGAGGGTGGAGCGGGGCTTGAGGCCCGGGCCGACCGTCTGCTGCTTCGCCAAGCCCTGATGAACCTTGTGCATAACGCCGTGCGCTACGCTCCGGCCCGGACGCGCGTCAGCATCCGAATCGCCCGCCGCGCCGATTGCGCCATCATCGAGGTCGGCGACCAGGGGCCGGGAATAGCTACCGAGCATTTGCCCAGGCTCTTCGACCGGTTCTACCGGGTGGACAAGGCCCGCTCTCGCGCCGAAGGCGGGCACGGTTTGGGCCTGGCCATCGTCAGGTCCTCAGTCGAACGCCAGGGTGGCTGCGTCGAGGTTGAGAGCGAGCCGGGCAAGGGGAGCGTGTTCCGCATTCTGCTCCCGGCTTGAGGGGTCGCTCGCCGCCTCCCGCACTGGTGGGCAGATGCCTGGGATAAACCCCATGTTGCGACCACGAAGGAAACACCAATCCACACGAATGACGCGTCATTTGTGTTCATCCGTGTCCATGACTGGCTGGTCTTCTGTCGTCCATCATTGTCGCTGACGACAAGAATGTTCTCAGAATTCCCAATCCAGCGCTGCGCTTCCAGCCGCCCGGTGTCGAGGCGGATAGCCCCGCGCCCGAGGCTCAGACAGCGCGGCGCTTCAACCGCGGGCACCGAAGAGGGGCGCGGAGGTGGTCACGGGGCTGCAGAGCCCCGGCTTGGCCTCCACTCCGAGGAGGCGGAACCCGTTGGCTTTTCACCGTCATTTTTGACGCTCGCACGCCCGCGAGTTGACTGGTAACATAACGCCAAAAGGAATCGTCCATCGCGATAACCTTGGGCCGGACAAGCGGCACATGGCCGTTCCAGAAGGACAGTTGCCGGTCCGCCGCTGACGGTTTCTCGTCTTCTACAGCAAGACAATAGAGCGCGGACGCCAAGCCGGAGCGGTCGGCGCCGCCCTCGCAATGAATCAAGACGGGCTTGGGCGCCCGGCGCAACAATGCCACCAGGCCCCGCATCCGTTTGACCGACAGTTCATCGCCGGAACTGAAGCCCCAATCGTAATGGGCGACTTTGCATTCCTTTGAGGTGGCGATTTCAATTCGATACCAGCTTGCCGCCGGATTCTTTCCGCGTAAATTGACCACGCTCTTGATCCCGTAAGTCTTGATGCAGCCGGCCAGTTCAGCCGCATCCATCTGACCGGAGCGATACACCTGCCCCGCCACCACGACCCGGAGATTATCGTGGACCAGATCGCTGGAAACATAGCCTGCGAGAACGACCACCACGACGGCTGCCAGGCCACCGCCGAATTCCCAGGCGGTTTTGCGCCAAGACTGCGGCTTCGCCAGTCGGCGGCGAAGCAGAATTATCCCGCCGGCCAGTGCGAGCGACATCAGCCACCCGCCCAGCACGTCCGACAGGACCATCGGGACATCGGAACCCAATCCGTGGCGGTTCCACACCCCTTCAACCAGCCAGCCAAGCGCGTAAAGTGCCAGCAAGCTGCCAACCAACAGTCGCAGCGCCATTTTGCGCGGTTCGGCGGCCATGGCCGGTGCAGGGGAAGAAACCGAGTTCATGATGGCGTTTCCATTTTGGGGGAGCCTGTCATTCCTGTCTATCGATACACATCGGGGCCATGTTCTGCCGCACGCTTCCTTCGGCGCCTGAGATAACGCCATTCGTGCCAGATGAGAACGATGACGATGGCGTCCAGAATCGTCAGCGCCAGCACCGTGCAGGTGAAGTGCGTGCTCAGGCGATAGATTTGATAGCCAATGAAGGCGATGATGAGGGCGATGGCGGTGGGAAAGGCCCAAAGTCTGTTCCGTAGGAGATAAATCACGAGGAAGATTTTGACGGCGCCGTGGACCAGGAGATAGACGCTGCCGAACAACTTGCCGCTTGCGGAGAGATGACTGAAGGCATGCCGGAGCGCGTTGGCGATGAGGTCGTCCGGGTCTTCCAGCAATTCGGGCCGGGTCAGATGGAAGACGATGCGGGTCAGGGTGGAACGGCTGACCGCCAGGAACAGGGCGCCGCCGACGGTTTCCAAAACACCGTCCACCCCTTTGATCACCACGCCGATTTGGAATAGGCGGCGCAGCCACTTTTCGCGGCGTTCCGGCGCTAGATGTGTCCACAGCATTGTCTTAACAACTCCCAGGCAGACGTTCATGAAGATAGGCGAATACTTAAAACTCACCAATGAAAACTACTCGTACCGCAGTGCTTCAATCGGGTCCAGCCGCGAGGCCTTCCAAGCCGGGTAAAATCCAAACACAATGCCCACGGTGCAGGAGACGACCACGGAGGCGACGATGGCCGGCACCGAAAGCAAGGTGGGCCATTGCAACAGGGCGGTCACGGCGAGGGATGCGCCGCGTCCCAACAAGATCCCGGTTATGCCGCCGGCCAGGCACAGGACGACGGCTTCGGCAAGAAATTGGCGGAGGATGTCCCGCGCCTTGGCGCCCACCGCCATGCGGATGCCGATCTCGCGCGTGCGTTCAGTGACCGAGACGAGCATGATGTTCATGATGCCGACTCCCCCCACCAGGAGCGAAATGAGCGCGACCACCAGCAACAGGTTGGTCATGATGTGGCTGGTGTCGGCGAAGGTCTGTTGGAATTCGGTGAGATTATGAACGCGGAAATCGTCCGGCTGGCCCGGCAGGATGTGATGCCGATCCCGCAGGATACTGGTAACTTGCCTGATGGCGAGAGGGACGTTCTGGGGAGAACCCGCTGAGAGCCACATGTCGTTAATGTCCTCAAAGCGCGTCAGTTGCGGTGTGTCGGCAGCCTGGCTGGCGGACGGCGTGGGATAAAGGGCAATCTGCTGTTCGGGGTAGAGGGTGTTGAGCGTGTTGATAGAGCGAGCGGTAACGGCGGGTGTGGCCGAGGCTGCATTGGCCGTGGCGGCGCCATTGACCCGATATTTGATGGTAGTCAAGGGCGCCAGGAGAAAATCGTCCTGGTCCCAGCCCATCACGTTTGCCCCCTTGGCCGCGAGGACGCCGACCACCTTCAGA
>JAJYHY010000639.1 GCA_021784555.1 bacterium
AAGCGGCGCCAGGATCGGCTCCGTTCCTCACCGCTGCTGCCGTCACAGCAACGATCAGGAGCCAAGCCATCACGCAGAAGATGCTCGCCGCAGAACTGAGGCAAGAGGCGGCGTACCTTGCCCACATGAATGCGCTCAGGAAGCAAGGTGCGGTTTTTGCAAGCCAGGTCAGCACGTCGATTCAAAACACATTGCAGCAGCATTAGGGAGGAATGGTGATGCGAGATCTACTTGAAAAGGCAAAGCAAAGATTGAAGGCAGCCGTGCGCTGGGTGTGGCGACGCCGCCTTCGTGTCGCTGTGCTCGCCCTTGTTCTCGTTATGATCGCGCCGCGGCCGGCCCAAAGCCAATTTCTCGATCCCTGCTGCGCCATCCTTGAAGCCGGCCTTTCGACCATCGCAAGCACGCTCAGCGGCGTGATCGGCGGAGGCTTGAACTCGATTTTGTCTGTGGATAAAACCATCCAAAATTTCGAGCAGAGTGTCGTCTGGCCCGAGCAGCTTATCTCTGAAGCGAAGGCGCTCGTTGGCTCGCTCCAGGGAGTGTTCAACCAGATCGAATCAGTGATGAATGTCCCCGTCAATAGCGCCACGCTTCCCACAAGCCAGCAGCTCGAGCAGAACCTCCTTTCACAGGATGCAAGCCAGATCCCAAACACCGCCGCCAACTACACGGCCGTTTACGGCCCACTTCCATCCGCCACACAGGCTTCGCCTCAGTCGCGCAACCTTATGGACATGGCGGATGCCGTCGCTCAGGACGCGATGAAGCGGTCCATCGAAATCGACAACCTCGCGGACCTGGAACTTCAGGCGGCAGACCAGCTTAACCACAGTATCGAGACGGCTGCCCCGGGCAGCGCTCCCATCATCGAGGCCCAGGCGGATGCTTGGCTTGTGCGGGCGAACGCTTACACGCAGGCTGCGACGGCGGACTTGATGCGCGTGCGCGCGGCGGCGCTTGCCGATCGAAGCGCTGATTTGAAGCTTGGCGCGGCGAACACGGCCGGGTTCGACCAGAAAATCCAGAACATGCTCCAGCCGAAACAGTAGGAGAGTCCGATGTTCTATTTCCAGACGATGTTCCTGCAGGCGCTCAACTCGATTGACAGCTTCAGCGTCACCTCGGGCGTCGTGGGGATCGCCGAGACGATTCTCCTGCTGAGTTTTCTCTATAGCGCCTATCAGGCCTTTGCGATGGGCGGCGATGTCCGGGCGCTCGCCATCTCAGGCGCGAAATACCTGGCGCTGGGGCTTGTGTTCGCAAGCTACGGGACGGTGTTTCGCGATGTCAACTCAGCCTTCAATTCCGTGGCCATGTCGATTTCAAACTCCGTGGGCGCGGGAGACCTGTTCAGCAACTGGATGACGCAGCTCGGCCAGTACTGGAGCACGAGCGGCAACCAGTCGCTGTGGTCGCTGATCGGAGGGCTGGCCGCAAGCCTTTCGGGTTTTCTCGATGCGCTTTTGATCATCGTGGCCTATATCCTGTTTCCGATCACTTATGCACTGTTTGCGCTCTTCTACTCGCTCTATGGCTCGATCCTCTATGTCACCGGGCCATTCGTCCTGGCGCTATTGCCGGCCTACGGTATGGGGCAATTGGCCAGAACGTACCTGATTAACCTGCTGATCTTTCAAGCCTGGGGGCTCGTTTACGCGATCATCGGGGCACTGACCGTGGCGATCAACATGAACAGCGTCCAGGCTGTGCTTAACTCGGGCGGGGTGGGAGGTTTCTTTCAAAACGCGAGCGCTGACCTGCTTTTAGCCCTCGCAAGCATTCTTTTTTCGATCGCGATTGCGTTTATTCCGTATCTCGCAAGCCGAATCGTGAGGGGGGACATAGGGAGTACGGTCGTCATGATCGTGAAGAGCATTCCTTCACTACCATCGCCGCCACAGTAGCCAGCGATGTCGCGGGGAGAGCAGCTCGCAATATTTGGAGGAAAAGGTGAGAGGAAAGATACCAGTCAACGAAAATAAAGAAGACCTAACTTACACAAAATACTACGAGCACGATGGGCTGCTGCGGGCTTATGCCAATCGCGCCATGGCGCTGGCGTTTCTCTTCGCCCTCATCGCCTTCGGGTCACTTGGATTTGCTGTCTATGTCCGCTTGCAGCCACCGACCGTCATCCGCGTTGACAAGGACGGCAACGCGACCGTCGTGGGTGCGACTCGTGCGGGCGCGCCTGGCCTTTTTTCCTTTTCAGCCGAAGCAGCCGCGGAAGCCGCACCGACGGACCTTGAGGGCCGCGCCGTCGTGCGGCGCTTCCTCAATGATTATCTGATCTACACGCCCGACTCTGTAGACCAGAACTTCTCGGAGGCCCTCAACATGATGACCGCGAACCTCCGGACCTACACCCTGGGCAAGCTGCGCGACGACGACACGGTTGGGAAGATCAAGGAAGATCACATCATTTCGGATTTTCGCGTGCGCTCGATTGAACACGTCAAGAACACGCCCTGGACTTACGTTGTCTTTGGGGTGAAGGGAATTCGCCGGGTCAAGAACGGCACGGAAACTACGGACCAGATCGTTGGCCAGTACAACGTGCGCCTGGTGGAAACGCGCAGGACGGATTTCGACCCAAGCGGGCTGCTTGTGGCCGAGTACTCGGAGCAGGAAATGGTTGGCGACCGAAACACCGGCCTCCTCCAGCACAGCGTGCTCGAGGCCGCGCCCGGCAGCCAATAGCACCTGATTCT
>JAJYHY010000640.1 GCA_021784555.1 bacterium
GGTCGGTATTGGATCTCAGGAGGCTCTGCCCCCTGTGCAGCACCGCCTCGTCGAATGAGGTCAATGTGAGAGTTCAGATCACAACTGAGAGGTTATTCCTGTGCCGTCCCTTAGCAACTTCCTTCACTACAGCCTCGTGCTTACCTGTGCGGCGACTGCTCTCCGCGCGTCGGAGATTCTCGCGCTGCGATGGTCGGACATACGGTGGGGTGAGGAAAGGATTAGGGTTTCAAAGCGCTGGGACAAGGGCCGGGATGGCAAAACCAAGACGGATGCATCGGATGGTTACGTCCCGCTACATTCCCCGTTCTGGCTCATCACTTGCAAGAGTGGCGCACCCAGACGCCCTACGCCAAGGACACGGACTTTGTGTTCGCGTCGTTTAAGGCGCATGGGAAAGTTCTTCTCTGTGCTAGCGTTTTTGTCTGCGACCATTTACGTCCGGCAGCCACCAAAGCCGGTGTGCATATCGAGAAAGGAAACCGCTTCGGGCTTCACAACCTGCGTCATTCACTCAGCACGTGGCTGGTGAACAAGGCGAAGGCCGAGCCTAAGACGGTTCAGGGCATTCTCCATCATTCGCGAATTCAGACCACGCTCGATTTGTATACACAGGCGGACAGTAGTAGCACCCGGGCCGCTCAGGGAGAGTTCCTGAACGCATTGGGAATGAACTCGGCGAAGGTCCAATAAACTGTGGGCTGGATTGTGGGTTGGATTTCCGGGGTAATCTCCCCGGAAGTCCTTTGGAATCATGGTAGGCCCGAACGGACTCGAACCGTTGACCTCTACCGTGTCAAGGTGGCGCTGTTCAACAACTTACAGACATTCCGCATGTAAACAAAGCACTTAACCAGTTCACGTTTGCGGGAAATTTGCGGGAATTTCGCGGGATCTGAAGAATTCTGCGGGAATTGTGCGGGAAAAATCCAGGCGCGGCAGGGTTGGCTCTTCCGCACATCCTAGTGGTAATCCGGCGCGTTCCCATCGTCCTCTTCTCCGCCGCGTGACAGTGCCGTCGTGCGAATGCTCGCACAACTCTTCGGATGGGTCAAATCCCGGAGTTCTAATTGACTGCCCAATTCTTGTCGAGAATTTAGCATCTTTGGCAAATCGCCAAAGGCGCGAGGTCGGCGACAGCAGCCCCGGAGCTTTCAGTCAGCCATCCACAGGAACGGCAGAGGTATGGCATGCAAATCGCGGGCAAAAGGAATCACTTGATCTCCGGTGTAGAGCACGAGGCCACGAATCCATCGTTTGCCGGCAGCCCGAGCGAGTGTTTGCAGGCCGCGAACGTCGCTTGCGCCGAGTGTGGCACTGGCCTTAACCTCGATGCCCACAAGGCGTCCCGCCGAATCTTCCAACACGATGTCCACTTCGTGTCCCGATGCGGTGCGCCAGTAATAAAGTTGCGGGTGCGTCTGGCTCCAGGCCGACTGCTTCTTCAGTTCCATTATCGCAAAATTCTCTAACACTCCGCCGATCAGGCACGCCTCCATTACCAGTCTCTCCACGGTCAGGCCCAACAGATGCGCGAGCAGGCCGGTATCATTCAGATAGACCTTCGGTGAATGGATCACGCGCTGGCCGAGATTGCCCGACCAGGCGGGCAGGAGTTCCACCAGAAAGGTGGTTTTCAGCAGCGCAAAGTATCGTTTTAATGTTGTCTGTGGCAAACCGAGGCCTCGAGATAAATCAGCAAAGTTCAGCAGGCTGCCGACGCGGCTTGCGGTGAGCTGAAGCACTTGCGGAATGGCGGTCAGGTCAGCGATGTTGGCGATGTCGCGGACGTCGCGCTGAAGAATGGTCATCAGATATGACCGGAACCACGCCTCGCGGCGTGCGCCTGCCTCACGCGCGGCAACCGGCGGATAGCCGCTGGCCAGGACGAGTCGCAATAGTTTTTCCCGCTGAAGGGCGTGCGATTCTCCTGCGGACCACTGCGGATGCGCAGTGAACGCGGTGTCAATGAAGGCCTCCCGCGCTCCCACCTTCTCGCCTTGTGAAAACGGCCAAAGGGTGAGCACCTCCATGCGGCCTGCCAGAGACTCCGACAGACTGGGCAGAAGCAGGACGTTGGCCGAGCCCGTAAGGAGAAAGCGTCCCGGCTCTCGCCGACGGTCCACGGCAACTTTGATGGAAGGAAAGAGTTCGGGTGCACGCTGAATTTCATCCAGCGTGACTGGCGTCGTCAGCCCTTCGATGAAACCGTTCGGGTCGCGCTTTGCCGCAGCAAGCAGCCCAGGGTCATCAAAGGTCAGGTATTGCCGGCCGTGAGGGAGAGCCACTTCGGATGATTGCACGAGAGTGCTTTTTCCGGTTTGCCTTGCGCCATTGACCAGAACGACCGGTGTGTCGTGCAGGGCTTGGAGGAGATAGTCCGTAATATGCCGGCGAATCATCCAAACTACAATACACCAAGATGTGGATGATAATCAACCACATTTTGGACGACTGCCAAAGGCCTCTGGAGAGTCCGCCGCTCGCAACCCTGGTCCAAGATCACTCAATTTACGTAGGCTTGAATTGGTCTCCGACACACAGGGAGAGCTCGATCATACGTTCGGCCAACTGGTTGGCAGGCACGGTAAATTTGTTCTGATTGAAAGGCTCTACGGCTCTACCCGGTCGGTAACAGGCGCCTGGTGATTCTCGGGGTATGCGTTTCCGTGAGTGTTATACCGTGGTGAACCTTCGCAGCCG
>JAJYHY010000641.1 GCA_021784555.1 bacterium
GATCTCATTGAGGTTCTCTTTTCGGATGAAGGTTTGCGCCGAATCGCCGAGCGGGCGGCGGAGGAGCACACCGGCGCCCGCGGGCTGATGACGGTATGTGAGCGGGTCTTCCGCGACCTGAAATTCGAGCTGCCTTCGACGCCGGTCAAACGGTTCGTTGTAACTCCTGAGTTGGTGGACGATCCGGCGGGTCAGCTCCCGGCCATCGTTGGCGATCCCAAACAGGAGGAGCGCCTGATTGCCAAGCAACTCGTTGAAGAGTACGCGCGCCGGTTCCAGGAACAGCATGGGATGAAACTCCGTTTTACCGGGCCGGCCGTCGAGATGCTGGCGGGCGAGGCCCTGGAGAAGTCTCAATCGGTGCGTGACCTGTGCTCCTCCCGGTTCAAGGACTTCCAATTTGGTCTAAAGCTCATCACGCAGAACTCGCCCCAGGAAGAGTTCATCATCGACGTGGATACGGTGCGGAACCCCGATAAAGTCCTCAGCGAATGGGTTGTTGCCAGTTACCGGGGTAACCCCGCCGCGGGCGGCGCAAGCGAGAGGAAATGACGAGTTTTGGATGCTCAATACCTCCGGACCGCAAGGTATCACTTCCTGACGGATCGCTGCTTCGCGGGCGAGGCGCCTGAAGCCGGTGGACTGTTGTTCTTGCCCGCCTGCGCTTGGGCCTCGCGTTGCTTGAGATTCTTTTCCAGGCGCGCCTTTAAGACTTTGTACATTTCATTAGTGACGGCGTTTAAATGGGCCTGGGCCTCGGCGAAGCGTCCGGCCAGGAGCTTGATTCTGGCAAAGTGCAAATAGACGCCTTCGCGCTCGATTTCGGTATGGGCAACGTGAAGGGCGTTGGTCCAGGCCCGGAGGGCGGCGTCGGTGCGCAAGGGGGTAATGCCGTAATAGGTCTGCGCGACGTCGGAGGCGAGGGGAAAATTGGTGGGGTCGAGCCTCACGGCATTGCTGTAAAGCGAGAGCGCCTTCGCGAAGACTTGTTTCTCGTTGATGTGGTAAATCTCCTCGGCATCCTTTCTGAACAGGTACACCAGCGTGCCGAAGTTATAGTAATAGACCGACTCGTTCGGGTTGAGGCTGATCGCCTTGGCATAATACTCAAAGGCCTTTTTGATCGGGCCGTCGTGGGCGTAGAGGCCGGCCAGATTGTTGTAAATCGCCGGGTCGTTCGGGTCCAGCGCCAGGGCCTCCTCCCACTGCTTCCTTGAGCCGTCCTCATCATGGATGTCGCCAAGGAAGCTCCCGTAAGCAATTCGCGCCTGGACGTGGTTGGGATGGCGGCTGAGGAAATCTTCATAAGCCTGGCGCACTCGGTCGAGCCGCGCGCGGATCTTCCGGTTCAACTCGGCATCGGACATCCCGGCGCCCTTTGCCCGAGAGGCCTGGTTTTCGCGAATCCACCGGTCCACCTCCGCCATCGCCGCGTCATCCGCTCCCAGTAGCGCCTCGTACTCCTTCTCGACGGCCGCGTTGGTGGCCGGCAGGCTTACCGACAGGCCGGTGTTCTGTGCCAGGACGTTGCTCAGGGCCGCGGGCTGGTTGGTAGCCATCATTGCGCCCAACACTCCAATCAAGAGACTGCTCATGGCGGCGAAGTTAGCCGCTTGGCCCCGAAATGCCAACAGATATAGGCCCTTTTTGCGTGTTCCGTGATTCCATCTCTGATTTGCCAGGGCACGGCCAGTGACAAAGTCCGCACCGCGTAGCGCAGACTTCCAAGTCTGCTGTGTCGCGGGCTTCCCAGCCCGCCGACCGCGACCATTTCAGCGGCCTGCCGGCTGGGAAGCCGGCGATACAGCAGGTTCGGAGACCTGCGCTACAACTTTGTCACTGGCCGTGATTTGCCAGGGCCGGGCGCCGTAGTTTTCGCTGGCCTAGACTGGCGATTGTTGGTTAAATGGGCATCACGGTTGCGGCCCGGCATATCTGGGAGCCGGGGCGAGTTTCTTGGGCGGGTCAAATTTTTTGGTTCACAGGCCGATATTGAACGAGCTAAAATGGCACACGGACAGGTTGCAGCACCAATAGGATAATGGTCTGAAGCGATATGCTATGGATTGAGCAACTGCAGTCGGTGCCCTGGAGCCAGGCATTATGGGTAT
The DNA here is from genome assembly GCA_021784555.1 of bacterium. Classification (GTDB taxonomy): domain Bacteria; phylum Verrucomicrobiota; class Verrucomicrobiia; order Limisphaerales; family UBA8199; genus JAJYHY01. The sequence continues at coordinate 2,112 of JAJYHY010000641.1, forward strand.
TGTTTGGGGGGTATTGCCTTGGCTGCCTGGTCACCGGCTATTACGTGGTGCGGGCCTGGAGCGGCCAGGACCTGCGCGAGATCGGCAGCGGCAGCGTGGGCGCCAAGAACGCCGGACGCGCCCTGGGCTGGCCGGGATTCGCCGTAACGCTGGTGGGAGACTTTTCCAAAGGGGCATTCGCTATCTGGGCCACGACCCACTTCACTGGCGATGAGCGGTTGATAGCCATGGCCATGCTGGCGGTGGTCGTCGGCCATATTTGGCCGGCGCAACTGCGTTTTCATGGGGGCAAAGGGGTGTCAACGACCTTGGGCGCCTTGCTGGTCTGGAATTTTCATCTCGCGATAGCTTTTGCCCTTTTGTTCGTTGGCGCCCTCGCCCTGTTGAGGCGGAGTGTGCTGCCGGGCCTCTTCGCCTTTGCCTGTCTGCCGCTGGTCAGCGCCTATCTGGGAGGCGACTCCAACAGCGTCATTAGCCTCTCCATTCTGGCTGGGCTGATTCTGGCGGCTCACCGCAAGAACATCCCTGAGGAGTTGTCTCATTTGGCGGAGCGCCCGCCACGTCGATCCAAAACCTAACCGACCCGAATTA
>JAJYHY010000235.1 GCA_021784555.1 bacterium
ACACGCGCGCGCGCGCACACACACACACATACTCTATGTGTGCTCCTCTGCATGTTCGCGGGACTGGCGCGCGGCCAAGTGACACCCGGCTCCAGCGTCACTAACCTGCCGCCTGGGGTGGTCCTAACCCCGGTGATTCAAGGCGTCCCGGTGGTCGAGCCCCCGCCGCCACCGCCAATCAATGCCTGGTCAAACGGCGTTCCGGCGGGCGTCGTCACCAACGCGGACGTGCCCAGGCAAATTCGCCCCGTTTCTGGGGGCGCCGTGGCCGATTTTGGAAGGAGCAAAGTGGGTTTTCCCTACGATTTGGCCGATGGGCCGGTGACCATCCGGACGCCCGATGGCAAGAGGCTGGCCTTTCAGCCCGCCTATCTCGTCCTCGCCGACCGCGCCAGCGGCCAGGCCTGGCTTCTGGGCCAGGCGACCAATTGCGCAGGCGCCATCGTTTCCTCCTCCGAGGTGCTGTATTCAAACGCGTTTGACACGCTTAAGGCCAGCATCCTCTACACTTACAAGGCCGGCCCCTGGACGCCAGACTCATTGCAGCAATTCGTCATCCTCAATGAAGACCCGACGCCGTACTTCCCCACCAACGTCGATACCACGAACCTGAGCCTTCAGGTCTGGACCGAGTCCCTTGGGGCGGCGCCAGCCTCAGTGCGGGTGCGAACGGCGGTGCTGCGGGCTGCGGGAAACGGCCTGCCCCAGGTCCAGGCGCCCGACGCGACCGTTGATTTCGGGACAATGAGCTTTGTCGCCCAGGGCCGGGCGTTTGCCTTCGGCGACCAGGGGAAGAGTCTCGCCGTCGCCAAAAACTGGGTCGAGGCGCAGCCCTCGGTTGGAACCAACGGAACGCCGGCCGGCGCCGGGCCGTCTCGCCAATTTCTCGTTGAATCGATCGACTACGAGGCCGCCTCGCCCGAACTGAGCAGCCTGGGGAAGGTTCCCGGCCACGCCTGGATGCCCCGCCCCGCTTCGAGGGAATCGCTCCTGGCCGGCACCCTCCATTCCGGGCGGAGCTCAGGCCCCAACTCAGCCAAGATGCTGGTCGCCTCGGCTGCTCGCAGACCCCGGAGCGGTTTCGTGCTGGACTTTGACCTGGCCGGCTGCGACCCGCTGCCGGCCGGCCTCATCAGTTGGTGGCAGGGCGAGGGCGACACCACCGATTCCGGCCCCTATGGCAACAACGGTACTCCGAATGGCGGCGTTCCGTTCGTTTCCGGCGAGGTGGGTCAGTGTTTCGAGTTTGGTGGTACCAGCGATGTGTCGGTCAACGACGCATCCTCACTCGATCCGGCCAGTGGCCTGACCATTGACGCCTGGATCTATATGCCCGCCAACCCGGACGGCAATGATCATGCTATCGTCAGCAAGGACGGAGTTTACACCCACCGCCAATACCTGCTCACCGTTTCCAGCTCCAAGACCTTCCGCGTCCACATCGGCACCTCGCAGGGCTTTATCTGGACAGACGGCAACACCATCCTCTCCGGCGGCCGGTGGTATCACGTCGCCATGACCTACGACGCCCAAAGCGGCTACCTGTCCCTTTACGTCAATGGGGTGCTGGACAAAAGAGTTTACGCGGGCGGCGCCATCATCAGCACCCCCGAATCGCTCTATATCGGCGGCTCGCCTAATTACCTGTACACCTACTATTTCCCCGGCGAGATTGACGAGGTCGATCTCTTCGACCACGCCCTCTCCCAGGGACAGATTCAGGAGATTTACAACGCCGGTTCGGCCGGAAAGTGCGCCAATTGCTGCGGCGGCTGCTTCAGCCCGCCAGGCGGCCTGGTGGGCTGGTGGCCCGGCGACCAGACGACCGATGACTTGGCCAACGGCAATTCGGTTTCCCTCTCCAGCCCAAGTGATTACGCCGTGGCCACCGTCGGTTACGGCTTCTCCTTCGAGGGCTCCGGCGACCATGGTGTCGTCCCCGCCAATTCCGTCCTGGACGTCGGCCAGGGCGGCGGGTTGACCATCGAGGGCTGGATCAACCCGGGCGACTGCTACCAGCCGCACCCAATCGTCGAATGGGACAATTCCTCCCCGGCGACCATGGGCGCGCACCTGTGGGTCGGCTACCCCAATCCCAACGACCTCTGGGTCAACCTTCTTGACACGGCCGGCTACGGCCATGGCTTCGCCGCCAGTGGCGCCCTCTCCCTCTGCACCGGCATGCCAACCCATGTCGCCGTGACCTATAACAAGGCCTCGGGCGTGGCCAAGCTCTTCGTCAACGGCGCCCGCGTGGCCCAGGCCAGCCTCGGCTCCTTCACCGCCCGGACGGCCTACGACTTCTATGTCGGCTACCGCAGCGACGCGCTCAGTCCCGCCCAATGGGGCGGCTACAGCTTTAACGGCACCATCGACGAACTCTCGCTCTATAACGCCGCCCTCAGCGACGCCACCATCGCCTCCATCTGGTCCGCCGGCCCCAGCGGCAAGTGCAAGCCCGACGAACTCGACTCCGACTACGACGGCGTTAGCGATGCGCAGGAACTGGCCGACGGCACCGATCCGTATAACCCCGACAGCGTGAAGCCCGTCCGCCTGGCCTGCTTCTCCTTCAGCGACTCGAACCTGTCCGGCGAACGCGGCCAGATGCCCATGGCCCACACCGGGGCAGCCATCGTCACCGGCTGGATTGGCAACGCCGTTGATCGTTCCACCGGCACTCTGGTCTATCACACCGCGGAGGTGGACGGCTCGGAGAACGTAAACTGCCGACGGGGCAAGGTCCGCTTCCGCTTCTGCCCGCATTGGACCAGCGCGCCCAACGGCGCCGGGCCGGGCGGCAGCGGCGGCGACCTCATCGACGTGGGCAATGGGTGGAAGATCTCCGTCAATGCCGCCGGCGATACGCTCACCTTCGCCACCAGCGACGGCGCCCAGCAAGCCACCCTCCTGACCTCGGCCATCTCCTGGACGCAGGACCAGTGGTATCAGGTCTGTCTCGCCTACACGCCCACCGCCACCACGCTCTATATCAACGGCGTCAAGACCGCCACCGGCGCCGGCGTCCCCTACTGGCCCAGCGTCCTGGACCGCTGGACCTACGGCCTGAGCATCGGCGCCGACTACGCCGGCAACTCGCCCGCCAAGGGCCTCATCGACGAGCTGGAGACGTTCAACTATGAGGACCCCAGGAAGGCCGTCATTTTCGGGGCGCAGTACAGCCGAAATGCCGGGCCCAGCTACCTGCACGCCTCCGCCAACTACGGCAACTTCCTGAACCGCGCCCCCGAAGGCTGGGAGTGCTGGGGGGCGCAGGACCAATGGCACCCGATTATCTCAGGCCAGGAGATCGTTGATGACGGCCAGGGGCACAACGTCGCGCGCATCTTGACCAGGGGCGACAACTGGGTGCCCGATGGCGCCCTGGTGAACATCGCCGGGATGGGGAATTCCATCTACGACCAAGCCTCCGTCCAGGTCACGCCGGTCAACCACGGCCCCGATTATTGGCTGCAATACTCTAGCGACGGTCAGGACGGCGGCAGCTTCAACGCCCCGTCTACGGCCAAGCTGTATGATCAGGACGGCCATTTCGTCGCCACCATATACCTTTATTCGCGGCTGAATAATATCGCCACGATCACCACCACTACGCCAAGCCATCTCGGGGTCGGAGCCCACATCGCCATCGTCGGCCTGCCGGACGACTACGAGGCCGGGGTCACCTGGCCCAACACTGCCGCGGTCACGGCCATCAACCTGAATCCAACAGGCACGCAGCACTACATCCAGTTCGACGCCACTGGGCTGCCGCTCGAGAGCCTCACGCCCGATGGCGCGGGCGTAATCACGCTCAACGGCACCAACACCTGCAACCAGGCCGCCTGGGGCGCGACGCGGGGCGCCTGGACCGTCGCTGACGCCGCGGACAGCGGATTTGCCATCTGCATGGACTACGCCCCGTTCGGTGGCTGGGGCAGCCAACTGTCGGACGCCGAGACGGCGATCAACGCCGGCATGGCCATCTTCACCACCCACTACAACAACTCTCCGGCCTGGGCGCAGGTCGCGCACGACCCGATGCCAGGCGGTCCGCCACTCCTCAGCCCGCCCTACGGCCTGATGCCGATCGGCGGCGGCTTCTGGTACGCGGGCAGCCCGCCGTCCTCCTCGTCTCTGCGCTCCTACGGCCCCGAGCTCGAGCTTGTGGACGCCGTCTTCCAGTCGGGTCCGAACGGCTGGGATTGCACGGAATCCTGGGCCCACTGCGCGCCGGCGGCGAAATACGCCAAGATCCGGGACGCGCATCCGGGGTGGAACGTCTTCGACCTCAGACAATTGCTCCGCGAGACCTGCACCCGCTATTCTTCTCCCGGCTGGGACGAAAACAACGGCTACGGCTTCATCCAAATCGCCAACCGTGCCGGTATGGCCGATAACTTTCAGGAATCTCCGCTCGTCCAGCAAATTCAGCAGATCCAGCAACTCGATCCCGGCCCGCCCCTCCAGATCACGGCCAAGATTGTCAGCGACACCGAGGTGGACTTCACCTGGAAGAACTTTGAGCAGACGGATTTCTCCGCGACCAAAATCTCCAGGGTCAGCGACGGCCACCTGATTTACTCCGGGACCGGAACCACAAAAACCTGGTCCCCGGAGGGAAGCCTAAGCGGCACGCAGGTCCGCCTCGAAACCGTGCTCAGCGGCAGCCATCCCAGCGGAAACGGCTTCAACATCACCCTCAACTGAATCCCAAATATCAAATGAACCATTTAGTAATGAAAGGAATTATGAGAAAGCTCATGCTTAGCAATTGCCTCCTCGCGGCCGCGGCCCTGTCGGTTGCGTCCTCCTCAGCCACCGCCCCCGCCCAGGGAACGGTCGTGTTCCAGAACGACAGCCGGGGGCTCATCTATTCGTGGCAGGGCACCAACGACCCGACGCCCGTGCTCACCGGCGCGAACGTCCAAATCGCCTACGCCCCCGCGGGTACGGCTTACGATGCGTGGAATGCCAGCGAAAACACGACCGACTGGCTCGCTCAGAACCCCGGCTGGACCCTGGGGCCATCCGCCACTAACGATCTCGGCCCAGACAAGGTGGGCATGTTCGATGTCGGCACGATAACGCTGGACGGCATCGCCGCCGGCGCCCAGGCGGAGTATATCATCTTCGCCTGGGGGGGGGACTCGCCCACCTTCGATCAGAACTTTCACGACATCGGACTGTGGTACAACGTCGCGGGGCCGTTCACGACACTCACCGGGGGCAATGGCCAGCCGGCCGTCTCGCTGGCGGACACCTTCACCGGGCTGATCATCCCCTGGAGTTTAGCCGTCCCGGAGCCCTCGAGCTCCGCCCTGGCCATCTTCGGCGGCGGCCTCCTCACCGTGCTCAGGCGGAAGAGGCGGCCCGGGCCCTGCGGGCGCTGTCTCTGAGTCGGGTACAGAGGGCTGGGATTCCACGGAATCCTCGTCAGCTTGAGCCCCAAACACCCGGTTATCCCAAATCGGCGACCGCCCGGCGCGCATGAGGCCGGTTAGGGCCGGCATATTTGTGCTGCGCCGAGATGCCGCCCCGAAGGGGCTAGGTTTGTGATTGCGGGTCCTGCAAAGCGACCAAACCGCCGACGGGGTCTCAGTTAGACCAGAAACTGACGCGCGCGTAAGCGAATGAACCGGCAAAAGCCGAATTTGCTAAGTCGTTACTGCTGTGGCACTTGCAAAATGAGTTTCTGGAGAGATGCCGTTCCTACCGAACTGGAAAATGTTTGCCGGCGCGGCCGGCTCGCCCATCGGCCGCAAATTGGCGCCGTGCCCAGCACGCTCGAACAATCTCATGGCCCGGCTGATTTGTTTAGCGCGATATTCTGTGGGGAAAGTTGAGGAATCCTGGTCCCACGCCGCCGCCGCGAAACATGCCAAAATGCGCGACGCGCATCCCGGCTGGAACGTCTTCGGATAAGTTCAGCCTTCATCCTCCTCTCGGCTGCCCCCGCGGACCCGATTCACTCCTTCTTCCTGGCGCTTCGCACCGGAATTCCCGGCCCTCGTTCCAAATCGAACGTCAACTCCCAGGAATCCGCGCACAATGCCGTGGCGAAAGTGAATGAGTCATTCACGTGAACACCAAGAAACAACATCATGGCCCGGGGCAGGCGCAAATTCAGCCGCGAGCCCAACCTTGAATCAGCAAGCAAAAAACAATGAAGGCAAAACGTCTGTTCCTGGCAATAGCGGCGCCGCTCGCCGCCGGTGGATTGTGGCTCGCCCAGTCGGCTTGGCGGGCGCACCGTCAACTGGTGTCCCAGAACTCGAGCATGGGCGCCGGCTTTAAGATTTCTTCAACGCCCGACTCGACCCCGTCGTCCCGGACGTTCCAAAGGCCGAGCATGGGCGCCGGCTCTAAAATGCCACGTGGCCGCCCCAAGCCCGGCCAGAGGCTCAATTCGCCCGCGCGGCTCAGGCCTCCCAATCCGAATCGGCTGTTTGAGGACTTCACTCCGGAACAACGGGTCCAGTTCGCCAGACAGGGGCACGGCCCCGGAGGATGAGGAATAACAGGATAACCCGGCCATCACCGATCACTGAATTATGCCTCTGCTTATGAAAACATACCCTCTTGAGGCGCACCGTTGCGCGGGAGTGCGCAACCAATCGGCCCCCCGGCACCCTTGTCGCGCCTTTACTCTCATTGAATTGCTTGTTGTGATCGCCATCATCGCAATCCTGGCGGCCCTGCTGCTGCCCGCCCTCTCGCGGGCCAAGGCCGAGGCCAATAACACCGTGTGCGTCAACAATCTCAGACAACTCGGCATTGCCAGCCGCCTCTACGCCGACGACAACAATAACCGGCTGCCGAGCGCCGAGATCCTGCCGACCGACCCGATCCATCCCCGGAACCCCTTGCCTCGCATCTGCGACGTGCTCGCGCCCTATGCTGGCCGGGCGGCAGGCGCCAACAGCGAGACAAACGTCGTCACCGTCTTCAAATGCCCCTCGGACAGAGCCGGTTACTTCGTCCGGGAGGGTTCCAGCTACGAATGGAATGCGGAGCTCAACGGCCATCGCATTGATGAAACCCGAACAGCAAACGCCTTCCTTTTATTGCAACGAGGGAACCCTTCCGGCGGAATTACGAACTTCTTCCTGACGTTTCCTCCGAGAACGACTCCGCTCTTTCTCGATTACGAGGCATTTCACCTTCCTCCACCCAAATCGGGCAAGAATGTTGCCTTTATGGACGGTCACGTGGCGCCTTTGGAAGCCACTCACGGCGGGAGGTGAGGCGGTTGAGGGATTGGCGGAGCCGGCACCGGGGGTGATTTTGTCGATGAGTTCGGGGACGGCGCGGACGGAGAGGGCGGCGATGCGAAGGCCGTTGCCGCATTCGACGCGGAGTTGATGCGAACCGCTCGTGACACCTCGAAAGGCTTCAATACGATTGGACGCGCCATCGCCGCCAAGGGGGATGCTTGTGTCGAGAGGGGTGCCGTTCAGGGACAGGGTGGCGGTGCCGCTGCCGGCAGGCTCGGCGGCAATAAAGACCCAGCCATCGTGGGGACGGACAAAACTGAAGGTTGCCCCCGGTGGGGTAATGCCAGTGACTTCCAGCAGATCGGAGACAAGGTTGTTCAGCGGCTTGTCACCGGAGAAAAGGGTGGCCGGGGCGGCGTGCGCGCGGCTCGGCAGGGCCAGACACAGCGCGAGTATGGCGGCAATTTGCTGGATGGCGATCTTCCACATAGGGCTTTGGTCACAGGCAAAGCTTAGCAGTGCTCCGGCTGGCGTTCAAGGTTTGGCCGCCTGCACCTCGAGGCGCACCATCCGGACGTGGATGTTGCCCTCGGTATCCGGGGGATGGGTCGCTGCGGTCGCAATCGGCCAAGACAACGGCTGGTCGGAGCTTGGACTGTGAGAGGTCCGAGAATGGGAAGCGGACGAGAACTACCGAGCCTGCTGTAAATGCGCCCACGCTACATCCTCCTCGGGTCGGTTCCAATCTTCCCCTAACGCGGCCTCGCTAAGCAATGCCGTCTCGTCAGGATGCGAACTTGGCGTCTCCTCAAGGACCGTCACCAAAGCCCGCCGCGCCTCGGACAAGCGAATCGGTTCAAGCAATCGCACCGACCCATCTTCGCCGATAATAGCCTCAATCGTTCGAATCACTTTCCAAATCTAGTTACCCCAACTTCCCGCGCAAGCGCAAAAACCGAGCCCCTGGACTTCATGCCGAGACGGCCCCCGCAGCGCTCTGGTCAGACCTCGTGCTCCCCATAACCAGATTTTCATATTGCAACTTTATTAGGGAACCGGACTCAGGAGTTTCGTGCCGGGGCCAACAATCCAACGCTGAGCCATGGCTGCCGGTAACCGGCTCCGTAAACCCGACAGTCGTTCTATAGCTAATGTGCTGTCAAGCGGAAGCTGTCTCTTGAAAACAAGGTTTTGCCCCCGTTCAGCATTGAAGCGGGGGTGCTCTGCAGACAGCCTTGGCTTGTACTATACCCGTCGCTTGTCTTTCAGGGATCAGGCCGGTAGCCTCGCCGCAACATGAATATGTCTCGACCCGCTTTCACCTTCTGTTTCCTCCTGACCTCGGCCGGCATTGCGGCTCGTGCCTCGACCAACCGCCTCGTCTATACGACTTCATGGATCGGGAACAGTTGTTCCGGGGGCAGCAATTGGGTGCAACAGGACATCAAGGCAATGGCCGTTACGCCCGATGGGAGCGTCTATGCCAACGTGCCGTGGGACGAAGGAGGACGGGAGGTCGGTGTTTGCAAGGACGGCCGCATCGTGGGCATGGCGGGCCATTCCCATGGCTGGGGTTACCACGGGGGCACGGCCATTGCCCTGAACGGGAAATACGTGTTCATTGGCGAATCGGTGGAGAACGAGGGCGGTCACCTCAACAATACGAACTCGTGGCCGCCCAAGGGCTATGATTGGTTCGGGGTTTCTCGGCGCCGGCGCTCGGACCTCCGCCGGGGCGCGCCGTTTGCCGGAGGGAAAGGCGGGGATGGCGACACGCTCAAGGGATGTTTCCTGGTTGTGAACCAGGTACCAAACAAGACCGATGCGAACATTCAGGGCCTGTGGGCCAACGATACCCGTGTCTGGGTGAGCGATACATTCCACAATCGGGTCAGGGTCTATGATGCGGAGGCGATGACGCCGGTTGCCTCGTGGGGCATGCCGCGGCCAGGCCAGATGGCGATGGACGCGGCGCATACGCTGTGGATTATTCAGAAGGCCGGGGACGGCCAGGCGGCGCACATTGTCCGGTTCACGACCCGCGGACGGCGTCTGCCGCAGTCGATCTCGTTTCCAAAGGGTGTCGTTCCAACTGCGGTCTGCTTTGACCCGCGCGGTCGGTTGCTGGTGACGGATGACGGTCCTAACCAGCAGGTACGGATCTACCGGGATTTGGAGTCGAAGCCGGTTCCGGAAGGCACTTTTGGCGAAAAGGGCGGCATCTACGCCGGAATTCCCGGGGCTTTCGGCCCGCTCAAGTTCAATCGGCCGATGGCCGTCGGGTGCGACGCCAAGGGGAACCTCTATGTGGCCAGCAACGGCAGCAGTGGAGGCGGCGGCACGGTGCTGGAGAGCTACACACCGAAAGGCAGGCTGAATTGGCGATTGTTCGGCCTGGAGTTTGTGGACAGGGCGGATGTCGATCCCCAGAACGAGCAGGATGTCTATACGAAGGAGGAGCATTTTCGAATGGACTATTCGCAGCCGCCCGGCCGGCAATGGACCTACGCGGGCTATACAATTGACCGGTTCTGGTATCCCGAAGACCCGCGCCTGCACATCTGGTCGGCGGGCGCCTGGGTGCGGAGAATCAAGGGCAGACTTTTTCTGTTCGTCAACGACATGTATTCCGAGGCGCTGCAAGTCTATCGTTTCGATAGAAGGGGACACGGTGAGATTGCGATTCCTTGCGGGCTCTTTGCCAAGGGCCATTTGAAAAAGGACGACGCGAATTGGCCGCCGAACCAGCCCGAAAAGGGCGAATGGATCTGGCGGGATGCCAATGGCAATGGCGCTTTCGACGCCGGTGAGTATTCGAGCGACGGGGGAAGGGACGCGCCGCCCTTGTGGGGCTGGTGGGTGGATGGCCAGGGCAACGTATGGCAGGCGACGGAAAGCTCGGGCATCCGCGAATTTCCCTGCGGCGGCCTGGACGCAAACGGTTCTCCAATTTACAGGTTCACTTCGATGCGCACCGCACCGATGCCCGCTCCCTTCACGCGATTGGAACGGATCTACTATTTCCCCGCAAACGACACGATGTATCTGGCCGGATACACCGCCCGCCATCCACACGACCACGGCATGTGGAAAGTCCTGGGCCGTGTGATCTGCCGCTATGACAACTGGAGCGGAGGCGGGCGCAAACCACGCTGGGAGGTTGTCCCGAATTACAAGGCCGATGGAAGCTGGGAGGGCAAGCCCGCCTCAATGACCATCGCCGGGGATTACTTGTTTGTGGCCTATGTGGAACATGGCCGCATCAAGGTCTATATTCTGATGTATGAGTGGCGGCCGCGATGGAGAGAGCCGACCAAAAGCTCAGCAGCCTGGCGAAACGGTGGTCCATAGTGAATGCGTCCGTGATGCTCTTCCCGTGCATCACGACGAAGCTGGCACAGTCCACGAGTCCCCAGGTCTTGTCCGGGCGATCTCCGTCTGGGTCCAAGAAGAACCAATCGAGCCCAAGGTTGAACCGCAGGCCGCGCGCGAACCGTCAACGGCTTGAATCACGGCGCTCCAAGGGGGTCGCTCTGAGCGTCATAACTCCCAGACCGGTTTTGCCTGACAGCGTCGCCGAGGCCCGCAAAATGAGGTTGGTCCAAGGCAACCGGGGCGGGACGGTGAAGGTGGCGGTGAATTCCCGTCCGCGGCTTTTGGCCTCGGCTGTGGCCAGGGTAAAGGAATTGGCGCGTTGAAAGTTGGCGGCGAGGGCGCGCCGGCGGGCTTCGGGGTTTTGAGGGGATGGGGCGGATGATGTCTTCATGTCTAGCGGAGGGGTCGGTTCCTCGTCGCCGCGGCTCATGACGGGCAAATGGCCCCAGGATACTGGATTCTGATTCTGCGTGTCATGGGACCGGGGTAGCAAAGGCGCGGGAGTTATCAATACTAAGAACCGACCCCTTTACGGATTTCCCGTTCCAAGGCCTGCTGGTCCAGTTCACCGGCCTCAATTGGCAGAACCAGCAAGCCCTCTCGCAGGACCGGCTTTACGATTCGGGGCTTGGTCTCCCGCGGCTGCAGCCGGACGAGCGTTACGCGCCCGTCAGGTTCCTTGGTAGCCTTAAAACTAGCGTTCGGCTCGAAAAGCTCCCGGCAGCAGAGTCGGCCCTGGTTATCAGCGGTCAAGGTCATAATAAACCAATATCGCACCAAAACCGGACGCCATCAAGCTTCGGGTCCGGAGCACGCGCAGGCTGGCCCGCTGGGGTTTGAGGGACGGCGCCGCCGGCCGAAACCCCACACGCTGGGGAGGATGCACCCGGTCGCAATCGCCTCCGCCCCGGGACGCGCCTCACTCACGATCCAGGTCCTTGAAGATGAATCGTTCCTCGTGCTCAATCTCAAACCTCTTCAGGAACCGGAGGTATTCGTCCCGGAAGGACCTTCGAGTGTGATGTTGCGGTTGGTTGCGGATGTATTGGATGACTTGTGCAACTCTTGCTTATGTTCGGGCCGGATCAGGCACTGGCGCGCCTCGACCGCGAAGACGATCTGGATGTAGATTTGAGAATAGGTGTTGGCCATGAGCCGAGTCTGGATGCGATTGGCCCGGCGGCAAGCGCAAAAGCGGAGCCAAATGCGCATAGGGAAACGGCAACGCGGATGAGGAGGTTACGGCCCCGCGCGCGACCCGGGGCGAGCGGTTCTCCCGACACGCCGCGGGCGCGAGATTGCGCGGCCAAGCCCCGGCGGTGTGGTGGACACGAAAGGGCTTGCCAACCGGATCTCCGGGTCGCCAAACCCCAGCGGGGTGACCTGCTTATAGAACCGGAGCCATCCACTCACACCAGTTTTTGTTTTTGTTGTTTTGTTTTTCCGCCGGGGAAAAACAAAACAACAAAAACAAAAACCCTGTCCTTGGGGCGGCGCTCTTGCTACAAACAGGTCACCCCTACCGGGGTTTGGGCCGACGTGTGGCTGCCAACAACCCATGCGGGGTCTCGCGCGGGGTCTGGGTCGGCGGGGGTGGCTACCAACGCCGGGAAGGTCCTTTATGATTCGAGACCACGGCCAAGTCCGCCAATGGTTGAAAGAGGGAAAGGGGCGCTAAGAGGCTGTTTTGAAAATGGTAGCGCGACCGTCTCGGTTGCGGTTTCAAGCACCGTCTCGGTGCGCCTTGGGGAGGAAAGGCGCGGCGGGACGCCGACAAAACCCGCAGGCGAGGACGCCTGCGCCACGTTTCCAAAAGCGGCTCTAAGGGGGCAAAAGGGGACAGCCCAGCCGACGCCATGCCCGTCCGCGCAGGATTCCACGTTTTCCTGAGGCTCCGGGGATTCGCCCCGGCGCGTGCAGGCCTAAGAACCGACCCCGGTACGGTTGCCTTGACCCAAAAGGCGGGTGACCGTACGATTTGACCATGTCAACATTGGAAGAAATCGAAACCGCCATTCAGCGACTTCCTCCCGATGGACGCGCACAGCTCGCCCGCTGGTGGGCAGAGACTTTCGATCCAGGCGAAGGACTTGAACTGCGGGACGACGTCGCGCGGGAGCTGGATAGCGCCCGACGCGAGATCGAGCGAGGCGAGGTGGCAGACTGGCGGCGGATGACGCAGGCAGCCAGGACCGTCGCGCGATGATCATACCCTCGCGCACGTTTCAAAAACAGTTCAAGCGTTTGGATGCGGATGTGCAGCGGCGGGTGATTGCCAAGGTCGAGGAACTCGATTCCAACCTCGGTGCCTGGCGCCACGAGCGCCTGCAAGGCCGCCCCGAGCACAAGTTGCGAGTTGGGGACTGGCGGATCCTCTATCAGGTGGACCCGCGCAGGAGCGAGGTCCACCTCCTGGCCGTTCGCCACCGCCGAGAAGTGTACCGATGATGACAGGTAAATTCGACCGCCGGTGGACGAAAAAAAAGGCCTTCTGACCTCAGACCTCATTTCTGATTCTGGCTGTCATGGGACCGGGGTAGCAAAGGCGCGGGAGTTATCAATACTAGGAACCCCTTTACGGCCGAATTAGTGGGGAAACGGCCTCGCCAAGGCGCAGTTGCCCGCCGCTCGCGTCGCGGTGTATCGCTGTCAAAGCGCTTGCCCGGCGTGCTCAAAACGGGCACATTTGGGCCATGACAGTGAAGGAACAAGTGCGCTACCGAATCGACAAGGGCCTGGTCAGAGAGTCGGCCAAGGTTTGCCAGAACCTTGGCATGACGCCCGCGCAGGCGATCTCCATGT
>JAJYHY010000236.1:0-1112 GCA_021784555.1 bacterium
CAGAACCGTCTCGGTCTGCGGGTCCGACGCCAGGGCCTGGGCGACCACAGCCGAGGCGCGCACCAGGTAGGTGTCGTTGGGGATGTAGGAGACGATTTGGGCGCCGGCCCGCTGGAGCATGGCGCGGAACAGGGCGTCCAGGGGGCCACGCGACTGGACCAGGTAAGCGCCCGGGTCGCCCACCGCCTGGAGGGAATAGGGGATGGGCAGGGGGCTGTTGGTCAGGCCGGGGGAACCGGGGCCGAGGGCGGCGGTGTCGATGAGGGCGTTTTCCAGGAGGATGGCGTTGGGGTCGTGGGCAAGCTGATCGACGGTCTTGGTCGTGTTGCTCAGACGATACGAAGGGGTATTCGAGGAACTGGGGCTAACATGGTTCGTCGCGAGGCGGTTCGCGGCATTCGCCGGATCGAGCGGAACGGCCCTCTTGAGCTGGACATTGGGCACAGGATGGGCCGCGGCGGTCTTGCCCTCCCACTGATCACCCAGCCACCAAAAATAGGCAGCCCCGGCGAAGCAGAGCAGACTCAGAACAAACCAGAATGAAGGTCGCCTACGCATAAGCACTTTCTATTTGAATAGCAAATTTGGGTTGATCCATCCAGCAGCTTTACCACGGATTTCACGGATAACACGGATGAAGAAGAGACATTATATAGACCTTCCCAGGCTCGATCATCCGTGTAATCCGTGGTCATGTCTCTTCAGGCGATCCTCTCACGATGCGCTTCCAACTCAATTTGGCCTCTTTGAAATTGCGGAGCAGGCCGACCTCCAAGGCGGTGATGTTGAGATAGCCGAGCATCTGCGCGGTGTGGGTGTCGTTGAACGCGGTCACCACCTTCGGATCCGCGATGACCTTGCCGTCCACGATCAAGTCAGGAATGAGCTTGCCGATGTAATGCCCCCGGTAATGGACCGGGTATTCCCGCTGCTGCTCGGTCGTATGATGGCGGAACGCGAGTTCGATGAGGAGCGCGTTTTCATAGAGTTTCTCGTCTAATCCCGGTTTAAGTTCGTTTAGCACGGCCATGGCCGAGCCGATGATGTCGTGCGTGAGTTCCTCATGTTTCATGGGGAGAGGGTTTACCACGGATTTCACGGATAGCACGGAT
>JAJYHY010000236.1:1122-13367 GCA_021784555.1 bacterium
AAGAGAAATTTTGTGCGACGATTTTACGCCCTCCCGGCCTCCCTGTCTCCGTGGCCGGTCCGCGCGACCTCTTTCGCCGAGTTTGGCCACTGCGACTTCCTGAAGTTCCGACCGCGTCCGCTTCTTCCCCAGCAATTCTTCCCAGCCTTCTCTGGGTCTATCATCCGTGTTATCCGCGTAATCCGTGGTCAAAACGTCTTGTCCGTGGTCACTGATCAGGAGGCAAGACATTGAAGCTTTCCACCACGGCATGGAGATTATTGAGCGGCGGTTGACGCGACAGCGGATGCGGGTAAGTGGGACCGCCCTCGATACGAACGACGGCGCGCGTGGCCATTTCGGCGGTGATCTGGTAGTTGGTGCAGAGGCCGAAGTACGGCCCGCTGGTGACCAGGGAACGGTCGGCCGGTTTAAGGGCCTGGCCGTAGGCATAGATGACAAAACGCGGGTCGCCTCCACCCTTGAGCAAGCCTAGAATCTGCTGCGGAATGCGCTCCAGCACTTCATCATTCTGGAGGCCCGTATTGCCGTCCAGGAAGGGCGATTTAACCGTCAGTTCAGGCGTGATCAGGATATCGCCCAGGCGGTGGAAGGTGTCGCCCACATAATTGGTGCGGGCATTGATGATGCCCTGAACGATCCGGACCAGCGGCGGCAGGGAGCGAGACCTGGGGTCATAGGGCCCCGCCGGTTGGATGAACATGTTCGTGGTGGCGTCCGGGAGGACGTTGACTCCGGCCAACACCGCCGACCAGGCCGCCAGGTTTGTCTGGTTGATCGAGAGCTGGCCGCGGGCGGCGTTATCGTCCGGGGCGGCGGTAAAGAGATCGAGTATGTAACGGTCGTTCAGTGGGTAGGTGAAACTGGAGTCATTGGTGTAGAAGTTCAAGCTCAGCGGAACCGTGTTGGTCGTGAACTGACCCAGGTTACGCTCCAGGATCCAATCTCCGGACCACTTCATCCATTTCACCACGTTAGTCGCCGCGCTCGGGTCCGGTATAAACGATTTGAGGTCGATGGTCTGCCAGGGCGTGCCGCGATGGACGCGGCCCAACCATCCGATGTTGGGGAACTTGTTGGTGGGGAAATCCCAATCGTCGGAACGAGTCACCAGCGGGTCTTTGACACTCATATCGGTGATGGTCTTGCTGCCGGTATGGTTGGGCCAACCCCACGGCTCGTAGCGGATGTTGATCATGCCGATGTTGGTGATGGTAGAATTGTCGGCGGTGAACTGGATATTGTTGGTTTCGGGGTCCGTCAGGTCGCTGACGGTGTAATGGACCAAAGGATCGTTGGCCTCCCAGGAAGTCGTAAAGTAGATGTTTCGCGTCGGGACGTAGGGCGCATAGAACGTGTTAGTCACCGAGAACATGCTTCCGGGATATTTCAAGCCACTCAAGCCGAATTGCCTTCGGAAGAAGTCGATGGCCGCGTCCTTATCCAGGCCGGGCGGCGCGGTGGCCGGAACGGTCGTCCAGTCCACGGGCGAGGAAAGGCCCAGGCAGGCGGCGATTTGGTTCTCGATGCCCCCGGTTGGCTTGGAAATGTCATTCCAGGCGCCGCCATAGCGGTTCGTAATCCACATGCTGCCCGGGTTGGGATCGTCCACGGCGTTATAGTTGGCTCCCTCCTGCAGGATGTTGGCGATGTCCAGGGGCGGTTGCTGCTGGTCGAGATTGACGTAATCGACGACCCGGCGAAGGGCGGTGTCGATGAGGATAAAGCGCAGCCGGGTGCGCAGGTTCAGATACCAGTGCGGCACCGGAAAACCGAGCCGGTCGCCTTTGTTCCGCTCGAATACCCCGATCAAGGGGACGAATTGCCGGCGTATTTGGCTATAGGTTGAATCGCGCAGAAAGTAGAAGTCGTTCGTGGCGGGAGCGAAGGGTATCTTGAAGGACTGCTGGGCGTAGTTCGGGTCCACCCATCCCGGCCAATCCTTGGCGGGGATATCGATGCTCATCTTGCGATAGTCATCATTCGTTCCCCATCTCAGTGGAAATACCTGTCCAAGTTCATTGGTGAGGCTGGCAAAATTCTCCACGTCCACATCCATCCGCAACGGGCGCGGGTAAGCATTGCTGTAGGAATTCCAGGCCTCGACGCCAAACACATTGGAGATGGAGAGCGTGTACATCTGGTTGGTCTCATCCACCGCTGAGAGCAGGCTGGGCCGGCGGAACTCCAGCTTGCGAGTGACCTGGATGAGAGTTTGCATGGCGAACTCGTTGAAATTGGGCAAGCCCTTCTTCGCTCCGACAATCAGCGGCACCCCATAAACCATGTCCTCGCCGTGGATGGTCTTCATCGCATTGGTATCGACGAGCGAGAGGAAGCGGATGGGACCGCCGAACTCGCGCGGCAGGACCTGGGCAATATTTGTGACCTCCTCGTAACCGCGTATGACGATCACGTTGGTGCCGTGGTCCAGTTCGTCGGCGAACAGGGGGCGGAAGACGCTGGGGGCGGCGGGCAGGGGAGCGGCGGCATCCAGGATGCGGTTGGTAGTGGCGTCGTAAATGTTGGCGGCGAGCTGCAGGAGTTGGTGAACGCTAGGGGTGTAGAGGTTGTTCGGCCAGATTTGGATGTGGCCGGCGCTCACGCGCAGGGCGGGATCGACCACGCCCTTGGTGTCATAGCCGGCGTTGGCCAGCAGCCGGTTGGCGGCGTTGGTAAAGAACTCGATGGGGGTCCAGGGAATGAAATTGGTGGGGCTCAGGGCCAGGGTGTAGGGATTCCTTTGAACGAGGTTGTCGTAATTGAGATTCATCTTGCCCGACGGCTCGTCACCGGAGGTATCGGTGCCGAGCTGGGAGAGCAGGCGATAGAAGGTGTAGCGGTCGTAGGAGTCGGGTTGAGTACCGGCCCTGAAAAGGCGATCGCTAAAGGACAACGAGTTGTTGGGAACGCCGAGGGCGGTCTTGGTCTTATCAAAGAGGTCCTGAGTGGTGAAGAAGTGGTTGGTGTTGTCGGCGCCGGGCCAGGCAACGCCGGTCGGGTCGTTGTCCACCAGGAGATGGGTGCCGGTCATGACGGGCCCGCGGGAATAGTCGTCGATAAAATCACGGCGGAAGGCGTTGACACCGGGGTTGCCGAAGAGTTGAGCGGCACTGGGCATGCTCGTCATCCAGTTCGCGCCGTAACGGAATCGGAGCAGAGCCACGGCGTCGTCAAAGGCCGCCCCTTGGTTGGGCAAGGTCATGTCGCCCGGGAAGTACACATAGGGTGCGCTGCGGTTGTCCCACATGTTCGTGTTCAGGTCCACCAGGAAAGCGGCCAGGTTATCCTCCCAGGTCCCCACCCCCTCGTTGCGCAGGAATCCGTCGCCATAAGTCATCGTCGTTGGCTTAAGGGACTTCGCGTAGTTATGGATGTAATTCAGGTCGAGAGTCTTTCCGGCGGGCACAACCAGGTAGGCGTAGCGGAAGAGGAACCGGTTCGTGGGAGAATGCGGCAGGTCGGGCCGCTCCAGCCCGCCGATCCATTCCGGGTCGCCGACGAAGAAGTTGCTGAGGGTCTCGCCGGGGAGGATCTGGGGCATGACGTTGTAGTTGGTGTTGTAGAAAGGCAGTGCGGGGATGGGGCTGATGACCGGCTGCAGGCCGTTTGTATCGTAACGGCCGTTGCGGTTGAGGTCCAGGTAATAGCGGAAGTTGACAGGGTTAAGCGCGTCGCCGTTGGTGAGGGCCAAGTCGGGATTGGACGCTGCCAGAGCCCGATTTGCCAGGTACTCCTCGTTAGTGATAAAGACCGGCGGCCTCGGATCGTAGAGCAGGTGGCTGAGGTTCTCGAGCTCGTCATTGCGGTTGAGCGGTTTGCCATTCTGGTACACGTAACTGACGTTGGTCAGGCTCCGGTTGCCCGTAACGTAACCGACCGGGCTGATGTAATTGGTTGAGACCAGCAGGCCGTAATCGAACTGGTTGCTGGTGGCCATCATGGAGGCCACCAATTCCGCTTCAGCCCTGGCCAGTGCCGTATCGGCGGCCAGGCGCGCCCGGGCCTGCTCGGTGTTGGTGGTCACCGCGCCTCGCTCGCGCTGGCTGAGCACCAGGAAGGTAATGGCCATAAAGGTAATGACCGAGAGCATGATGAGGGTCACGATCAGCGCGATGCCCTCAGCCGGCCGCGCGGGTGCGCCGGGGTCAGTCCTCACTTTTTCCGGGGTGCTCAAAGGGGGCAGTGCCGGAAGAAGGTGTAGGACTGACCCCGGCGCGAAGTTCTGGCGGAATGCGCCCCTGCTGGATGGCAATAGACGTTTCATTGAAAAGCGGTCGGATCAACGTCGCGAATCGGGATTCGCTCGCGGAAGAGGTGGACCTGCGAGGCATGGTTGGTGAGGAACTGGCCCTGGGCGGCGGGGCCGGCATCACTCAAGGCGCGGTATTCGGCCAGAGCTCCTGGTTCCAGAATGCCCACTTCCAGTTGGAGTGAAGCGGGAACGGCGTTGCTGCGGTAGTAGGAATCGACCTGGTCCGGCGCATTGAGGTTCCAATACCGGGTGGTGTTGGTTTCCATGGCCGAGTTCGTGGGCCAGTAGGGAGTGATAGCCCAGCCACTTGGGTCAAACGCCCGCAGCCGCAAATCCACGATCCCATCGGCAATCGCGTTCGTCACGTCCCCAAACGCCAACGCCCTTTGGAAGGTGGCGCTCAAGAGGCGGACCTCGGAACTGCGCGCGTCGGCAATGTAGCGGTAGAGCGTGCCCACGCCGGCTCCAGGACTGTCGGGCACCACCTGGTAACCGATGCCCAGCCAGTCCTGGTTGAGCCGGTTCAGGAAGAAGAACCGCTGCAGGTAATTCGTCCGGTAGCCGTTGGGCATCCCCGGCAGGGCCTGGTATGTCGGCTTGGCGGACAGCTCCGCGTAAAAGTTCGTCGTATAGGCCGTGTCCGAAGGGGTAATCTCCGCCAACTCGCGCGCGATCATATCCGTCACCACGCGGCCCCGCTCCAGAACATCCTTTTGCGTCATGCTGGTCTTAAAGGCGCGCTGCGTCTGGACAAACATCAGCACCAGCCCCAGGATGATGAACGAAAGCAGCCCCATGGCTACCATCAATTCAATTAAGGAGAAGGCCGTTTGGGCGGAGCGTTTGAAACCCGTTGAGCTTCTATGATGGCTGCGGGAACATCCAACCTCCAACAACGAACATCCAACATCCAAGGCGCCCATCCCGGAGGTTGGAACGTCCAAGGCGCCAACGCCAGCCCTGAGAGGTTCGACGTCCAGTGGGGTGCGATTAAATCCGTCACTCAATCGCCAGCCTCGGCCAAAGCGGCAGAGGACTGCCGCACTCCAAGACCTGGCGGGCTCCGCTGCGTCCTGGACAGCGCGATAGCGTCTTGGAGTGCGGCAGTCCTCTGCCGCTTTCGCCCTCCGCCGGGCACAACCGGCGGACGCTTCAAGGCGCACCCTGTTGAATGTTGAAAGTCGAATGTTTTCCACGAAAAATGGTGAGTGGAGTTTCACAACGAATTGGAGGTAAAGAGGGTCGGGCGCAGGAAGAACAACGGATACGACGGGGAGGTGTAGTCGTTGGTCAGGATGATGCTGCCGGTGGTCATCGTCCGGAACACCTCCCGTTGCCCGGTTCTCGGCACGACACCATTAGGAAGCACCGGCCAGCGGAAGATGAGCCGGATGTCATGAAGGTCATTGTGCAGGCCGGCGGCATAGAGGGCGTAATTAAACCGCTGCCAGTATTGAGGACTGTTGGTCGGGAAATCGGCGTAATCGACCCAGCTCGGATCCCAGCCGGCATTGGTGACGACATCGGAAATCGAGGAACCGTAAGTCAGAATCTCCGGAATGAAACGGTAGGTCAAACTCAGGCCGAGCATGTCCGGGTTGAGTTGGGGGAATTTCTCGCTGGCGGGACCGCTCATCGCCCGGAAAATGGCGGCCACATAGTTGCTGCGGAAGCCGCTTATCATGCCCCGGTTGCCGACCAAGGGGATAAATCTGGGCGTGCTCAGCAGGCCGATGATGCGAAAGCCGCTGTTCAGCGGAAAGGACGGCTGGACTGAGGAGCGGGTCGGCGTGTACCAGTCGATGCCGCTGGCAACGACCTGCCGGGTGTTGCCGCGAGCGGAGTACTCGGTCCAGGCGTTGGTAATCGCCACGACGTAGTTGGTCAGATCGTTGTCGCCTTGCACCCCGGTGCGGATCAGGTTCATCAGCACGTTGGCGTCCTGGTCAATAATTGTTTCCTCCCGGTTGTCCTTCTGGACGTTCATTCCCAGGGGCAGGATGCCGATGATGGCCAGGAGGGCGAAACCAATGACCGCCAGGCTGATGGCTATCTCGATCATGGTGAACGCCCGCTGCGGGCGCCCCCCGCCCGCAAACCGTCTGCCGGCAAACAAGAACCGCTCACGCGTCCCCGAAAACCGCCTGCCCGGATACGAAAAGGCCTCTCCGGTGCCGTTCCTGAAATCGGAGACCTCAAATCTCACGGGCAAACTCCCGGTTTGCACGTCCCCGCTGTCTCCATCGCGCCCGGCGGCTTTAACGCCGCTCTGCCTGGCGCACTCCTCCAAACGGCGGGGCTGTTCGGTCTGGCCCCGATTCCTCCCTTTGGTTTTATCACGAAACTCGGATTTCATCGAACCTCCTGTCGTATCACGCGCGCCCGGCCGGTGAGCCAGTCGATGCGAATCAGGTTAAAACTGTTGGTGACATTGCCCGGAGGCGACTCGACGACTGAGGGCAGGCCCTGGGTCGGCTCGTGCGTGCGCGGGCTACGCGGGAACAGGATGCTGCCGCGGTCGATGGGGATGATCTCGTCGCGTCGATTGACGAGTTGGCCGAGATAGTTGAACCCAAGATAAGGAAGCCAGACGTAGGGGTGCGGTCCCGACGCCAGACGGATTGAGGCGGGAGGGGTCGTCGCCGTCGGGAAAGGGATTTGGTCGGTGAAATCGAACCCATAGACCGGATAGGCCTGTAAGGAGACCCCGGCCGCACTGTTGGTCCTGATCGTGAGTACCGGTGGCCGAAATGGATTGAATTGGACAAATTTTTGCTGCGGAATGAATGTGCCCTCGGGCAAGGTTCTCCATGAAGAAAGGTAACGCACGGTGGGGTGGCCTGGTTGATCGCCGAGGCTGTGTAGCGAAACGAAGTTGTAGCCGATCAGTTGTTTGGCAAAGAGGAGTTGGGCCTGCCGCTGGTCGTTGGTTGGCCATGCTCCGTATCCGTTGGCGTAGGCCTGGTCGGTCCAGAATTGGGGTGGGACAAAGACCATGTACACCGTAGTATGGTCGCTGATAGCCAATTGCCGGGCGCGATTTACGGCGCTCAACAACTCCTCGCTGGCGGCAGCGGTCACGTTGGGCTTGAAGCTGTTCATTGTCGGCACGGCAATCGCCGCTAAGATGCCGATGATGGCAAGAACCACGAGCAACTCGACCAGGGTGAAGGCGGAACCGCGCCGCGAGGGGGCACAACTGAGGCTTTTCGGGGCCTCGAATCGCGGAGGATGGATGATGGATGATGGATGATGGATGATGGGGGCGCGCCGCGCACAGGCCACCCCTACGGGGTCCGGCCAACGCTTGGCTGGTGGTTCGGTCATGAACAGAGCCTGTCCCAAACGCCTACCCGCGTGTAACATGTCCGGGCCCAGGGCTTCGCCAGGTTCCGCACCGTGCGCCTGCTCCAACGCCATCTGTTCCTCGCGCAGCGTTTGGAGTGCGGCGCGGACCGCCGCTTTCCCTTTCTCTGCTTCCCCAGACCTAAAATGAGAATTGCTGGTTTTCACGACATTACTGTTTCCAGCTTAGAATATTGTCCTTGTTGTACGAGACGTTTGCCTTCGCGTTGGGGTCCAGCTTCTTGTTCGCCCCAAGCGACCAAACCATAACGGACGTACTGGCCTCAAAGGGGTGGCCGGGCGCGGTGGCGGATTCGATCAGGCCGTTGTATCCGAGAGGGGGATTCGACCCTGCGACAAGCGAAACCGCCGCTGACCGATAGAAAGCGTCGCGCGTCTTGCCGTCATAGTTCAGGTCCATGCTGATGATGTAAGGGTCGCCCCACGGATCGCGATAGACCAGGTCCGGCCCAAGGCCGGGCGACTTGGCTGAGGTCACGGGTATAGCATTAAGGAACTTGGTCCTTTGCGGGTTCTTAAGGTGGTCCTGGTTAACGGTAGCGGTGGTTGTGCCGGGGAAGGTGTCCATGTCCAGCAAGATAGCCATCACTTCGGAATTGTTGGCTTGGTAGTTCAGGGAGGGGGTGACTGGAACGCCCTGCGTCCGCAGCAAATCCGTTCCGAAGGTGAAATCCTCTCCCGCCTGTGATGCGGCGTACATCGCGTTGCTGGAGACCGGGAACCGGCTGTAGGCGCTGCGGTAACCGTCAATGGCGGTAACGATCTGGTTAATCTCCATCCTGGCGCGGCTTTCCTGGGCCTTCACCTTGGCCCGTCCCAAGGCGGGCAGGAGCATTGCGGCCAGGATGCCAATGATGGCGATGACAACCAGGAGCTCGATGAGCGTAAAACCTCCCGGTAACCAGGAGCGGGAGGCGGAAAAAGAAGAAGGCTGCTTCATAGGAGTGGGTGCAATGGCGCCATCAGCGCGGGACATAAGACATTTCAGCACGGAATGACCTGGAGACGGCCGCTGTCTCCAGTCCGGTGTCGGACATACGGAGTCCGGCCGGAAAATGGGTTTTGGCGGGGGCTGCGGGGCGCCAAACATATTAGCGAGGGGGACCTCAGGTCCTCCTGCTCTTGCTCTTGCTCCCGCTCTTGCTGTTGCTTGGGGACTACTGCTAGCGAGCAGGACCGCAGACTGCTCGTCCCGTCTCATTGAGCATTGGGTATTAGGCATTGGGCATTGCGCATTGCCAATGCCTGATGGTAAATGCCCAAGGCCCAATGGGAGATGCCGCTGTGTGCGCTCCAGATGCGAATCGCTCCGCCCTCGCCGCATACGCAGCAAAACCTGGCCTGTCGCCAACCTGTTTTGAAACTCGGGAACTCCAGAGATACGGATCGGCACCGGCACGGGCTTGGAGGTCCCAAGCCAACGGATCGGCACCTTGCATCCGGTCATCCTTAATTGTCTTGCGAGTGCCATATTGCAAAAGTTTGTCGTGTTCCATCAATACGGTTGGCCAACGATGATCGGCTGGCTGCTCCAGTTGCTGATGCGGTTGGTTTTGCCGTTAATAATCACATCCACCCACAAGTCGTAAGAGGTGGGGTTGTTGGTCGGATTTGAGGAGTTATAGCGCCACGGGTTGAGTGTCTGGGCGCCAGGAATCATCAAAGGGCTATAGGGCACGGTGCTGTTGGCCGGCCAGGGCACCGAGCAGACCAAGGCACGCACCGTGGCGCCGTTGGGAAGCCGGAATTGGCCGATGTTCTGCTGGGCAAGATTAGGAAAGAAATTCTGCGCCTGCTGGCCTTCATCGCCTCCGCCGCCTCGGTCGGAATTCACAAAGCCGCTCACTCCGAAGGCCGCCGCCGCATCCATCGCCGAGATCTGGGTACTGCCGTCCAGGGTCTGATAGACCGGCTTGGCGCCGCTGGGCGAGATGATCGTCGTGCCCACCAACTCGTAGTAAAGCGGGTTTGTGGCGTGGGCCAGGGCCCGGGCGCTCAGCGTGTTTGCGGGCTTTGTGTTATCAGGAGGATAAACACCCGTCTTGGCTTTGTAGGAGGCAATCGCCGTCTCAATCTCGGTCAATTCACCGCGCGCCCGGGTAAGGGTCTTGGTGCGGTTGACGGCCCTGGTAATGGGGAAAATCATCGAGGCCAGCACCGCGATGATGGCGATAACCACCAGCAACTCGATGAGGGTGAACGCGCAAGGGACTTGCGATTTTAAATCCGAAGCCCGAAACTCGATTTTGTTTTTCATGCGGACAAAGGTTTAGCGGTCACGCAGTTCGTGTTCCATCCTTTCACTGAGCCACTGCTTAATCATACTCTGATAATTCAAGTATCTCGATCTAGCCAACCGTTTGATGCGGGCCAGCATCCGCGGGTCGATCCGCAGGGTAATCGTCACCGATTCGGCGGTCTCGCCGCCGGCCACCGCCCCCTCCATGAGGCGCAAATCCGGACGGTTCTCCACCCAGAAAGCCGCTTCGGCTTCCTCGCTGTCGAACATTGGCACCTCTTCCCATTTGCTAATCGTTTGCACAGGTTTCTAAGGGTGCGCCGGGGTCAGTCCCGCGCTTTTCCGCCACCTCCCCTCCTTCACCGCGGAAAAAGTGAGGACCGACCCCGACCCCTTCAACTAACCACAGGTGAACACGGACGAGCACGGAGACTCCGGGCCGGGGGATTCTCTTACTGCCATTTGCCCGGAGCCATAAGCTGCCGCCCTGAACCACAGCGCCAGCCGTTGTCTTGGTCCTGCCCCTCCCGGGCTTGTCCGTGTTCATCTGTGGTCGGCTTTGGCTCACTTGGCCAGCTTCGGGGTCGGTCCTGCATCGTTTTCCACCACTTCCCTTCCTTCGCTCCGGAAAAAGTGAGGACTGACCCCGAAGCCTCGCCAGCTTCGGCTCACTTGGCCAAAGTCTGATCCAATTTGCGCTGGTAGAAGAACCGTTCCTCCGGCTCGAACGGCCTGGCGAAAATCACCCGCACCTGCCGGCCGTTGGTCCGATACACGCTGAAAACCCCAATGCCACCCGCCGACATGCCCAGGTTAAAAAACCGGGCCTGCGCCGCGAACCGGCTCGAATCCGGCAACAACCGCACGGCAAACGGGTCTTCGAACGATTCTTCGATCTCGCGTTGCGTCAAAGAACTAAGACTGAAGGGCGTATTGAGCCAATCAAACTCCATACCGGTTCGACTGTAAATCTAACGTCCATGCAATGTCTTTACGATGTATTTACACATATTCGGTTCCACCTGTCAACAGTTTTTAAAAAAATTTTCACTTTTTTTTACTCTCTAACGCCGCACGACCCACCGTGGCCAAGAATGACGTTGGTTGTTGCCGGGGCTGCGACCGCACTGGCCGTGGGTGAAGAATAGTGGCCTGGCGGTCCTTGTTCAATCCGGGAAAGAGCTAGAGCCTATCCGAAAAGGGTGACTTAATCGGGCACTTCATCGGCCACTTTATCGAGTTTCCTCAATTCTCGATTAAGTGACCGATGAAGTGGCCGATGAGGTGAGCCGGACCGGACCTTTTCGGATAACGTCGAGCTAGATACCGGTTGCATTATCGCTCTCGTGAAGGTCGATGTGGATATCCGGGTGCAGGTCTTCAATGAGAAATTTCCAGAGCCGGGCACTGGGCAGCAGGTCGGGATCGCGCCAAGCCAAGCTGGCGGCAACCTGTCTGGCGACTTCATGGTCTCCACACGCGCGGTAGAGCTTCTGCCAGTCTTGGGTGCCGCCACGCTGGACGATGTTCAGCCAGCGCAGAACGGAATCGTGATTTGTGGCTCGGTTGCTTGGCATGCTTACTTGGCATGCTTACTTGGCATGCTTACTCGAAATCATTCGCGAGCGTTTTGGGCAGGATGCCAGCCAGCTCGCGCTTTAGCAACTGGTGGCCCATTTCCCGGCAAACACGGCTGACAAAGCTCCAGTCGGTGAAAGGACTGCTCAGCCCTCTGTAGTCTTGGAGGTCAACCGCCGAGAAGTCAGCGGGAAGCGCCTCGCAGGCCTCGGCAAAGCGGCTAACCGTGGTCAGACTGTCTTTCCGAGGATACAGCAGATTCAGGCTCGCCAACGCCGCCAATGCCGCCTCCCCGCCCGCCTTTTCGGCGAGCGCGCAGAAATCCAGGTAATCGCGAGTGGCGCGCCGTTCTCCAAGCAGGAACGCCTTTATCCGGAGGGTCTCGGCGAGCGTGGAAACGACCAAACCGCGCACGCAAGCCGTCCTCAAGGGCATAGCGCGACGCAGTTGGCGCAGGCCCAAATCCACGCGATGGCGCTCGCCAAGGAGCAAGACAGGAGGATTCTTGCGCTTGGTCTGCCAACCGGGCCACGTCTCCAGGCTTTCGGCGAATTCGTCATAGCGGTCCCGAAGCCGTGGAGTGACACAATCCACGTCCAGTGAAAAGCGGTGTCCACAGTGCAGCGAGGCCGCTGTTCCGCCGACGGCGACCAGTTGTCCGCCGGGAAAACGCTGCTGCAGCTCAACGCCCTGCCGCACTACCGCATCAAAGTCAACGTCCTTCATCGGCCCAGGGTACAGCGCTCCTGCGCTGCTGTGAAGGGTCAGTCCTATAATATTTGCATGTCCGCGTTGATAAATTCGTCC
>JAJYHY010000642.1 GCA_021784555.1 bacterium
CCGCGGGCGACCTATGCGGGATCCTTGACCTCGCGGCGCCGGTTTTGGCCCGTCTCGAGGCCCGCGAATCGTTGACACTTAGCGAAGCCATGGCGGAAGGTCATCGAGGTGGGGCTGATGGTCGTTGTTCCACCGCCGCGCCACAAGCGCATTAGTCCCGCCGAAGAGGCTCGTCGTGCGCAGGACTTCGGCGTGGCCATCGCAGAAGGCGACGTTCCATAGGCCCCCATGCCGCTCCTCCATCGCCCGGACCGCCGTGTCGCCAGCAGGAACACCTCCCACGACGGCCTTGTAGGAGTCTTGGTGGACCATCGGCGCATCCAGGTACGCAAGGCCCCAGGGAGCCGTGGAGGCGCCGAGCTTGTCGTCCGTCACCACGGCGTCGCCGATGGCAATCATGTCGCTCGGGTCAATTACCCGGCTCTCCCGCGTCGGCACCGACACCGACCTCGGGCCCCCCTGGCCAGACGCGGTCGCAGCCAAGCCGGAAAGACCAAGTCCCTCACCACTCTGCACTCCCCACTCGTTGTAGCCGTAGCTCCCGCATTCGGCATCCGCGGAGACACGCCCTTGCTCGCGGCCGTACGCGGGGCAGACGTAGATGCCCGTACGGGGCCCTAGCCACACCCCTTCCTTGGGACCATAGCCGTAGTTCCCCTTCGGGTATCGCGCCTTGGTGTAGGGATAGAGTTGGGCCGGAAACGTCCGCCAGGTGAAGTCCATTCCTGGGTAAGCGCGGTAGTCGTCAACATACATGCTGACAGCCAGTGTGATCTGCCGCAGGTTGTTCCGGCAGACGGTGGAGTCGGCCTCAGAACGTGCGCGGCTCAGCGCCGGCAGGAGCAGCGCCGCCAGGATTGCAATGATGGCGATAACCACAAGGAGCTCGACGAGCGTGAACGCGCGCTTCTTCGGTGAGGGTGTGCCGTCGTCGCCCGGGGAGCAGCCCGCGAGGAGCATGAGCTCGCTGGTTTCCGCTCCCGTGGGCAAGCTCCGCGGGTTGCCTAGCCGTGGGGTTCCGGCCGTGCGTCCTCGAGCGTGCATTGCTATGGGCATGTGGTCGTTGTGTCAACCGCGCCCCACGAGGCGCCCGGGTCGTTCAATGGGGCGCTCGGGCGGCCGGCCGCGCCGCCGGCGGCAACATTCTCCTCCCAGTAGGAAAGCGTATCGGTGTTGCCAGCGCCGTCTGTGAACTTGGCAGGCCCGTAGCAATACTCCAGCACGTCGGCTGTTGCGGCCAGATATCCGGTCGTCGTGGTGATGTGGGCCTGGAGGAGGCCTTTCCCGCCGTAGTACAGGTCCCCGTGAGTCCAGTCTTGCGTCGCGGTTACGGCCTGCTGGCCACCGTGCCAGTTAATGCTGTCCACCTCATCACCGGCGTAATAGCAGATCGCCTGCGATGGCGGGTTGTTGTAACAGGCCTCCGCATAGGCGCCGACAATCAGGCCGGCGACCAGGAGGCCGGTTTTTGGACTAAACTTATACTTTCTCATTGGCTTTACCTTTCTCAATGTTGTTTTCTGGCTGTGAATTGTTTTTGTTTGTTGCCTCGACAGCCAGAGCGAGGGCAAAAATCCAAAGGTTCAAGACCGCCCAGCTTGTGTAAAAGGCCGCCGGCCCGAAGCGCCGGGCAAGGCTGCGGCGGAGTCTCCGCGCGTTCAATTCTCCGGTGAGGACGAGCGTGCCGTCGGGCGCCCGGACATAGAAAGCGCCGTTGGTGTAGGAGCGGAGCGGCCACTCATGCCGCTGGGCGAATGGCGCCGGGCTGAAGAGGGCGGGTTCGAGCGGGCGGTCCGAGAACTGAAGACTGAGGATTTTCCATTCATCCAGCTCGATCTCCTTCTGGCCGGGCCTCCCGGCATTCTCCAGCCAGAAGCTGGTAATTACGGCCGGCAGGCAAGGATACGGCGAGCACGGGGAATAGCCGTAGCGCACGACGTAATGATAGGTCTCGTGCGGGAAGGCGTATTCAACCCGCAGATGATCGGCCCGGCCGGCGCCGGACGGAAACACCTCGCCCGTAATCCGCAGGCGCTGACGCTCCACCTGGCACTCGGTGTGAAACCGGTTGCCCTTCCAGCGAATTCCGCCGATTTCGGCATACATGACACCGAGATTCATCACCTTGCGCAACGGGTCCAGGAAGAAGTGGCTGGTGAAGAAGATCGAGATCCGCTTCCCCGCGGCCGACGGGTCCCGGTCATCCCAGGTGGTCAGGAGCGGGATCGGCTCGAACAGCGCCTTCTGGTGGCCGGACCAGGAAACGAGTTGGCCCGCGACAGACAAGTTCGTGACATCAGCGGGGCTGCTTAGCCTGCGGAAGAGGAGGCCGTTGGTTTGCCAGCGCGCCTGAAAATACTCGAAACGGGTCGATAGGGCGAAGGTGCCATCCAGGGGCCGGATACCCCCGCCCATCGGGACCTTCTGCTGAAACACCAGGTTCGAGATGACCGGCGGATGGGAGATGAAATCCTTGAACTGCCGCAGGAGGGAGGGCGGCACGTTTGTGCCGCGGCCGAGCCCACCTTGCGCCCGGATAAGACCCGACGGCGAGAGCAGTAGGAAGGCGACCGCTAACAGACCACGCAGACCACCGGAGCGGGCCGAGAATGGGTTAGCGCCGCGGGCTGCCACGTGGCCGGCGTGAGGACTTCTCCTGGCCCTGGCCGGCCCGCCCGCTCCGCTTGA
>JAJYHY010000643.1 GCA_021784555.1 bacterium
TCCCAAAGGTCATTGAGAAACCCGACGGTATCGTTTGAAGGTTGGTCTTCGCCTCCGAAGAGCCACAGATTGCCGCTCCTGTCGATCCAGCTCACGGCGCTTAACCTTGCACCAGGGACATTGGTAGCAGCCGCTGTTCCCCGCGTTCCGTAAACTCCTACTGCGTTGCCCGTGTTGCTGCCGCTGACCCAGGTCCACTCTTTACTCGCGGTGCTGAACTTCCAAAGGTCGTTGAAGTAGTTAGCTGTGTACCCCGAGTAACCCCCAAAAAGCCACAAGTTACCGCTAGTGTCGCTCCAACTCGCGGCATATTCTCTTCCGCCGGGGACATTGGCGGTTGATGCGGTTCCCTGCGTCCCGTAAACGCTGCCCGCGTCGAGTGTGTTGCTGCCGCTTATCCATGTCCATTCATTGGCGGTGCTTGCAGGGGGAGTGGTGATTCCACCTCCGCCGCAACCGGAAGCGAGCAGGGTCGCTTCAACCATGAGCAAAAGGGAAAATCTTCCAAGCGTATACATATCCCCTCGATAATCGAAAAATTCTATACGGACGGTTACGCAGCAATATGATTAAATAGCCATTCTAGACGTGTTGCCGCCTATGCCTCCGTTACCGATTAGTTAACTCTGCGGGGTCGGTAAATCGTCGCCAGGTCGTGGCGCAAACAGGCATTTGCGGCGTCCGGCACTGGCTCGCCGGCTTGCTGCCTTTACTTGCCTGATGCGCTGGGCTCGATGGCGTGGAGCTCCTTGCCTGGCTTGAAGCGGACGGCTTTGCCGGGCGCGATGTCGACTTCAGTCCCGGTGCGCGGATTGCGGCCGATGCCGGTTTTACGCGCGCGGACGCTGAAGACGCCGAATCCACGCAGCTCGATGCGTTCGCCTGCGGCCAAAGCCTGTTTCAGCCCATCGAAGACCGTGTCCACCGCCGCTTCTGCCTTGGTGCGCGGCAGACCTGTGCGCTCAATTACATTGTGAACGATGTCCTGCTTGATCAATGGAGCCTCCTTGCTTGCCTTGAACTGGTTTGACTGATCGTACGGCCTATATGGCCTATGGTACAGATTTTGCGGTGATTAGGGAACAAAAGAATAAGGATTTTTGGTTCCACCCTGTTTTTGCCGCGCGTCCGCGGTGCGCGCCCCGGGATCTGGATAGCACGGCCGCAGCCCCCCAAACGTCTCATTGTCAAGATCCATTGAATTGCTTACCATGATGTTTCGCATTGCAAGCAACTACGCTCTGAACCTATGGCGAAGAGCCCTTCGGCAACGGGAGAATCATGTCGATTAAGAGTGATCGCTGGATTCGAGAACAGGCCGTTCAACGAAAAGCAGGTTGCCAGCGGGGTGATCTCCTACGGGCTCTCATCGTACGGCTACGACCTGAGAGTTTCCAATGAGTTCAAGATTTTTACCAACGTGAACAGCGCCATCATCGATCCGAAGGCATTCGACGAGAGATCGTTTGTCCCGGTCGAGGCGGAGTCGGTGATTATTCCACCGAATTCGTTTGCATTGGCGCGCTCTGTTGAGTATTTCCGTATTCCCCGAGATGTACTGACGATCTGCGTGGGGAAGTCGACCTACGCGCGATGCGGGATCATTGTGAACGTAACGCCCTTCGAGCCCGAGTGGGAGGGATTTGTCACGCTTGAAATATCCAACACCACGCCGCTGCCGGCAAAGATCTACGCCAACGAAGGTTTGTGCCAGATTTTGTTTTTCCAGTCGGACGAGACTTGCGAGACCAGCTATGCCGACCGGAGGGGCAAATATCAGAAGCAGCAGGGAATCGCGCTCCCAAAACTCTAAAGATCTACCGCTTCGAGGCCAGCAAGAATGAGTCATCGAGACGGAGGGAAGCGTACGACCACCGCCGCGTGAGGGGTGTCCGTCAACTTCGGAGACGATCCCGGGCGACGCTGAAGGGAATTCATGAGTTCCAAATTGGATGATTCAGGGCCCATATTGATTGGGATCCTGGCAGTGGAACCGATACGCGTGGCCGGCCTGGCGAGCATCTTCGACTTGCCCGCGCAGTCTGGCAGGCCGCAAATGGTTCCTGTGGTGGGCAGCTTGAAGGAGTTGTTGGCTGCCAACGAGATTGGGTACATCGTTGTCGATCTTTATGCTTCGCGCGAGGGCGTTGGGGCGCTGAAAGAGGTGCTCAGTCTACGTCCGGACGTTCGGCTGATTGTGATTGGGCCGGAGGGTGACGACGAGCTGGTGATGCAGGCGATCCAGGCGGGAGCGCGGGCATATCTGGGGCTCTCAGTCACTCCGGAGACGGTGAGGGTGGCGATTGGCGAGGTGATTCGGGGCTCCATCTGGGCGCCCAGGAAGGTGCTGTCGCGGCTGATCGACCGGTTGCTGGATGCTTCCGCCGGCGTGCCTGTTGCCGCCCACCCGCAATTGACGCCACGCGAAGAGCAGGTGCTGAAGCTGATCCTGAGGGCGCAGTCGACAAGGGAGATTGCGCTTCAACTGGGCATTGAGCAGCGGACCGTGAAATCGTATGTGGCTCGCCTGATGCGCAAGACTGGATCGGACAACCGGGTGAAGCTTTCAGTTTCGGCACTCAGCCGCTCGATTCTGGCCGGCCGGCGAGTCTCGCGGCCGGGTTCGGCGGAAAAGGATTGAGTGCGCGTGTTCGGAAAAGCTCATGAACGTGTGCCGGCGAGAATGCC
>JAJYHY010000237.1 GCA_021784555.1 bacterium
AACAGGATGCAAGAAAAAAGTGAGAGAATTAGAGACAACTTAAGTGGTGCAGGAAACCCCTGCGGTTATTGGTGATTCTAAAAAGGAACCCCGTTTTTAGGGGGGAAGATCAGTCCGACAACCTGCGAGTAACCCTCACCGGCCGGCAGCGAAGACGGCTCGGCAAGCGTTACACTCAGAACCACGAGGCCTACAAGCTCTTCCTTAAAGGCCGGTTCTTCTGGAACAAACGCACCGAACAGAGCCTTTGGAAAGGAATGGAGTTCTTCCAGCAGGCAATCACTCTGGACCCTGCTTATGCGCTGGCCTATGCCATGCTGTCGGAGTCTTATATGCCGCTGGTGCATTGGGGCTATCTCCGGCCGGAGGAGGGGTTCAGTAAAGGAAAGGCGTGGGCCCTCAAAGCACTGGAGATCGACGACCACCTGGCTGAAGCTTACGTCCCGCTGGGAGTCGTGCGCCTGTTCTATGAGCACGACCTGGAAGCCGCCATGAAGACCATTCAGCGCGCAATCGCGCTCAACCCCAATTATCCGCGAGCGCGCCAGGTCCATGGCGAGTTTCTCACTTGCACAGGCGAATTCGACCGTGCCGCCGACGAATTGCGCCAAGGCCTCGAGCTGGACCCGTTGTCCTTCGCGCTCCACTTCGTGGACGCTCAACTGTCTTTCTATTCTCGGCAGTTCGAAGAAGTCCTGGAGAAATCCCTCAAAATCCAGGAGCTGGAGCCCGGCCACTTCATTTCGTCCTGGCTGATGGGGTCGGCCTGCGAACAACTTGGGCGCCTGGCCGAAGCCATCCAACACTTTCAACGCGCCCTCGAATTGGGACCGGAAAGCCAGGCGCTCAGGGCCTCACTCGCTCGCGCCTATGCGCTGTCGGGACAGACGGATAAAGCACGGGAGTTGCTCCACGAACTGGAAGCGGCCAGCCGGGAGGGGTACGTCCCCGCTCACGCTTTTGCGCGTGTTTGGTCGGGTCTGGGCGACCGAGAGCAGACGCTGGCCTGGCTGACCAAGGCCGACCAGGAGCACGAGTTGAGGATGATGTACGCCAATGTCGAGCCGGCGTTCGAGTTCGTGCGCTCCGATCCCCGGTTCCCGGCCATCTTCCGCCCGTCCAACTCGCACCCTCCCCGAAGGAGGCGATGAGGCGGCGGAGATTTCCTGTAACCTTCCGCGGAATTTCCTGTAGCAAGGGGTGGAATGGAGACGTGAATTGGAATTGACCAGTCCATGCCCAAGCCATTCCAGAACGAACAACAAACCTGGAGGCAGAGCCTCCGAAAAAGACAGGAAAAGCAATATGAAGATCAAGAAATTCAGCCTATCGGGCGTCCTCAGTCTCGCACTGGGGTGCGCGGTCCTTCTTCCAGGCACTTCGGCGAGCGCGCGGTCGTTCCTCGCCATGGGCGGCACGACCTTCGCCCTGAACCCCATCCCCAACACCAGTCCGCAGCAGTACACTCACTCCGTGGACGGTGTCGTCTGGGTTTCCGTCCTGGGCGACTGCACCATCCATTGGGACGTGGTCGCCACAATGCCTCCGGCAAACAGCACGACCTGGACCGGCTCCGGCACCTTCACCATCACCACGGCCGACGGCGACCAGTTGAACGCCAGCGTGGTGGGCGTCTTCCCGGAAAGCCCGGCCTGGGGCGCAAACGGCTACGGCGTGCTTGACATCCATTACAGTATCAAGTTCACGGGCGGCACGGGCATCTTCGCGAAGGCCCACGGCACGGCCACGATCTCGCACGGGTTCGCCTCGCTGGCCATGCCTGCGACCCTGGGCAGTCCATCGATCACGCTTCCCGGCTACGGTCTCCTGGACTTGACCCCGGGAGGCATCCCGGGACTTTACCCGCCCAACGCGGACCTTATCGATCCGGGCACGGACACGGCGCAAGGCAGTCCCAGCGGCGTCCTCACGGGCAAGGCCTGCTGGCTAATGCGGGGAAATCTTCTAGGCGTCCGTCTCGGAAAATCCCAGAACCACCAGTAGCCCCGGGGGCCTCACACGCCACCTAGACTTCCCGCGGAAAATGGAGCAAACCACGGAATACGCCCAACACGCGAAGAAGAACGGTTTGCAATCTGAATTCAAGCGCCCGCCGCCGAACCAGGCCCCGCGGGCTTTCCCTTCTCCAAGTGTTCCGCGTATTCCGTGGTTGCCGCCCCCACAAGTCGATTTCAGCCGAGCTATTGGGGAGAGGCAAAACGGGAAAAGCGCGGGGGCAAAAAGTGCGCTGTTATGAACATTACAATAATCGAAGCGTTCAAACGTTCCGTCGAGCGGGCGCCGGGCAAGCCCGCTGTCATCTGCGGCGACCAATCCTGGTCTTATGCCGAGTTTGACCGGCTGACGGACGCTCTCGCGAGCCATCTCTTGGCGGCTGGCATCCGGCCCGGCGAGCGGATTGCCTTTCATTTGCTCAACGTGCCCGAATTGGCCCTCGGCTACATCGGATGCCTCAAAGCCGGGGCGATTGCGGTGCCGATTTTCTCAACTTTCCGTGCAAACGTGCCAACCACACCCCGGCGAACGCTCTGGCGCGGACTCGCAAAGGTGGGAGTGCGGTCTTGAGATTCCCGGTAACCTTTCGGCGGATTTCCTGTAGCACGTTATGGAAACGATGAGCACCGAAGCTGGTTCCGCGCGGAGCGCGCGCCGCTGCGAACGTTGCGGCACGCCGCTGACGGCCTACGCCCCGAAGGGCCTTTGCCCCGCCTGCCTGTTGGTGGGCGGCCTGGAGTCCGGCATGGGCGCCGCCGCGGAGGACGCGCCGGGCCGCAATGCCTCGACGCTCGTCATCCCGGCCAGCCAGCAGCCCGGAGACCGCATCGACCGCTACAAGCTCCTGCAACAGATCGGCGAAGGCGGCTGGGGGATCGTGTATATGGCCGAACAAACCGAGCCGGTGCGCCGCCGCGTCGCCCTCAAGGTCATCAAGCTGGGCATGGATACCCGGCAGGTCATCGCCCGGTTCGAGGCCGAGCGGCAGGCGCTGGCGCTGATGGACCACCCGAACATCGCCAAGGTGCTCGACGCCGGTGCCACCGAGACCGGGCGGCCCTACTTCGTCATGGAACTGGTGCGCGGCATCAAGATCACCGATTACTGCGACCAAAACCACCTGGACACCGGCCAACGGCTCCAGTTGTTCATTCAGATTTGCCAGGCCATCCAGCACGCGCATCAAAAGGGCATCATTCATAGGGACATCAAGCCCTCGAACATCCTGGTCACCCTGCACGACGGCGTGCCGGTGCCCAAGGTGATTGATTTTGGCATCGCCAAGGCGACGACCGATCAGCAGTTGACGGACAAGACCCTCTTCACCGCCTACGAACAATTCATCGGCACGCCCGCCTACATGAGTCCGGAGCAGGCGGAGATGAGCGGGTTGGACATCGACACCCGCAGCGACATCTACTCGCTGGGGGTGCTGCTCTACGAGTTGCTGACCGGCCGCACCCCTTTCGACACGGCGGAGCTGTTGAAGTCGGGGCTGGAGGCGCTGCGCAGGACGATTCGGGAAAGGGAGCCGCTGCGGCCATCGACCAGGCTGCGCACGCTGCCGGGCGAGGAACTGACCACCACGGCCCGATGTCACGGCGCCGAGGCGCCCAAGCTGATCAGTCTTTTGCGCGGGGACCTGGATTGGATCGTGATGAAATGTCTGGAGAAGGACCGGGCCCGCCGCTACGAGACGGCCAACGGGCTGGTCCGCGACATCCAACGCCACTTGAACAGCGAGCCGGTGGTGGCGCGTCCGCCCAGCGCGGGCTACCGAGTCTGGAACTTTGTCCGTCGCAACAAGGTCATGGTGAGCGCCGCGGGTTTAGTGACGCTGGCGTTGATTGCGGGGCTGGCCACGACGACCTGGATGTTCACGCGGGAGCGGCGGGCGGAGCGCGAGCAAACCCGTTTGCGCATCGCCGCGCAGCAGGCCCAAGCGGACGAGGCGACGCAACGCCAGCGAGCCCAGGCCGGCGAGCGCTCCGCGCAGCGACTGCTCTACGACGCCAACATGGAACTGGCCGAGCAGGCCTGGAAGCGGAACAACTTTGGCCGGGTGCTGGAGTTGCTTAATGTAACGGGCGCGTACCCGGCGCGCGGCTTCGAATGGTACTACTGGGAGCGGCAGACGCACCTGGAGCTGGAGTGCTTGCGCGGCCACACCCGTGGCGTCAACGGTGTTGCCTTCTCCCCGGATGGCCAACGGATTGTGACGGGAAGTGATGATTCCACAGCCAAGGTGTGGGACGCGGCCAGCGGGCAAGAACTGTTCACCCTCAGGGGGCACCGGGGGCCCGTCAACAGCGTGGCCTTTTCTCCGGGTGGCCGGAGGATCGTCACCGGAGGCATGGACTGCACGGCTAGGGTGTGGGATGCCGTCAGCGGCAGGCAGTTGCTTATTCTCGAAGGGCACACCGGTCCCATCACCTGCGTCGCCTTCTCTCCGGACGGGCAGCGGATCGTGACCGGCAGTGCTGACGCGACCGCCAAGGTGTGGGATGCCGCCAGTGGCCGGGAACTGTTCAGCCTCGATGGCCACACGGGACCCGTCCTGGCTGCGGCCTTCTCTCCGGACGACCGGCGAATTGTGACGGGCGGCGCCGACATGACGGCGCGAGTGTGGGACGCGGCCGACGGCCAGGAGGTCCTGACCCTCCATGGGCACAGTGCCAAGATAGTGGCCGTGGCGTTCTCCGCGGACGGCCGCCGGGTCCTTACCGGCAGCCCGGATCAAACGGCCAGGGTTTGGCAGGCGGCTACGGTTGAAGAGGTCGCCGCCTGGCAGCGCGAGGAAAGAGCCGCCGCTGACCGGCTGAGGGTTCTGCTGCGGGAAGAGTCGGGAGCCGAGGAACGCGCGCGGGCCCTGCGCGCCCGGGATCCCGGCGCCATCAGACAGTGGCTGGTGCTGGCGCCGATTCCGTATGAGGACCGGCGCGGCGCGGTGGCGCTGGACCAGGAACAGCTACCCAACGAAGCCTTCCTTCGCCCGCATGCCGGGCAGCGGGTTAAGGTAGGCTCGGCAGAGTTGGTTTGGAGCGCGACGAAGCTCGAAGACTACCGGATTGACTTCAACGAACTGCTCGGCGAGCAGACGGAGTGGGCCGTGGCTTACGCCGTTTGCTACATCCAGAGTGAAGCGCCTCGGAAGGACGTCTCACTGAGAGTCGGCAGCGATGATGAGGCCAAAATCTACTTGAATGGAAGGCAAATTTACCGGGACGGGTTTGGTCGGGATTTCGTGCCTGATGAGGACCTCGTCGAGGGACTGGATTTGCGCGCCGGCGTCAACGTGCTGGTGTTCAAGGTCGTCAATCAAACCCTGTTTTGGCGAGGCTCGGTTCGCTTCACCGGCGCGTCCGGCCAACCGCTCAAAGGAATCCGCGTAACGCTGACCCCACCCTGATCCGTTAAGACGAGAAGAAGAGGGGCGATCAGGGGTCTTCGCTGGCCGGAGACACCGCAGCCCTTCCATCCCGCGCATCGCCGCGCGAACGGGCGGTCCCCCCGCTTCTATCCGAACCCGATTGCCCAAAGACGCTCTGAGCCGGGAGCCAAAACCATGAACCGCAAAGCGGCGGCCGATTCTCTGTAACCTTTCGCCGGATTTCCTGTAGCAACGGGTGGAATGAAGGCGTGAGCTGGAAAGATCCAATCCACGCCGGAACCAAAACGTAACAAACAAAAAAGCCTCGGAGGCCCAGCCTCCGAAAGAGAAAGGAACAGCAAAATGAAAAAATTGAGTCTAGTCTCGGTCCTTGGCCTGGCGCTCTGCTGCGCGGCCCCGGCCCATGCCGGCCCGGCGAAACGTGTCGCCTTCGTGGCGGACCTCTCCGGCGCGGTTGAAGTGCCGGCGCTTCCCTCCGGGAGGCCGGCCTCCTCGTTCTGGATCGAAAACGGGTGGAACGGTTCTGTCTCCGAACCGGCTGCCCTAGGCGCCTTCACCTGGACGGCGATTGGGACCTTCGCCGTCAGGGATCTCAATGCGATTCCGTGGGAGGCTCGCGTTGACGGCGTCAGGTTCGTGTTGGACTTTGGTGACGGCAATACCATCCAAGGCACGTTTCGAGCGGCAGGCACGCTCGATCCCACAACCTTCGTTGCCAACTTCAAGGGCCATTATGAGTTCAGGTCGGGGACAGGAAACTTTGTCCACGTCAGGGGCGCCGGAGTCATCGGCGCCCAGGGACCGGCGCCAAGCGCTTCGGGGGCGATGGTTGGCTGGATTGAGTACTGAGCGGTGCAGTTGTGCCCCGGGGCGCGCCGCCCCGGGCGCACAAAAGGTGTCAGTCAATTGACTGACACCTTCACGAGCAAATCCGCGGCCTCCTGGACCGAATAACCCAGCCGTTCGGCCTGGCCGGGGGCATCGCCGTGGCGCCCGTCCAGGTGCTACGGAGAACCCGGCGCACGCGGCGCCGCCGAACCTCGGCTAGTTCATTCAGCTTGCGACGGCCTGCGCCGCGACGTATCATTTAGCCGCCCTGATGAATGACACGCAAGAAGCTGATGTAGCGTCCTATCTTGGCCGTGGCTTTACGACGACCCACTGGAGCGTGGTGCTGAGCGCCCGCGACCGCGCCTGCGCCGAGGGCCAGGCCGCGTTGGAGGAGCTCTGTCGGAAATACTGGTATCCCCTTTACGCCTTCGTTCGCCGGCGCGGATGGAACCCCCTGGACGCCGCCGATTTGACCCAGGCCTTCTTTGTTTTTCTGCTGGAAAACGAGGCGCTCAAGCAAGCGCAACGCGAGAAAGGCAAGTTCCGTTCCTTCCTTATGGCGGCCATGGCCAACTTCTTGAACAACGAGTGGGACAAGCGGCGAACCCTCAAGCGCGGCGGCCAGCGCCAGATGGTTTCCCTGGACGCACTGACCGCGGAGGAGAGATACCGCCTTGAGCCGGTCGATCCGCTCACGCCCGAAAAGCTATTCGAGCGGCGCTGGACGATGACCTTGGTGGAGCATGTGCTGGCCCGCCTCAAGCAGGAATACACCGCCGAAGGCAAGGCGGACCTCTTTGAGCTCCTGGAGCCCGGGTTGACGGGAGAGTTGGCCGAAGGCTCCTACGCCGATTGGGCCAAGGCGCTGGGGATGAGCCGGGGGGCGCTGAAAGTGGCTTTGCACCGTTTGCGGCGCCGGTTTGGTGAGGCCCTGCGCCGTGAGGTGGCTCACACCGTGGCCACCCCAGCCGAGATCGACGCGGAGATTCGCCAGCTCTTTGCGGCCATTTCGGCTTGAGAGTCGGCGATGGCGCGCCTCGGGGGCTTGCTTGTAACTCTGGCGCCGCGTTGCTTTAGAAACGGATGGAAAACTGGACTAAAGAATGACCGAACCACGAACATGTTCCCAGTGCGGCGCCGAGTTGCCTGCCGACGCCCCTGGCGGTCATTGCCTCAGATGTCTGTTGCAACTGGGTCTGACCCCGGAGCCGGACGCACTGGAGCCTTTCCCGCCCGCATTCCCGGCCAGAACCATGCCTTCGCCCCCGGAAGAACCCGGAGACCACATTGACCGCTACAAGCTGCTCCAACAGATCGGCGAAGGCGGCTGCGGCGTGGTCTATCTGGCCGAACAGCAGCAGCCGGTCCGGAGACGCGTCGCGTTGAAAATCATCAAGCTGGGCATGGACACTCGCCAGGTGGTGGCCCGCTTTGAAGCCGAACGGCAAGCCTTGGCGCTGATGGACCATCCGAACATTGCCAAGTTTCTCGACGCCGGAGTCACCCATGCAGCCTTGGCTCGCGGCGGCGGTTTCCAACCCGCTTTGCCGGTGATGTGCAGTCAGCAGACTCTCGACGGTGCCGACGCGCCGCAAGCAGACCGGGCCCTGCCGCCGGACAGCCCCGCCATCCAGCCGGCGGGCCGTCCCCGCTTCGAGCCTCTCTCGGCTGGCCGCCCGTATTTCGTGATGGAACTGGTCTGCGGGATGAAGATCACCGACTACTGCGACCAGAAGCAGCTTACGACCCGGCAGCGGCTGGAGCTGTTTGTGCAGGTTTGCCGGGCCGTTCAGCATGCGCATCAGAAAGGAATTATCCACCGCGACCTGAAGCCGTCAAACATCCTGGTCACGGAACAGGATGGCGAGCCTCTGCCCAAGGTGATTGACTTTGGCATCGCCAAGGCAACCACCGATCAGCGGCTGACCGATCAGACCCTGTTCACCGCCTTCGAACAGTTCATGGGCACGCCGGCTTACATGAGTCCGGAGCAAGCGGGCTTGGGCCGGTTGGACATCGACACCCGCAGCGACATCTACAGCCTGGGCGTCTTGCTCTATGAACTTCTGACCGGGCGAACGCCCTTCGATACGACGGAGCTCTTGAAGTCGGGCTT
Source organism: bacterium (assembly GCA_021784555.1). Classification (GTDB taxonomy): domain Bacteria; phylum Verrucomicrobiota; class Verrucomicrobiia; order Limisphaerales; family UBA8199; genus JAJYHY01. The sequence goes on from JAJYHY010000237.1 coordinate 8,355, forward strand.
GGACGCCTTGCGCCAAACGATTCGGGAGAAGGAACCGCTGCGGCCTTCGACCAAACTCCGCACGCTCCCCGGCCAGGAATTGACCACCACCGCGCGCTCTCACGGCGCCGAGCCGCCCAAGCTGATCAGTCTGCTGCGCGGTGATCTGGACTGGATCGTGATGAAGTGCCTGGAGAAAGACCGCCGGCGGCGCTACGAGACCGTCAATGGCCTGGCTCGGGACATCCAGCGGCACCTGAACCACGAACCGGTCCTCGCCCGTCCGCCCAGCCGGCTCTACGAATTTCAGAAGACGCTCCGGCGGCACAAGTTCGGTTTCGCCGCGACCGGCGCCGTTTTCGGCGCGCTCTTGATCGGAATCATGGCGGCGAGCTGGCAGGCCATTCGCGCGACGAGAGCCAAGCAGGAAGTCGTCGCTGCCCAGGCGCGAGAAGCCGCATTGCGCCGGCAAGCGCAGGCGCAGGAACTCATCGCTCGCCAGCGCGCGTATGCCTCGGACATGAATCAGGCGAAGCAGGCGCTCGACGAGAACAACTTGGGCCGGGCATTGGAACTGCTCGAGCGCCAGCGTCCACTGCCCGCCCAGCAAGACCTGCGCGGCTGGGAATGGCGCTGGCTGTGGGAGCAAAGCCGCGGCGATTGCCTGTTCACCCTCTGCCAAATAAACGGTGAGGTCGCTTCTCTGGCCGCATCGCCTGATGGCCGCTGGCTGGCCGTTGGCTCCTACCACAGGGGGGGACTGTCAGTTTGGGATTTGCGCACGCGAAAGCAAGTGGCACACCTTGCGGGAGAGGAGCAGTTTGTCCGCGCCGCATTTTCGCCGCGCGACCCGGTGCTGGCCTGGGTTGGCAGCCGGCCATCGGGCGCCGCACAATGGCACTCGACTTTGCACCTCTGGAACGTCGTGGCCCGCCACATGATTTCCCAATGGCCTCTAAGCCCTGGCCACACCTGCGTCGGACTGGCCTTCTCGGAGGACGGGAGCACGCTGGTGACTTCCACTCTGGACGGGATTATCAGCCTGTGGCGGATACCCGATGGAACCAGGCTGGCCAACTACCCAACGGATCTGGCGGCCGCGGATATTGGAACAGGCTTTGCTGCCACGCCCGACCTGAGCCTGGCCGCCTATGCCTCCTATGCGTCAAGCGTCGCGCGGCTTCACGTGCTGAATTTACGCACGGGCAAGCAACTGTGGTCGGCGGTAGTGGCAACGGGATATCCGGCGGCGTTGGCGTTTTCACCGGATGGCAAGACGCTGGCCTCGGGCGCTTGCAGCGGGCAATCGGATATTCGTCTGTGGGACGTGGCCAGCGGCAAGGAAATCGGACGGCTGCGAGGGCACAGTTCGTGGGTCAGCTCGCTGGTGTTCTGGCCGGACGGCAGGAAACTCGCCTCGAGCAGCGCCGATGAGACCATTCGTATCTGGGACCTGGACACTCGCAAGTGCCTGGACGTGCTCCGCGGCCACCGTCAGGAAGTCTGGCGACTGGCCTTGCTGCCGGACGCCCAAACGCTGGTCAGCGGCTGCAAAGATGGCAAGGTTTGTTTCTGGGATACATCGGTGCTTCATCCTAAAGAGGCCAGAATCAGCATCCCGGCGGTCGTCGCGGCCTGGCGCTTTGCGCCCGATAGCCTATCGGTGTTGACGCTGGATAACCAAGGCCGGGTCACACGGTGGACTGGCTCAGGGTTTCAACAGCAACAGACGCTGTTGGAAACCGGAAGCACCGGGTTTGGCTCGTGGCCCTTTCTCAACCGGTTTACCGCGGACGGACGGTTGCTGGCCAAAGGATCCGCTAACGGCCTTCTCCAAGTGTGGGACCTCTCACGGCGCTCCTTGTGGCGCCAATGGACCAATACCAGCGATAGGGTCGCGGCGCTCGGTTTTTTCTCACACGGCAACAAGCTGCTCACGTGGTCTCAGAGCGGCAATTTGCTACGCCAGTGGAACCTCACGACCGGCGCGGAACTGGATTCTTGGACGATACCCATTCAATTGAGAACCGCCAGCTTCTCGTTCGACGCGAGCCTGTGCGCGCTCGTTGGCTGGGACGGAAGCGTATTGATTAGAGACTTGGCTCGCCAAACCGGCCCGAGCGGCCAGTTCGATTTATTGGAATCCGTTGACGCGGCTTTTTCTCCGGATGGCAACCTCCTCGCCGTTGCCAGCGAGTTGGGTTTTGCACAGGTTTATCACCGCCCGGCGTGGCAACCGGCGACAAGGCTCGGCGGTTGGCTGTTGTCGCCTCACTCGGTGGCTTTTTCCCCGAATGGAAAACGGCTGGCCGTCGGCGGTGACGGTGCGGAGGCCGTCAAGCTCTGGGACACCGGAAGCTGGCAGCAAGTGCTCACCTTGAACGCGCAAGGTTCGCTGTTTCGGAGCACGGCCTTCTCCGCCGATGGCAACGCCATTGGCTCCTTGACAGCGCAAGGTACGTTGAATATTTGGCGCGCACCCTCATGGGCCGAGATTGAAGCCGCGGAACAGCGAAAGGAGCGCGTTTCTTCAAGTACTCCGTAACCCTTCGCCGCATTTCCTTTAGTAACGGGTGGAAGGCGTGAACCGGAATGGTTCCAGTTCACGCCGAAACCAAACATAACAAATAACAACCAGTTCGGAGGCCCAGCCTCCGAAATAGAAAGGAAAAGCGAGATGAAAGCAGCAAGTTTAGTCAAAGTCCTAGGCGTCGCGGGTGCGCTCCTGGTAGCGGCGGTCACCCCGAGCCGGGCCGGCTCGATCAGCCCGTTCGCGGCGGCCGTCAGAGGCACCTTTACCATTGTGGACTCGTCCGGCGACTTCGTGGAAAGTACGGCAGGCCACGCGACAGGTATGGGTGCTGTCACGTATGCGTCGTCTGGAACGGTCACCATCTTGAGCGTGGACCCGGCGACGGACATCGCTACAATTACGGCCGACGCCATCTTCACGCTGGCCGACGCAAATGGCGACACCGTCCAGGGCAGTTGGCAGACATCGGGAACCTTTAACTTGCGTACCGGCACCGTCCAAGCCACCGGCAATTACATGTTCCTCTCGGGCACGGGTGAGTTCTCCAACGTAAAAGGTGGCGGGCGCAACGCCGCCTACGGGACCGCCGCGAACCTCTTCTGCCCGTTCATTGGCTGGATTCAGGATTGACAAGGGCTGGTCCGGGAACTCCTATTTCTCGGGCTACCGGCCGCCGTTAATGGGAGGGGTCAAGCGCCGGCTTGCGGTTCCAGTTCACCGTCGCGCCAAGCCGGCGCCTCAATTCTTCGAACGACGGTTGTCCTCGTTCAGGTGCCCGGCGCCAGCCCGCGGCAATTCACCCATGCGCTGGACGGGTCAGAGTAAAGAGGCGGTAGCCGCAGGAACCAGCCGAGTACTGGGGTGGCAGACTACGTGGGTTCACGTATGGCCGTCCGCCCCCCCCTCTGTAACACGCCTCATCCTGATTTTTGCCGATCTCGAATCAAAAGCAACCCAAATCGTGTTCATTAGCACCAACGCACCAAGCCCGCCGTCTGGCTTCGGGGGGTCGCTCCGGCCCACCAGGCGCGGGGCTTCGGCACGGTGAATGGCAATGCACCAGAAAGCAGTTTTCGCCCGGCGCAAATACCCGGAAGATTCTTTGTAACCTTTGCCCGCATTTCCTTTAGTAACGGGTGGAAGGCGTGAACTGGCAGGGCCCACTTCACGCTCAAACGAAACATAACAGGCAACAGCCGCGGTGAACGCCAAGTCTGGGACGTGACCGGCGCCACGGCGTTGCAAACCGAATCCCAAAACATAACAAACAACGATCGATTCGGAGGCACAGCCTCCAAAAGAGAAAGGAAGAGCGAGATGAAAAAGTTGAATCTGCTCAAACTCCTCGGCCTCGCCCTCGGCTGCGCGGCCATAGCCGCAGCGAATCCTACCAAGGCGGCCGGGCACTCGAGGCCATTCCAGGCGGAGTTTGCCGGCAATGCACATCCGTCGCCGGAGGGGCCATGCACTCTGGCGAACTGGGAAGCGGGGCAGGGCGAGGCAGCCCATTTAGGCGCCACGACTTGGGCCGATACGGAGACGGCATATTTCCTGGATTGTACCCCTCAGACCGGACCGACCGGGCCGGCCATCGCGGTGGACGGGACTTTCACGCTGACCGCCGCGAATGGCGATGTCATTCACGGCACTTTCCACACCACCGGCACATTCGACCCAACGACTGGAGTCACCGTTTCAGGTACGTACAAGTTCACTTCCGGGACGGGGCGCTTTGTCGATGTGACCGGCAGCGGAATCATCACCGGCTCCGGGTCAAGCGCCCCTCCTTTCGCCTTCGTCGGCACCATGACTGGCGATATCTCATACTGAAAGATGATTCAGCACTGCCCAAAAAACCTCTTCAGGTCCTCTGTAACCTTTCAGCGGGTTTCCTGTAGTAGCGGGTGGAAGGCGTGAGCTGGAAGAATCCAGTCCACGCCGAAACCAAAACATAATGAACAAAGAAAACCCGGAGGCCCAGCCTCCGGAAGAGAAAGGAACAGCAAAATGAAAGAATTGAATCTAGTCGAGGTCCCCGGCGTCGCGGGCCGCGGCGGCAAACCAACTGCCGTGCCGCCCCCGACACGCAAAAAGGACGGTGTTAGCCTCATCAGACGCGGCCACCTCGCGTTGCTCAGCCTCGCGCTGGGACTGGCATGGGTGGGCGGGCAGTCGTCGGCCCAGGCCGGCGACGGCACACTATGGGCCTGGGGCTATGGGGGCGACGGGGAGTTGGGCGACGGCACGTTCTACGCGGCCCCCAACTACGGCAGCGCCACGCCGGTCGCCGTGAATGCCCTCACGGGCGGGCGGCAGGTTGCGGCCATCGCATCAGGCGATGTCCACAGCCTGGCCCTGGCGAGCGACGGCACGGTCTGGGCCTGGGGCTACGGGCTTGACGGGGAGTTGGGCAACGGCACCTTATCGGACAGTGCCACGCCGGT
>JAJYHY010000238.1 GCA_021784555.1 bacterium
CGCCCTCTTCTCGAAAACAACCACGAAACAATCCGCCACCGTACCACCCGTTACCACGATTTAATCTGACTCTGCTCCCACGGCAGAGTCAGACGCGCCACACAAATGGAATAGCAGACTTGAGCAGGGCTAGGCGCCGGACATAACGTGGCCACCGCCCTTTACGCGGACACGCGCCTGTGGCATATATGCGCCATAGAATCATCTGGCTCCGGTTGCTTGCCCCCCGAGAGGACTACGCGGCCGCAACCGACGCCGATCTGTTCTCAAAATGAACGCAACCCTCTCACTCGTGCCGGAGTCCTGGCTCACCCGGCTGGGCGGCATCGATGCGTCGGGCTGGCTCGCCGCATTCCGGAGTGACGCCCCCAAGGTCGTCGCGGATCTACTCTGGAACCGCTTCTACTTCGGCCCGCTGAACCTGACCGAGCGTGGGCACTTGCTCTCGGGATGGCTGGAAGCGCTGGGTGATTCCGAAGAGTTTGCTCCGCTGCTGGATGCGCGATTGCGCGACTGGGTCGAGGCCAACTGGGGCCGTTTCGAGCAGTCTGGCATCACCCTCGCCTCCGCCTGGACATGCCTGGAGAGGGTGGTTGCGCTTAGCGCCAGGCTGGAGGCCCCCGCCCGCCTGTCCAATACGGCCCAGGCCCTTCGGGCAAGATTCACTCATCGGGAACAGTTTCTTGGCAGTTTTTCCACCGCCCCCGCGGCGGACCCGCTCGGGCTTTACCTCGCCGTGATCGCCGAGTTTCAGAACGATCGCTCCCTCGCCGGATTCTGGCACCGTCTCTGCGGCTTGCCCGACGGTGTCCCCTTCTACCACGCGCCGTACGCCCTGCTCGGCCTGCGGCGACTGAAGGCGGCGGACGCCTGGGAAAGCGGAACGCTCCGGGCTGAAGTCGTGATGGGCGTGCTCCGGCTGGCAACGGCGTTCGACCGGCTGGTCCGCGAACGGGGCCTGGCTGAATTCGTGGCCAAGTCAACGTTCGGCCGTATCGCCAGGCAATTGGCGGCAGCCTATCCGGGTTCACCGCGCTGGAGCGAACATGGGCTCGCCGCGCTTTTGGAAATGCCCGAGCGTCCGCGCCAATGCGTGCTCGACGCTATCCGGCCCCTGGCGGACGCGGTAGCACGGGAAAAAGCAAACGCGAAGAGAGGTTACGCCCCGCCGCCCCATGCTTCCAAGCCGGACCCTGCTTGGCCATCCAGGGCCAGGGAGTTGGCCGAATCTCTCCGGCACGGTTCTCCCGGCCGCCTGCCGGAAATCCAGCGGCTCCTCGACGAGCAGCGGCGCTACACCGAGGCCACCGGCGACACCTATTCTATCGTCCGCTCCCTCTGCACCTTCGCCTCCAGAGTCTTGAAACTCCAGCCCGCGCTCGCGGAGCAATGGGCCCATGAGGCTCTGGACTGGGAGCCGCACAATCCCTTCACCTGGAGCGTGGCCAAGGACGTCTTCCTGAGGCAGGATAAACTGGATCGCGCTCTCCGCATTGCCTGGGTCGCATGGAAGCGTTTCCCTGAGAACGTCGTCGTCCGCACCGGGTTGGCGGAAGTGCTTAAAGCTGATGGGCGCCTCACCGAAGCCGAGGCAACATACCGCCAGACCATCGAGCGATTCCCCGAGAATGTGGTCGCGCGCAACGGCTTGGCCGAAGTGCTCAAAGCTGCCGGGCATCTTAAGGAAGCCGAGGAAATATACCGCCAGACCATCGAGCGGTTCCCTGAGAATGTGGTCGCTCGCAACGGCCTGGCGGAAGCGTTCAAAGCCGCCGGGCATCTTAAGGAAGCCGAGGAAATGTACCGGCAGACCGTCGAGCGATTCTGCGAGGATGTTGTCGCGCGGAACGGACTGGCGGATACGCTCAGGCGTGCCGAGCGTTGGGACGAGGCCGAGGAGGCGTATCGAGAGACTCTTGGGGCCGGGTATGGCGACAGCGCCACGTTGATCGGGGTTGCCTATTTGCTGTTGCGTAAGGGCGAGGCCGGTCGCACCGAGGCTCTCTCTTTGGCGGAGGAGGCCTTGGCCAGGGAGCCGCACGATCCGTACGCACTGTCGCTCAAGCAGAGGCTCGAACATGCGGAGACCACCGACCTCGCAGCCATCGCCAATGAATGTCCCGATCTCGCAGACGCCTTGACGAGGGCTTCCGGGGCGTCCGCGCCCGCCAGCGACACGGAACCCGAGGCCCCCTGCGGCGACGTTGATACCGGAGAACCGCCCAGTGACTTAGCCCAGATCACAGGCTCTCCGCCGGACTGGCGATCTGTCGTCCTGCCGGAACCAGAGACCGTGCCCGTGCCGCAGGCAATCAGCACGGTGCGCCTCGAACTCTCCGCGCTTCTCGCCGAGGCCGGCTTTTACCGCGTATGGGCCCTTCGCGGGCCGCCGGGCGCCGCGGCCCAATGCTACGAGACCGCCGCTTCATTACTGGCAAAGGCGAAGAGACTGGCACCGCAGGACCCGGAGGTCCAGGCGGAAAAACTGGCGCTGGAGGCGGTGCGCGATGGAGCCAGCGCGATGTCCGACCAATTGGAGGACGAACTGGCCAAGCACACCTCCTCGCTTCGCTTGCTCCTCCTCAAGGCTCGGCTCGACAGACGGAACGCCCGTGAAGCACAACGGCGTCTTTCCGATGAGGCCCTGGCCGAACTGCTTCAAGCCCCACGACGCCTGCGAGACCTCAACTTGGCGCTGACGCCCGTTTTCCATTTCCAGAGGGGCCTCGTGGCGCTCGCCTTGCTCGACGGAGCCAGTCGCGTCCAAACAGCCGGTGAGGCGTTCACCCATTTCCGGCACACCGTGCTGCACCGCGCAAACGAGGAGCGACTCGACCGTGAATCATCCCGCGATCCTCGCGCCAGGGAGGTTCCCGGGTTTCACGAATGGTTGCAACGGACGACTGCAGAGCGATTGTTCCGCGGGTTTGCCGCGCCGGAGTCGGTTGATCCGCGGGAGGTACCCACCCTGGAACAGACGCTCGCGTCAAATCCGCTGCTGTTTGAGGAGATCGAAGACGTCGCCATTGACCGCATCGCCTTCACGTCGGTATAGCCGCGCCGGCCCAAGGCAGTACTCTTGCAGCTTCGCGTCCAGCTCGGCTCGCTCACCATTTGGCAGCGTCACGTCGTGGATGCAAGCCGCGCGCTGGTCCGAAAGCGTTTGTCCAATTCACGCTGGACAGCAGATTCTTACGTTGGCTAATGTCTCGCGCATGACCGCTCCGCGCGTAAATCTACTCGGTCCGCTGACGGCGGGCACGCTGGGAATCTGCCTGCTCACCGCTCCTCGCCACGTCCGCGCCGGAACCACGGCGAAAGTTGATGCGCTCTTCACCCAATGGGCACGGCCCGATTCGCCGGGCGCCGCCGTGGTAATCGTCAAGGACGGCGCCGTCGTCTATCAACACGGTTACGGCTGCGCGGACCTTGAGCATCGCATCCCCATCACGCCGCGAACCCGGTTCGACGTCGCGTCGGTCGCCAAACAATTCACCGGGCTTTCCGTAGCCATGCTCATTCAGCAGGGCAGAGTTTCGCCTGACGACGATGTCCGCCAATACCTGCCTGACGTGCCGGACTTCGGAAAGCCGATCACGATTAACAACCTTCTTCACCACACCAGCGGCCTGCGCGATTGGCCCGAAACCCTGGCGTTCTCGGGCGTGGACATGTCCGCCCCCATCACTCTGAACATGATCCTTGAAATGGTGCGCCGTCAGCGCGAACTGGATTTCGCGCCCGGGGAGGAATCCCAATACTCCAACACCGGCTACAATCTGCTGGCCGCTATCGTGGCCAAAGTCACCGGGCAATCGTTCCGGGCGTGGACTGATGCCAACTTGTTCCGGCCGCTGGGCATGAAAGCCACGCACGTCAGCGACGCCCCCGCCAAAATCGTGCCGGACCGCGCCCTGTCCTATACCCCGGCCGGCAAGGACCGGTTCCGTTGCGACCTCAGCCAGTTCCGATGATCAGTCACGGCGGCAGTTGGGCCGGCTACCGCAGCCAGACGATTTGGCTGCCGAAAAAGCGCTTCGGCGTCGCCATCCTCGCCAACACGAGCGACGTCGATACCTATGCGCTGGCCATGCGAGTCGTTGCCCTCTATCTGGGCGGCCAACCCGCGGCGCCGACGCCACCCAAACCGCCGGTCGCCGTGAAATCCGATCCCGCCACGTGGCAACCTTTCCTGGGCACTTACCGTTTAGGTCCCGGCTGTTGTTGTTGCTGGTTGACGAGTTGACGGTGGGCGCGCCAGGCGGCGTGGCCGAACCATAGCCCTCCCGCGGCCAGCAGGATGCCAACAATCACTACCAGGTGTTTCGGTTTCATAGGACCCCTATTGACTGATGTGAAGCCTTCGCCGGGCGGCGAGTGGCTCGTCTCGGTTTGGCCGCCGACTGCGCCCTGACTCGCCTCTATCAGGTTTCATAGGCCTTGATTCGGCTGTTTGCCATTTCATTTGTCAGCGGCACCTTCGCTCAATCCATTCCGGAGCAGATCTAAAATGTGATGAAGTGGCGATGAGTCGGGGTGAAACGGCGGCGGGCATGTACAGGCGCCGGCGAATCACCTGATTGCCGCCGCCTCGACGTGATCAATTTCCGCAATCACATCGAATCGTCGAATCTTCTGGCACTAATGTTGTGTTGCAGTAAGCTTGTCTCATCTCCCAACATTGGGAGAACGCATTATGAATACGACCATTGTCGAGTTGTCTGACGAGCGAATCGGGAGCGAGGTTCGAGCCATCGAAGCCGCCACGCGCAAACGGCCCGCGAACCGGCGAGCCGCTTTGGGATTCCTCAGGCGGGTCGGTGCCGACGGTTGGCCCAATTCGCCGACCAAGAGGAACGGTGCGGCGCCCGCCGGCTCCAGGAAGAAGTGAACTCGCGTGTTTTGGGCTATCACGGCTGCGACTTGGCAGTCGCCATGGAGGTGGTTGCTCGCAGAGCCCGCCTGGACCCCGGAAGAGCCCGTTATGACTGGCTAGGTACTGGTATCTATTTTTGGGAGGAGGACCCCATTTTGGCACTAAGGTGGGCAAGGCATGCGGCAAGGAAACGCCCTGATCTGATCAAGACCCCAGCAGTCGTCGGCGCGATTATTGAGATGAAAGACTGCCTCAACCTGGTGCAGACCGGCACCTCGCGAATCCTTCAAGCCGCCTATTTGGACCTTGTTCAGGAAGTGGAACGAGCCGGAGGGCAGATGCCGATCAATGAAACAGAAGAGCGCCGGTTTCTCGACCATGCGGTCTTCGAAACCCTCCACGAGTTGCGGCGTGCTGAAGGCCTTCGACCATTTCCTTCCGTGCGAGCTCTCTTCCAAAGTGGGGAGGCCATTTTCCCCGGTTCGGGGATTCGCAAATGGGACCATATTCAAATCTGCGTCCGCGACTTCGGCATCATCAGAGGCTGGTTCCTGGCCGAGCCGTGAGGCCCGGAAAGCACCAAGAGCCTGACGGACCATTTCGCTTTCTTGTGCAATGTATCTTGAAGCACATCGGAAATATGATGAAGTGGGCGATGAGTTGGAGTAAAGAGGTGATCCGCAGCTATGGATCCCCGTCCCTGGCTGGCCGAAGCGGTTCCGCGCGATTCGCTACAACGAGCTTGCGGCTTTCATCGTTCCACGGGCAAGGATGGAAACGTAGAGGCGAAGAGGCTATCCTTCGAGCCTTCCGTCGGTGCGACAACGGCCAAGCGGCTGAGTCTAAGCCTTTTCCGGTTCGCGGAGCAGCAACTCCGCCGGGATATGCAAACCGACAACCAAAGCACGAATCATCTTGAGGCTGAGACTGCGTCTGCCGGAGAGGATTTCGGACACCCGACTTCGGCTGCCCAATAGAGGCACCAAGTCTTTTGGCGCGAGTCCTTGTTGCTCCATCCGGAAGCGAATCGCCGCAACCGCGTCAGGTTTGTCAATCGGGAATGTTCTCTCTTCGTAGTCGTGAACGACAAGCGAAAGGAGTTCCAATTCGTCTCCCTCCGCCGTGTTAGGCGTGGCATCCATCAGCTTCTCGAGTCTGGCGAGCGCTGCTGCATACTCGGTTTTCGTTTTAATTATTTTGGCCCTCATCAGATCTCCTCCACATCAATGTTGTCGTAGTCGCTGTGCGTTCCCGCGAACCGGACGTAAACTACCCGGTAAGCGTAGTTTATCTTTACAACCAAGCGGTACTTACTGCCGCCGATGTTGAAGACGACGCCACCGTGCTTCAAGATACTGGCTGTGGCGTACTGCGCTTTGATCTGCGCCGGGTTGGCCCAATCCGCCCCTTCGGCTTCATGGAACCAGGCGTCCAGGCCGGGCTTGGCGTCTGGGTGTTTCCTCGCCAGCTCAGTCAACCACTTTCTCGATATGACCCGCATAATTTCTCACGGCGACCGTCGCAACGCAAGCAAGATGTTCCCATTGTGGGAACGAGCTTGTCAAGGCCAACGAGGTCAAGCCAATCGGTTTCACCACGGCCATGGACAAAGTCGTAGCGCAGGTTTCCCAACCTGCCGTATCGCAAGTTTCCTAACTTGCGTGCCGGGAAGTGCTTCGAGCTCCCGCCGATTGGGAAATCGGCGATACAGCAGGTTGGGAAACCTGCGCTACCGTACTCCTGATTTCCAACGGTTTACCATGACCTTGTCACTGGCCGTGTCGGTTTCACCCCAGACCAACTCGCGGAGATTCTGCTACGCGGCCCCCATGCGGCGCTGCAATTCCGAGAGGGTGCAGGTCATGTTCAAGCGAGCCCCGCTCTTGAGCATAAGGCAGAATTCCCCAGCGACGGCGGGGGTCACCGTGGAAAAGTGCCTGCGAACTGATCATGGCGGTCTCTACTACGGCGACCACGCCTTATAGAAGTGAGCGTGGCCCGCTTGGTTGTCTTTCCACGATCTCGCTTGGCGCTGGGCATATCGTGGCATAAGTTACCTCCATGCGCAGACACAACCTTACTCTGCGGCTTTGGTCGCGAGTGACGATTGACCGGCAGATTTAGTCAAACCTCCCGCCACGCGGTCGCTTGAGTTGACTTGCCAAGTTTGCAATGTTACATGTTTCAGGCATGAAATCTACAGTGTCCGTGACCGAAGCCCAGGCAAAGCTGCCGAAGATCACCCGCGCCGATCATGTCACAGGCGTGATGCGCTACAACGAGCTTGCGGCTTTCATCCTTCCACGGGCAAGGATGGAAAGTCTCCTGGATACCGTTGACTTCTTGTCGAACCCGGCGGCGCGGAACGCGACCGCCGAATTTAAAGCCGCCAAGGTGAGGTTCCATGACCTGGAGGACCTCGATTGAAAGTACAACGACAATCTGTCGCATATTGATGGTTAGGCGCCCTTGCGGTTTCCCGTTGACGGAGCGTTCGCTTTGTGTTACAGAGTACGCACGAAAACAATCACGCGAGCCGTTGCTTTTACCGAGGTGCTTTTCATTGTTCCCGCCGCGCTATTTAGAGCTTGTCCCAAAAGCTGAAAAACCCAATGAAAATGGACGCGGAACGGCTGTTCGCCGAGGTGTAAAAACACCGTCATGGCCTGCAATTGATATGAAAAGGGCCTCCATAATTGCTTTTACCGAACCTTGCCGGTTCTCGCGCGTGCAGGTCCGCCCGTGGGCCAGTGAATTTTGTTTGAATATGGCTGAAAAAATTCTCGTCCATGGATTTGGGCAAGGAATCTGTACGTCCCTCAAACTGCTTCCCGAAAACCGACTTTTTGGGACAAGCTCTATTTATGGCTGCGCTGTTTCTGCGAGCGGTTCAGCCAGCGGCGCAGACCGGTCGTTTGGTTGAGTGGTTCGCCGCTCTTCCCGTGCAGATTGGTTTGTATCTCCTGCTCCTTGCGCTGCCATTAGGAGCGTTCCTCATCGCCTGCGCTACGTTATTATGATATTTGTTTGTCCAGATTGCATTCGGGCGCAAGCCCCGGCGGCTGTGCGTGAGCTCTGGCGTTCGGCCATTTCGCGGGGCCACTTCGCAGGCTTGCTCTAAATCGAACTGCGAATAATCTATTGCCATGACGCGCGCCGTTGCCCAGATTCTTCACGAGGTCGAGCAACTCTCCGTTCCCGAGCGCACCGATTGAATTCCTTTGTCCCCATTCCCCTGTCAGGCTCATTTGCGGACACGGATCGGCCAGAGGTGGCTCAGGAGGATCGGACAAAGCAATGGGGATAAAGGAATTGTTGCAAGGGCGTTGGTCCTGGCCAGACTCGGCTCCCTGTCGTCAATGCCCTGCGGATTAGCGTTTATCAGCGTGGATTAGCGTTCCAATTGCTTGAGCGACTGAGCGACCCGTTCGGCGGAGGGCGCTTGCAGGCTCTTGCGCCGACGGCATGGCTCCGATAGATTTGGCAAATGATCGCGGATATTCGGCAAATGCTGGCCGCCCGGCCTTTTGAGCCGTTCTTCATTTTGACGAGCGGCGGGAACCGCTACCCTGTCCCGAGTGCGGAGCACGCGGCAGTGGACCCCCAACGAAGCCGAGTCGTGGTGTGGTTGGATGACGGGAGCAGTGTGACTATTTCCGGCCTGCACATTACGACTCTGGAAAAAGCGGCGCCACAACGTGCATGATCTGCCGAACGGCGGCGAGGAGACGTGAGGCTGGACATCCCGTGGCGGTCCGATCAAACACAGGAACAGGACAAAGACGAAATATGACTGACATCCCCAAGTTCGCCATCCCCACGATCAGCCTCGCCAAGCCGCGGCACCGGCGGCCGACGAATCTCAGGCCGCACGGCGTGGCCAATGACCTCTGGTTCAAAGCGGCGGCGTTGCTTCTGGCTTTCTGCGGCCTGACAAGCATCGGAGCGGAACCGGACTTCTTTTGCAACCTCAGGCGCCTGCCGGACAGCGTGTCGGCCATTACCGAGAACGGCGTGTTTGAGCTAAACCCAAGCCCGCACGGAATCTGGAACGGCGGCGGGATTACCGCCACCGCACACCTTCGTCGCGACGGCCTCGTGTTGGAGGCGGCGGCGCCTGGGGTAGCCCTCAAACACCTGCTCCTGCGTTGGAAAACGGCAATGCCTTCAAACTGGCTCTACCTGGGCGATGCCTGGGAGCGCGACTACGGTGACCTGGAATGGAAGCCGCTCGATGCAAAACGGGTCATGCCCTGGTACTTCCTGGCGACCAACGGAAAGATCACGCACGGCTATGGTGTCCAGACCGGGCCGTCCGCTATTTGCCATTGGACGGTGGACCCGGCGGGCATCATGCTCTATGCCGATGTCCGTTGCGGCGGGCGTGGGGTGGAGTTGGGCCGGCGCACGCTGGAGGTTTGCACCGTCGTCTGCCGCCGCGGCCATGAAGGGGAAACGCCTTTTGCCGCAGCGCGGGCTTTCTGCCGGCAAATGTGCCCCAGGCCGCGTCTGCCCAAGGAGCCGGTGTACGGCTTCAACGACTGGTATTGCGCTTATGGCCGCGACACCGCCAGCCAATTCCTCAAAGACACCGCTTTTATCGTTTCTCTCTCGCCAAAGAGTGGCAACAGGCCCTTCGCGGTCGTGGACGACGGCTGGGAAATCACACGAGACCTGAGTGGCGCCAACGGTCCCGGCCCCTGGAATCGCGTCAACCCCAAGTTCAGCCGCACGCTGACCATGCCGCAGTTGGCCAGGCGCATCCGCGCTTTGGGCGCGCGCCCTGGAATCTGGGTGCGCCCGCTTCAGGCCAGCCCGGACCAGCCGCGGAGTTGGCGCCTGGCCCGCGACCGGAACTGCCTGGACCCGTCGGTGCCCGCGGTGCTTGCCTACGTGCGCCGAACGATCAAGCGGCTGCGCGGCTGGGGCTTTGAGTTGATCAAACACGATTACACCACGGAGGACATCACCGGCCTTTGGGGATTCCAGATGAAGAACGAAATGACCCCCGACGGCTGGGCCTTTGCCGACCGCGGACGCACCACCGCCGAGATTATTCGCGGCCTGTATCGCGCCATCCGCCAGGCGGCTGGACACCACGTCCTCGTTATCGGCTGCGACACCATCGGCCACTTGTCAGCCGGCCTTTTTGAAATGCAGCGCATTGGCGACGATACCAGCGGCGAAGAGTGGGCGCGCACGCGAAAAATGGGCGTGAACTGCCTGGCTTTCCGCGCGCCGCAGCACGATGCCTTCTTTGCCGTTGATGCCGATTGCGTCGGACAGGTCAGAGCCAACTCCGTGCCCTGGCAGAAGAACCTCCAATGGCTCTACCTGCTGGCCCATAGCGGCGCGCCCCTGTTCGTCTCGTTTGCGCCTGACACGGTGAGCCCGGAGCAGGAGCAAGCCCTCCGCGCCGCTTTCCAGGCCGCGGCCAAGCCCCAACCCCTGGGCCAGCCGCTGGACTGGCTGGATACGCGCACCCCATCCCGTTGGCGACTGGACGGCCGCGAAGTGACTTTTTCTTGGTAAGCTTCCTTGTAACTTTCCAGGTGGCGACAGGCGGCCTGACCCAAGCAGTTACGCTTACTTCTCCTCCAGCGCCGAAATGTCCAGGAATTCCGAGTCCTGGTTCTTATAGATGCCATCCAGGGCGGCGGGGGCGTCCGGGACAATGGCAAGCCATTTGGCGATTCGTGCCCTACCGGTGGCGCGGTGGTAAGGCAGGTGCGCATCCCAAAGTCTGCCCGCCGCATCTTTGCGCGCCCCGGCAATCAGCCACAATCCGAAGTGACGGCGCAGGAGGGCGGCGTCCTTTGGAGAAGGGCCGCGGTCAGGCAAAAGCGCGGTACTGACAGCCAGGCGCAGGTTGGGAAGCTTCCACTGGTCCAGGAGTTGTCCCGCCTCCGTCAGGCTCCAGGGCGGCTTGCCAAAGGTCTGGCGAAGATAGAGGGTGATGCCTCGGTTTCTTGCCTCATCGGAAAGCAGCCGGAACGTTTTCCGAAATGCATCCAGCGTCTGTTGCCGGGTGAAATTATTCTCCGGAAAGCGGTGCAGCGAGAGCATCAGGTCCGTGGAACCGAGGATCTCCATTTTGTCCATGACATCCTTCAAGGCGCTCATGCTGGCGTTGTAGTCCGAAGGCAGATTGTCGATCAGCCGCAAGGTGGGATACAGGTTCAAGCCCGGGCTGGCATCGACCACAATCCGTACCCGTTGTTGGCGAAGCCAGATCGCCTCGGCCTGGAGGGCGCGCCGTTCTCGATTGTGCAGGTAATCCCAGCTTACAACGACCCCGTCGAAGTGCTGGAAGAAGGTCGGGCGCGACAGAATAGCGTCCTGTATCGAGCGGCACTGGCGAAGCGGCAGGAAGCGGCCGACGGGCCGGTGTGGTGGAGCAACGGGCGGGATCTGCGAAATCGATTCCTCCCTGACCCTGACCGAAAAGATACGGATGTCGCCGCCGGCGATAGTCGTGCCGGTGCTCCGGCCAATGGAATCGGCGGGCACCGTTTCCGGCAGGTAACCCGGCGCGCCCTTTTCGGATTGGTCCAGGGGCAGCTCGGCAATCGACTCTATAGGCCCGCAATGGGAAGTGATTCTGAACGGTTTCTCCCGCCACCCATTGTTGGCCACACCAATGAGGTACTGGCCGGGGGCTTTCCGGCTCGTAATGAAACTGAGCTTTGGGTTCCCTACGTCGAAGAGTTCCTGTTTCCGGAACGCCGCTTCCAGAACCGAGCGGAGCTCGGGATCGAGCCGGTAGGGCTTGGACAACGGATGATCAATTTCGCTACGGAGGACGGTCTGAGGCAGCATTTCCACGCCGAACCGGCCTGGCAGAACGGTCAGTGTTCCGGCGCCGATGTTGGTGCGCAAAGTGGCGCTGACATTGGTAATGCCCGCCAAACCTTCCGGGAGTCGTCGCAAATTGCCGGCGGTGAGAATGAGATTGCCGCCGCTCCTGACATAAGCGGTGAGCTTGCGGCCAATCTCGACGCCCCCTCGGAGTTTGTCCGCCACAACCACCAGCGGATAGCGTTCGAGCAGCCAGGCCGGGGCGTCGCTCAACAGGCAGTCGGCCACGTCCCCGAACGGTGTGGGGGCAATGAATCCGGATTCATCGTGGAAGTAGGAGGAGTTCTGGTAGCCGGGGTAGAGCAGGTCCAGGATTCCGTCGGTGAGGTAATCGCCCTCGGCATAAGGGAGGTTGCCCCAAACGCGGTAAAGGTTGTCGGAATAGAGGTGGCGCGGGACGGTCCAGCCGGCATAGAAATCCAGCAGCAGAGCCACCGGCGTGTACATGACCCCCGGCTGGCCATGCTGCCTGACCCATCGTTGCGCGGCCTGCTGGATGCGGCCAATCGGAGTGAGTTCATCGCCCTCCAGCCACCCGTTTTCAAATCCGACCGCGACACAATTGTAGAGAATGTGCATGTAGAGCAGGCGTTTGAGCAGGCTCAGGCTGGTGCCCTTTGTCGGGCCGTGTGCATACCCGTCGCTTTGGCCTGCCGAACCGTAAGTCTTGAAGCCCCAGCGGTTGAAGATGGAGGCATTCCCAAACCAGGGAACGCCGTACTGTTTTCCGGCGCCGCGGATGAAGGCGTAATAAACCTGGCCGTTGGGCAACGCTTGGGCGGTTTCGGCGCCAATCATGGTGTAGCCGCCTTGCTTGAGGAGGTAATGACCGAAGGTCAAGGAAACGAGCGCGGCGTGTTTTGGCCCCAGGTCCTGGTCCATCCGCTGGAAATGCCGCTGGAAATTCAGGTACTGCTCCACGCGGCCGGCTGAGGCGGGGGTCATCTGGCTGGCATAGCCGCCGATATAGCGTCCGTCTTGCTCGCCGATATCGGTGCCGAGCCACCGTTCCCCAAGCTTGGATTCCAGCATGGCAAAGACCTCGTGAGGCACCTTGAACTGCTGCCAGTAACCACCGGGCCCGGAGCCGGGCACGTAGCCCCAGACATCGAACAGATACAATCCCCGTCGCTTAATCTCATCGGCAAGGGCCGGCAGGTTCGTGGCAAACAGAATCGGGTAGGAGGGCCAGACGACGGTGCCCAGATCGTAGGTCCGAGTGAACTTCTCAAGCTCCTGCGCGTAGTCGATAATCTTGCCGTCCCGGACATCAAACCCGCGGAGGCAGGTAAATTGAGTGCGCCCCTTGAACGTTTCCCACGTGGGCGGGCGCACCGCACGGCGGGTATAATCCGGATTCTCGCGCGGCTCCATGAGGTGAAAGAACACCCGGTGAGCTTCAAAGTGCGGCGGGGCGGAGTGCGGTTGCGAGCCCTCGCATTGAGCACGCCAGCCGAGGAGGATGACACCGGCGCAGATCAGAACGGCTCTGAGAATCGCTTTTCGCGGGAACATAATGCGTTGATGATTTACAGACCGGCCCTGCAGATCGGA
>JAJYHY010000644.1 GCA_021784555.1 bacterium
GTTGGTGACGGCCCTGGGTTCGACCCGGCTCACAAGCCGTGACTTGGGGATCCTCTACACGGCCTACCAGAGCGGCAACTGGCTGACGCGTCAGCGGCTACTGGAAGCCCCGCTGCTTTTCCTCAAGAGCTACCAGGAGGCCCAGACCACCCCCCGGATGGAACCCGGCCCTTCCGACAGCCTGCTCACCGACCTGGAGATCCTCAGTTCGACAGCGCGCCGGGCCGACCGGCGGCTGCGCACCGGTGTCTTGCGGAATCTTCCCGAAAACGACCGCCAGGATCTGTCTCGCCTGCTGGACCAATCCCGGCACGAGATCGAACGGATGGCTGAACACTTTGCGGAGGAGATGGGAAGTGCTGGATCAGAGCACCCGAGCGGCGATTCTGAAGCTGCATGAGCAGGGGCATAGCATCCGGGCCATCGCCCGTGCCGTGAAGAGGTCCCGCGGTGCGGTGCGCGACGTCCTGCGCTCGGCGACGGAAATCGTGCCCGAGTTGGTACGTGAGGAAAAGGCCTTGCCCTACCGCGACCAGATCCTGGAGCTGTATGCACGCTGCAAAGGGAATCTGGTGCGCGTCCATGAAGAACTGGCGGCCAGCGGGGCGCAGTTCTCTTACCAGGCCTTGACGGCCTTCTGCCGGCGTCAGGGTATTGGCCACGAACCGAAGGCCCCCGTCGGCGAATATCACTTTCGTCCCGGCCAGGAAATGCAGCACGATACCTCGCCGCACCGCGCCGAGATGGGCGGCCGCCTGCGGCCGGTTCAGACCGCTTCCCTGGTTTGCTGCTTTTCCCGCCTGCTGTTCTTTCAGTTCTTTCCTACTTTCACGCGCTTCGATTGCAAGATCTTCCTTACCGACGCCCTTGAATATCTCCAGGGAGCCTGCGCCACCTGCCTGATCGACAACACCCACGTCGTCGTGTTGAAGGGCACGGGCCGCGAGATGATTCCCGTGCCGGAGATGGCCGCCTTCGCTGAGCGTTATGGGTTCCGCTTCCAGGCCCATGAGAAAGGTGATGCCAACCGCTCGGCGCGCGTTGAACGGGCTTTCCGCTATATCGAAACCAACTTTCTCGCGGGCCGCTCTTTCCGCGACTGGCAGGACGCCAACCGGCAGGCACGCGAATGGTGCGACAAAGTCAACGCCCGGTTCCGCGACGATCTCAAGGCCAGCCCGCGGGAGTTATTTGCCGCTGAGCGGCCCCATCTGAAGCCTCTGCCGGTCTGGGTGCCTCCGGTCTACCGTCTTCATCAACGCCTGGTGGATGTCGAAGGGTACGTCTCGGTGGAAACCAACCGCTATTCCGTACCCGAGGACCTCATCGGACGCCAGGTCGAAGTGCGACAGACCAAAGACAGGATTGAAATCTACCGGGGGCCGCGCCTGGTCGCCGCGCATCAGCGCGTGATCGAGCCCACCGGCCGCAAGTACCGATTGCCGGAACATCGCCGCCCCCGCGGCCAGGGGTCCCAGCACACGGATGTTGCGCCGGAAGAAAAACTCCTTTTGGAGAGATTTCCCGAAGCCGCCGAATACCTTCAGGCGCTCAAGCAGCGCTATCCGGGGCGCTACCGAACGCCGGCGCTGCGACGCCTGCTCCGCCTGGTGAACGACTACCCGCGCCCGCCACTCCTCGAAGCCTTTCAGACCGCCCTCGCCTACGGCTTGTTTGATCTCGATCGGGTCGAAAGCATGATTCTGCGCCGGTTAACCCGTGAATATTTCCAGATCCATCCCGGCCCGGATAACGGAGACGACAATGCATGAAGAGATTCAACAGCTCTTGAAGAACCTCCGCCTGCGCAAGATGGCCGAGATGATCGAGGGAGAACTCGCCGCCGCCCGGAAGTCCTCTCCTTCCTATACCGATCTGCTGGCCCGCTTGCTTCGGGCCGAGTGGCTCGATCAACAGCAACGGCGGCTCGAATCGCGCATCAAGCAGGCCCA
Organism: bacterium; assembly: GCA_021784555.1. Taxonomy (GTDB): domain Bacteria; phylum Verrucomicrobiota; class Verrucomicrobiia; order Limisphaerales; family UBA8199; genus JAJYHY01. Next base: position 1,953 of record JAJYHY010000644.1, read on the forward strand.
CCTGCCGGAACTTTGGACCCTGGAGTCGTTCCCCTTTAAGCGGCAACCGGGCGTTTCGCGCCGCCAGATTCGTGAACTCGCCGAACTGGACTTCATCCCCAAGGCCATCAACATCACTTTCATCGGCCCCACCGGGGTCGGGAAAACAGGACTGGCGTCCGGGCTTCTGCTGAAGGCTTTACAGAACGGCTATCGGGGGCTGTTCATCAAAGCCCAGGATCTGTTCGATGAGATGTACGCTTCCCTCGCCGATCGAGCCACCCGCAAGCTCATCCGCCGCTGGGCGCGCCTCGACGTCCTTCTCATTGACGAGGTCGGGTACCTCAATCTGCGCCCCGAGCAGACGAACATTTTTTTCAAACTCATGGAAGAGCGCTACCGGCGCAAGGCTACCCTCATTACAACGAATCTTGACTATGACCAATGGGCGCGCTTGCTCGGCAATAAAGAACTGACCGAGGCACTACTCAGCCGCCTGCGACACCAGTGCCAAACCATCCGTATCAACGGACCTTCCTTGCGCGAGCCCCAAGGGTGATCGCAACCCCTTGCCCACAGCCCAGAAACTCCCCGGCAAAAATTGCCAAGGGGCCATCCTCCCCCGCACCTCAGTTATGAATTCGATTTAAAGTTCTGCCCCCAAGATGGGTCACTTTATACGAGCACAGGTGGGTCATTTTTGGCTAGCGCCGAGGCTCGCTGGCTTTCTTCAC
>JAJYHY010000239.1 GCA_021784555.1 bacterium
CGGAATACGGCGATCAACTCATATTGAGCTCGATCGGGCATCTCACCCACTTCTCGTTCGAGTTGTGGGGGACAGACTACGACAGCCCCGCCAACCTGACCTACGCAGGTACGCCGCAGGCGCGCATCCGTTTCTATTACATGGACGGCCCCCCGGACGCCGTCAGCAAATACGCAACCCCGGGGACGATGTTCTACGACAGCGATTGGTTCACTCTCGCCAGCGCAGGCGCCGGCACACCCACCGTCCGTGAAACTCTCAACTTCAGTGCTGGAACGGACTTCCCGACCGACGGGCTTCTGATCACTCAATCTAACATCACTTGGACCGTCCAGTTCCGCGGGCTGGGCGCCACCGATCACCTCGGTGTGGACCTTTACAACCCGCCGACTGTCGGCATCGACTACGATGATTTCTGGGAGAAGGGAACCGGCTCGGAGGCTTCGTGGCTCCTCTACACCAACAGCGATGTCCCCGCAGTGAACTTCGCGGCCTTGTTCGAGGGTACGACCGACCCGACGGCGCTTGCGTATGTGGAAGTCAACCGTGACGTGGCGGCAGGTGGCAGCTATGGCTGGACAAACACGGTGAACCTGCCGCAGGTGCCGCCCGGGACGTATTACCTGTCTGTGGTGGTCAACGCCCCCTCCTCCGGCTACCTGCCCATCTACGAGGCCAGCCGGGCCAACAACACCAGCGCCGCCTTGCCTTTGGCAGCGGAGGTGCCGGATTTGGCGCCGGTGAGCGTGGCGCCGGTGACTAACAGTCTCGTGTTTTACCCGGCCAGTCCACAGAACCCGAAAGTGCAGTTGATCACCGTGGTGACCAACCAGGGCAATGGAGCGGCGACGGACAGCGATGGTTATTGGTATGACACGGTTTATGTCTCGACCAACACGAGCGTCAGCGGAGCGATCACTTCTCAGCAATTCCAGGAACCCACGCCGCTGGCGGCAGGCGGCAGCTACAGCCAGACGAACGCCGTTACGCTGCCCCAGCAGAGCGGAACCTATTACCTCATTGACCTGGCCAACTCGCCATTCGTCAACTCTGGCCAGACGGGGGACGGGGTTTACGAGGCGAACACGGCCAACAACGCGCTGGCGAGCGCGCCATTGACGGTGAGCTACGAGGTTCGGTCGCCGGACTTGGCCCCAATCAGTCTAGTGGTGCCGCCGTCCGCGGCGTCCGGCACGCTCTTGCAGGTCAGTTGCGTGGTCACGAACCTGGGACCAGGCAGCGCCACTGGCTATTGGTTCGACGGCCTCTACATCAGCAGCAACAACGTCCTCGATGCAACCGCGATGCAGTTGATCCCGGCTTACCAATACCACGACGTTGCAGCCTCGGGCAGCTATGCCTGGACGAACTATGCGAGCCTGCCGCAGTTGATTCCAGGCTCGTATTACGTCTTCGTCGTTGTAAACGATCCGGCCTATGGAGACCAAGTTTATGAAGTCACCAAGACCAACAATGTCCTGGGAACCGCGGCTGGAACATTCACCCTACTGCCCCCGGCGCAACTGGAGGTCTCCAACCTTATGGCAGGCGGCCCGGCCGTTTCCGGCAGGGCGATAACAGTCAGTTGGACGGAAGCCAATGTGGGGAGCGTGACCACCGCAAGTGCCTGGTCCGACAGGCTTTACGTCTCCACAGGCCCTAATCTCGAGGGCGCAATCCAAACCTACGAGTGGCGTGAAAACCAGACTTTGTCTCCGGGAGCATCACTTAGCGTGACCAATTCCGTAACGCTGCCGACGGCAGCGAGCGGAACGTACTACCTCTTGCTTCAGGCAGACGCCTACAACGAACTCGGCGGGGACAGCGTCCTCAGCAGCACTTCCAGTCCCCTCGCGTTCCCGCTAACGGCCCCGGACTTGGCGGTTTCCAGCCTGGCGGCTCTTGGAACGGCGGTTTCCGGGCTGCCTGTTGCCGTGAGTTGCACCATCACCAACCAGGGGACCGGGCCCGCCGAAGGTGCGTGGTCGGACCGCCTTTATCTGTCCACGAATGCCACGGTGGACGGTGCTATTCAGATTTACGACTGGCCTGAGGACCAGGTTCTGGCGGCGGGATCATCGTACAGCCCCACGAACTCGATCTTGCTTCCCAGCCTCTCTTCGGGGACCTATTACCTGATTCTGGCCGCTGATGTTTACAACGAGGTGCCTGAAGACAACGAAACCAACAACCTGTCCAGCGCTGTGCCTATCGCCGTCACAGCACCCGGCTTGGCCGTCATGGACATCACCGAACCGGCCCAAGTGACGCGGGGGCTTGCATTCAACATCAGTTGGACCGACGCCAATCAAGGCAGCGCCGCCGCCTCGGGTCCCTGGATCGACAACGTCTATTTCTCGACGAATGGCGACGCGGCGAATGCCGTGCTGTTGGGCAGCCTCACGAATGCTGTCCTTCTGTCCCCGTCGGAAAGCCTCCAATGCACCCAACAATTCGTCCTTGACCAGCCCGACCTTCCCGACGGGGCGTATTTCGTGGTGGTCGCGGCGGATGCCTACAATGCGATTCCCGGACCCGGCGGCCCAAACAGGACCGGCGTCTCGGCCCAGCCGGTTAGTCTGGCCTCGGCCGACCTGGTCGTTGACTCGGTGACGGCGCCATCGAGCGAGCAGTTTGGCCAACCCCTCAGCGTAAGATATGTCGTCCGGAACGCCGGCGCCGCGCCGGCCACGGCCAGTTGGAGCGATCGCATCTATCTCTGCCCGAACCCGTCTTTGGCCGAGGCGACCATCCTGGCAACGCCACCCTCGGGCCTGAACGGACCCTTAGTCCCCGGCGACAGCTACACCAATACCACCCCGGTCACCTTGCCCTTGAGCGCGGCGCAGCCGCCGGGGAGCTATTACTTCCTGGCGACTGCGGACGTTGGAAACCAACAACCGGAGTCCAACGAGGCCAACAACACCACCGCCAGCGCCGCCATCGCCCTCACATTGCCGCCGCTGCCGAATCTGACAGTGACGGGGGTCGGCCTTCCGGCAACGGCGCTGGCGGGCGCCCCGGTATCCGTCGTTTGGGCGGTTACCAATAATGGAGCCATTTCCGCTACGGGATCCTGGGTTGATTCCGTTTCGCTGGCGACGAATTCGAGTGGCCGGGGACTAGAGCCGCCGGTGGCCACCGTGACGAACACCGGGCCACTTCCAAGCGGGTCTGGCTATGCCGCCCAGGCGCAGTTCTCTGCGCCGGTCGCGCCCGGCGACTACTGGGTCATCGTGACTACCGACGTGAACAATGACGTCAACAGAATCAGCGGCTCACCGAGCAATTCGGGCATGAGCAGCCAGCCCTTCCACGTCTCGAGTTACGCGGTGAGCGTATCAACCGGGATCACCCTGGCCCCGGCCGGAACCGACATTCCGCTGTCCGGCAAGACTTACGATCCGACTACCGGTGCGCCAGTCCCTTATGCCGTGGCCACCGTTCGCATCTTGACGGCGGGCACGCGGCGCATCATTTTTGTGAGGAGCGATGCGTCCGGCAATTATTCCACCACGTTCCATCCGCTGCCGAACGAGGCCGGCACCTACGCCGTCGCGGCCGACATCCCGGCGGTTGCGACCGACGCGCCGCAGGCCACCTTCATCCTGGTCGGCATGATGTTCAATCCAACAACCGTCGCCCGCCAGCTTACGGTCGGCAGCTCCGTGACCAACCAAGCCACTCTGTTGAACCTGGGGAATACTCCGCTGTCCGGCCTCACGGCGGCTCTCACCGGCCTGGCGTCCAACTTCACGGCACAGGTTCAGGTCGCGCCAACCCTGCCCGCCTCAGCGTCGGTCCCGTTGACTTATGTAATCCAAGCCAACGATGCTTCCGTTGCTCAGAGCTTGTTCCAAATCGTCGTGACGAGCGCCGAAGGGGCAACAGCCTCTCTGCCGATAAGCCTCCAGGTCGCGCCAAGAGTCCCGAACTTGGTGGCGACACCGAGCCCATTAACCGCGTCCATGCTCGCTGGGAGCCAGCGGACAGTCGAACTCGACGTGAGCAACCAGGGCGGCGCGACCAATGGCCCTATGGTTTGCCTGCTGCCTTCCGTCCCCTGGCTCTCTCTGGCCTCTGGCCAGCAGTTGCCTGCCCTCGCACCTGGCGCGACCAATGCCGTCCTGGTCACGCTGACGCCACCGGCGGACCTGACGCTCGGCCCTTACACCGGCACGATTCTGTTGCAGGCCACGAATGGCAGTCTCAGCGTGCCATTCAACTTCGCCGCGGTTTCCGACAGGAAGGCCACCCTGACGGTCACGGCCCAGGACGAATACACCTTCTTCACGGCCGGTTCGCCCAACCTCACGAATGCCGCTGTGACTCTCGCGGACGCCTCCACCGGCGCCGTCGTGACAAACGGCGTGACTGACCAGGACGGCCAACTGGTCATCACGAACATCGTCGAAGGCCCCTACGCCGTCACCGTCAGTGCCACCAACCATACCAGCTTCAGCACAACCATGCTCCTCACGGCGGATCACCCCAACACCCTCACCGCGTTTCTGTCGCTGCAAGGGGTCAGTTACACCTGGACCGTGACACCAACCGAGGTTCCCGACTCTTATGTATTCACGTTGAACACAACCTTTTTAACCGATGTGCCAACCCCGGTCGTGACGGTCGAGCCAGCGGACCTCGACCTGAGCCAGTTCACCAACGACATCACTTACACGAACTTTACCATAAGGAACCATGGCCTGATCGCCGCTCAGAACGTCGCCCTTTCCTTCGGGTCCAGTCCTTCCTGGAACATTATGACCGTGGGGACGAATATCGGCTATTTGCCCGCGGAATCTTCCGTTACGGTTCCTGTCACCTTCCAGCGGCTGTCACCCATGCCGCAAATCGGGCGAAGGACATTAAACGGGAAGGGAGCCCAGGGTCGCACGCCGAAAGGCGAGCAGAGCCTGGATTGTTCCGCATTCATACCGGCAGGGCTTCGGTACGAATATATATGCAACGGTACGAGGCGGGTGGCCGTGCCGATTTGGCTGCGTATTGCTGTGACTTGCCCTCCGCCCTGGTGGTGGCCGTGGACAGGTGGCCCTAGTGGCCCCAGCGGCCCAAATGGCCCCAGCGGCCCAACGGTCTCCTTTCCTTCCTTTAGTCCCCCGGACGCATGCAGTTGCACCGTCGGCATAAGCGGCCCGAAAGAGGTGGTCTCCGGCCAATCCATCATTCTCACCTCGACACCCTCCACCAGCGGCGGAACCTTCTCGTGGTCGGTCTCAAGCGGCTCCGAGTCCCTCCAGCTCACCGGTGGTGGGGACGGTTCGGTTGCGATCTTCACTGGCTTGACGCCGGGAACCGCCACCGTCGCGGTCAGCTACTCGCTTGGCGGCGCCCAGTGCCGGGGACAGGCCACGATCAAGGTGGACGACGTTCCCTGCTCAGTCGCCATTAGCGCCGCGAATCAGACCAGTGGCCAGAGTGTGATGGGCGTGGGCGGCAATATCACGTTAACCGCCTCACCCGCCCCGGCGGGCGGCAACTTCAACTGGACCATTACCTCCGGGCAATCCGATGCGCACTTCTCATCGGATACCTCCGGCGCCAGTGTCACCCTGCAAGGCGACGCTGCCGGACAGGTGAGCGTTCAGGCGACCTACCAACCCCCTGGCGTGAATGATCCGAGCCGATTCTGCAGCGATACCTACCAGGTCACGGTTTGTCAGGCGCAAGTCACCGCCGTGGACTTTAACAACGATTCTCGGCCGTTCTACGACTACAACACCGACTTCAGTGGCGATAGCACAAAGGAGTTCACTCGGCCCGTTTGGCAGCTTAACCCACCGGCGAACCATCCTGTGATCGAGTCACGAGGCCAGGCAGTCGGGCTGACGGTCACGATAAACGTGGCACCGCAAGGTGTCACCTACTCCCTGATCGGCGCCAGCTCCGAGCCTGGCTTGTGCTTCGCCAGCGCCAGCACAGTATCGATTGGGAGCGACCAGCACATCTCGGTCGGGGCGACTGTGCCGCTTCAGAATAAGGTGTACATCGTCTCCGCCCCTATCGACTGGTTCGTCGTCCTGGCCGGATCCAACACCAGGATTCCCGCAGGCACCTCCGGGGCGCATACCATCTATGTAACGTGGGCTCCCCCGTTCGGCAGCACGGCGACGCTCAAGCGAATCGACTGGATTTGCCGTAATGCCGATGGAGCCACGTCGCAAGAGGCCTGCGCGGATGCCATCTGGAACGCGCTCGGCGACCACAACCCACCCTACGAGCCTTATGCGAGACGTACGCAGGGGGATGGCTGGATCCTGCTGGACGGGAAAACGTACGGGGCGTGCAACAATCAGGCGGAGCTGATGGCGCAGGCCGTTTGTCTGCTGGGCGCCGACCCAGCCTCGGTGAAGTTGGTCAGGGCCTCGACCGATGCGGGGGTCGGCAAGTGCCTCGATTATGAAACACGCATCTGCCCCGTTCATGGCCGTGAGTGGTTGGAGCTGGACTTTGGCGACGGTGGGCAGCCAGCAAACATGAACCAGTTCGAGGGCTGCTGCTGCGCTGCGGGCAAATACTACGCAGTTTGGCCGAAGGAAGAGGCGAGCGACGATTATAACATGTTGAACACGCTCGGCGCGGACGACCATGCAACTCAAAGGTGGTGCTGGTTCGATAATTCGATCGGATGGTTCCGCGCCTGCGATCAGCCCGGCAGCTCGCCCCCCATACCCTGAGCACCGACGTGCCACCAATCCTTGAAACGCATTCCGCCTATGAAAGCAATGATTCGAATCTGCACTGCGACCCTCGCGGTGCTGTGCTTGCCAGCCGCCGGCCAGAAGAGACCGACGGGCCAGGCACAGCGCCACGGGGCGTACTTCACCAACTTTCTCGTTCACGCCTCGTGGCCTGCCCGCCAAGCGCTCAAGGTAAAGCGAGTGGACAACGCGCTGGTCGGTCCCGAGGTAGAGGAGCTTGTCGGCGTGCTCAGGCGGACGCTCACGCTGTCGTACCTGCCGACCGCTCAGCAGCTGCAATCTTTGGTCGCTTGCACGAATCTCTTCGACAGCGACGACTACCTGCTCCTTCGATACCTAGCCGCCGATCAGACGCGGATCGAGATCCAGTTCGGCCCAGCCCTGTACCTAGCAGTCGTGCCGGCGGCCTCGCGGGGACACCGCGAAATCGCGCAGTACGCCGAGCAGACGGCGAGGGAGGTTCTCAGCGTCCCGCACTACAGGAACCAGACGCTCGCAAGAATAAGCGTCTGGGTGTCAAGTGTTCATCTCGACAACTGGAAAATCGGGACGCTCTCGTACGGGGAGTCGGCCCCCTCGCCACCGAGCGGCATGTGGTACTCGGAAGCTAGGTGGGGGTCGAATGGCAAGCGGGTTCTGTTTGAAATTCTGCGGCGGGATAACCCTGGGCTTCCGAGCACAGCCGCTGCCCCACGTGGCAGCGGCAGGCCGGAGCGTTTCCTGTTCCGACGGTAAACTCGTCGAACGTTTACAATAACCGAGGATTTGCCCACATGCAAATGGACCAAACCCCAATAGGTAGAATCGACTCGCGCATCGAGTTGCCATTGGCTGAGCGGAAAGTTCGGGAAGCAGGCGCCGGAAACTGGAGATGCGGAACGACAGCCCAGAGAATTTGCGGACCTGCTCGCCTCCTGCCCGCGCCGGGAGGGCTTGGAGCAAGGCCGAATCGGCTCCGTCGGTGGTGGTACGAGCGCGTGCCGCCATTGATGCTTTTCTTCTGCGAGGCTATAAGTACCGTACCGCAGACGTCCGTGGCACAGGCGCAGAGCGTCTGTGCCGAGGTGAAGCTGACGATCACCCAGCGGGCGGTCATTGCGGGGCAGGCGTTTGCTCCGACGTTGAGCATCAACAACGGTGGCGGCAGCGATGTGCAGCAGGTCAGCGTTGTGCTCGATATCAAGGATGCGAGCGGCCAATCCGCCACGGATCTCTTTGCGATTAGCGCACCCAATCTGTCCGGGCTAACGGCGGTGGACGGCACGGGAGCGGTTGCGGCGGGCACGACCGGCAGCGTGACGTGGACGATTCGGCCGACGCGGCAGGCGGCGCTGACGAACGCGACGCCTTACTTTGTTGGCGGAACGCTCTCGTACAGCCAAAACGGCGTGCAGATTACCGTGCCGCTCTACGCGAACAGCATTCAGGTCCTGCCGGAGCCGTACCTGACCGTGAAGTATTTCGAGGAGCGGGTGGTCTACAGCGACGACCCATTCACGGCGCAAGTCGAGCCGGCGGTGCCCTTCAATCTGGGGATACTGGTCACAAACGCGGGTTACGGCACCGCCAAGGCCTTTACCATCAGCTCGGGTCAACCGCAGATTGTGGACAACGAGAAGGGCCTGCTCATCAGCTTCCACATCATCGACTCTCAGGCCGGATCGAACTCGCTGACGCCCTCGCTCACCTTGAACCTCGGGGATATCGGGTTCGGCCAGACGGCGTTTGGCCGATGGCTGATGACCTCCTCGTTGCAGGGAGAATTCACGAATTTCACGGCCAGTTTCCAAGCGGTCGATGACTTGGGCAATACGAACCTCTCGCTCGTTGCCGGCGTCGAGGCACATGCGCTGGTGCATGCGGTGCGGGTGGATCAGCCGACTGACGACGGGCTGCCCGACTTCTTGGTGAACGACATCCCGAGCCCGGCCGGCCTGCCGGACACCGTCTACTTGAGCAACGGGCCGATACTCCCGGTGACTTCCATTACGAATGCCGCCGTCACGGGGACCATCTCTTCAGACAACATGCAAATCCAGTTGAGCGCCAAGATGCCTGCCGGTTGGGGCTATTTGCAGATCCCGGACCCCGGGCAAGGAAACTATGCGTTGGTTCAAGTGATCCGATCGGACGGGCGGGTTGTGCGATTGGGAGACGACGCCTGGACGACGCATCGGACGCTCCATCCGCCGGATCAGCCTTCATACACTGAGAACTTCCTGCGGATCTTCGATTACGACAGCCCCGGGGCTTACACCGTCACCTACGGCCCGTTGGCGGCTCCCGCCGTTCAGCCGCCCGTTGCCGTCACCCTCGCCGCCTCCAGAATTACGGCTGAGGACGCCACCCTCAACGGTGACGTGATCCCGCAGGGCGCCCCCACTACCGTTTATTTCGAATGGGGACCAACCGCGGCGTATGGGAATTTCAGCCGGACGAACACTTTGACGGGGAATAATGCGCAGCCGGTCGCGTTTGATGTCACGGGGTTGCTGCCGGAGACCACCTACCACTTTCAACTCGTGGCCTCGAACGGCGATGGCGCCGCCTATGGCTCGGACATGACCCTCGTCACCCCCACCTTACCGCCGGGCGTGGCCCCGCAAATCACCAGCCCGCCGCTCAGCCAGACCATCTCTGCGGGCGGTACGGCCACGTTCGGTGTCACTGCCAGCGGCACCGGTCCGTTGGCGTATCAATGGCAATTCAACGGCGCCAATCTCGCGGACGGTGCGCGGATCAGCGGCTCCACGAGCAATGTGCTGAGCGTCTCCGCCCTTTTGGGGCCCGATGCGGGCGACTACCGAGCCGTGGTTACCAACCCCTTTGGCTCGACCACGAGCACCGCCGCTACCCTCACGGTGAATACCGCCAACTTGGCGCTCTCGGCCCAACCGGCCACTGTGCAACAATCCACTCCCACGACGGTGACCTTCAGCTTTTTCGTGCCCCCGAATCCCAACCTCCTGCTCGCGAGCCCGAACCTCCAACGCCTCAACGGCTCGACCTGGAGCGTGGTGGGCAGCGTGTACGACGATGGGACGCACGGCGACAAAGTGGCTGGCGACGGGATCTATACAGCCCAGGTCGTCTTGAATGAAGCGACCGTGGGTCCAATTACCTTCCGTGCCTCTGCCGCTTACAAGGGCAAGCTGCTGCGGGTGTTTTCCAACACGCTGGTGGTCAACGTCGAGCCTCAGGGCTCAATGTTGGTCACGCTGTCCTCTGCCGGGTCGCTCCTAGTGCGGATAGCCCGCGCCCCCTCCTCCGGCGGCGATGGAAATGCGGTCGTGCTGTCCATCCCCACGGAGGCAGGGAGGACGTATGTGGTCGAAAGGACGGACGATCTAAGCTCGCCTGCCTGGGTCTCCATCCGCGTCGTCCCGGGCGACGGCACCGTTCGGACCGTCAGCGACGAGATCGCCGGCAACCGGCGTCGGTTCTATCGCGTCCGAGTTCAGTGAAAAGCACAATCTTATGAATCGAAAAATCCACCTTATGAATCATGAACCGAGAATTCTGGCGGGCTCCCGCATGGCCGCCCTCGCCATCCTGGCTTTTCTAGCTGGCTCCGGCATCGCGAGCGGGACACTGGTAGATTTTGAGGGCTTGGCGGATGGAACACTCGTGACTGATCAATACTCGGCTTTGGGTGTGACTTTCTCAGGCTCTGCTCAGGTGGTCGTGTCGGGACCCGGTACGATCCTCACCGCCGGTATTAGCCTGGATGAACTGGAGTTCCCGCCACACTCCGGGGTGAATGTCGTATTCGATGGCAATGGTCCGATCTTCGGCAACTTTTCCACCCCGATGACCTCCGTCGGGGCCTATTTCACGTATGCCGAGACGGTGACTCTGACGGTCTTCGACGCATCCGGCCAGGCGCTGACGTCAGCGGTATCCTCTTATACACAGAATTACACGAGTTCCGGCACAGGCACTCCGAATGAGTTCATCAGCATCTCCGACCCCGCCGGGTTTTCGAGTTTTGAAATCGCGGGGGATCCATCCGGAGGCTCCTTCGCAATGGACGATTTTACGTTCAGCAGCCCTTCCGTCGCCGTCCCCGAGTCAACCGGCTTTGTTCCTGGTGCCCTGACGTTGCTCATGCTCGTTCTGGCGTCGCGCCGCACTGCGAAAGACCCCGCGCCCAGCGCAACACGGGCCCCCAAAGCCTCGGACCGACTGGCCAGGGAGCAGTAGGCAAGCCGCCAATCCGATACGCGCTGAAAGCAAAGACATCCGCCCAGGAGCGATGGTGCTGGACCCCATGGCCTTGCCATCAGGTTCGCGGGGCAGCCAATGCCGGCTGAGTAGCCTGTCATTCGCTGCCTCGGCGCCTGCGAACCCTTGCATCACCCACCACCACTCCCAGGCGACTCTGCCGGGGGATTGGCAGATGTCTGAATCTCGCTGACCACGATTTCCAGGATAACGGCTTGGCCTGGCTCGACCACAGAACGAGGTTGCTTCGGAAGTTTCCTCAGGAGTGACAATTCCATGCGCTGCATCGCCGTCTCAATGCGCCGCAGCGTATGCCCGCGGACCAGAACCTCGTGCGCGGCGAAGGCCAGCTTCAACTGCTGCTCCCTGCCATCGCTGACCAGTTCCGCCCACGCGAATTCGTCGAAGGGCAGGACCAGCGAACGTTCCGGGGAGATTTCAATGCGAAGGGCGCGGGCCTGCGGATCGCTGGCCCAGCATTCGGGTGTTTTTGTGCTCATAATTCTGTGTGAATTGACGTTGGCTGCGGCGCTTTGACTTGAGCCGCCGCAAATTGTCTGCGGCACGGCGGCCAAAACGCAGCAGATAGCCGTGGAGCCGGTCCCAAAGGCGGGAAGCTTGATGCCTGGGCAGCGGGGCGGTAAATTCCAGGGCGAGCGGCCTGTGCCCGGAGCGCGCGACGTTTTCCCGTAACTGCGCTTTGTCAGGCGTAAAGATGCGGATGCCGCGCCGGCCGCGGGAAATCGTCACGTACCACTGCTGGGCATTGGTAGCCGCCTTGATGGTGGAGTCGGAAAACAGAACGTAATCGACGGTCTTGCCCTGAGAGCCATAGGAGGTCACCGCATAGCCGGGAAGGAATTCCCGGAAGCTCGCATCCAGGACACGGCCATCAGCCCGTCCAATTCCGCCGTCAGCGCCGATTGACTTCACCGTGACCAACTCACCGTTGGTGACACGAGCGCCCGAAGCCAGCTTCCGATTCGCTTTGAGATGCAACCGCTCTCCGGCGGCAATCGGCACTTCGCGGGGTACGCAATTCCACCGGTCTCACACCCGAATGCCGTTCGATGGCCAGAAGCCCGTCCGAGGCCTCGACGGCCCCATGTTGCCGGGTATCCCCAGAGAGAACGAGTCGGGCGTTACGAGCGCGAACGAGCCGGAGGAGGTCGAGCATTTGTCGCCCGCCAATTTGGCCCGCCTCGTCCACGATCACCACCGCCCTCTGGGCCAGTTCACGTTTCAGGAGGAAGCTGCTGAGCGTGCTGGGCATCGGGAAACCGGCCTGCTCCATCTCCACGACCTGCTGCCGCTGCCGGGCCAGCACGACCACGTCCTGGCCCGCCGCCCGAACCTCCTCGACTAACTCGCGCAGGACGAAGCTCTTGCCGGTGCCTGCTCCGCCGCGAAAGAGCGTCACGACGTTTATTGATCTGAGCAGGCCCTCCAGCGCCTGACGCTGTTCCTCATCGAGCTTTGGATTCGATGGCCTCGGCGCAGGCAACAACGGCGAGCATTCTCCGACACCCTCACTTACGGACTGGACGATCTCCCACTCGCGCAACAGGACCTCGCGCAGGGTCACTTCGGCCGGACGCGCCTCGTTCCGAATGTAGCCCCGTTGCTCGGTGATTCCTTTCAACTCGGCGACTGAGAAGCTTTGGCCTCGCGCCCGGCCCAAGGCCTCCTGCCACATCTGGCACTCCAGCACGACCGATTTACGGTCGAACAAATGCTCCTCCGCCCATTGCACCGCCTCCCTGGCGGCGAGGGGCTTCTCCACATTCCCGCCCGCCGTGATCCCCTTGCTCGCATCCCGCAAGATATCCCGCTCGCCCTCAGTCAACTGCGCGCCCCACAGCGCCCGCAACTCTTCCCGGCTCAGTTCCTCCTGCTTCATTTCATAGTTCTGCAGCGCCTTCCAGCGATTCTCGGTTGTATCGAAGGTAGCGTTGAACAGGACACAGTGCGTGTGCAAATGCGGGTCCAGCGCACGCGAGGTGTCGTGGGTGAACAAGGCTGCCGTGAAGTTGCCCGTTAGGCGATCACTTTGCCCGCCGCTCCTCCGAATGCGGGTCCCCGCAAAGGTCTCCAGTTCTCGCAGAGCAGCGCGGACTGCCTGCTCGTGCATGGCCCCAATTCGCGCATCCTCCCCCAGCAGCGCGGCCAGCGACACAGACTTCGGCGGCGAGAAGGTGAAGTCGTAGAAGATCCGCCGGTTGGCTGCGTCCTGACCGCCTGCCGCCAGCGTGGTGTTTAGCCGCTGG
>JAJYHY010000240.1 GCA_021784555.1 bacterium
CATCACTCCATCACCCCATCACTCCACCGCTCCTGATTGCGCCTGGGGACACAGCCAACCCGGAAAGAGGCGGACTGGTGCCGCCCATTCCGAGTTCCGTGGCGGCCCCGCCATGCCCGCGGGACTCCTCCGGTATTCCAGTCTTCCGCGGCCCAGCACCCCAATATACAAAGTCCGATCACTCCACCACTCCATTACTCCACCACTCCACCGCCCCACTACTCCATCACTCCCTCCCCCGCCTTAGCCCATGAATGACCCTTACGACTACAAACAGTTCGCCATTCTCTACGTCGATGATGAGGAGAAGTCGCTCAAGAATTTCACGCGCGCCTTTGGGGAGCAGTTCCGAATCCTGAGCGCGCCAAATGCGCCGGAGGCGCTGAAGATTCTTGAGGAGCACAGGGACGACATCGGGCTGGTAATGACCGACCAGCGGATGCCCGGCGAGAAGGGGATCTGGCTGCTGGAGCGGGCGCGGCAACTGCGCCCGCGGATTATCCGCATTCTGGTCACGGCCTACGCGGACCTGGAAGCGGCCATCGCGGCGGTGAACGTGGGGGCGGTTTATAAGTACGTGACCAAGCCCTGGGACCCGCCGCAACTGGAGACAACGCTTAAACGGGGGCTGGAGTTCTTCATGGTGCAGGCCGAACGCGACCAATTATTGCGGGAGAAACTCTCGGTGCTCCACAACATGATGATAGCCGACAGGGTGATGAGCCTGGGCCTGCTGGCGGCCGGGCTGAGCCACCACATCCGCAACGCGCTGGTGGCGGTGAAGACCTTCTTGGAGCTTGCGCCAGTCATGATGAAGGAGGAGAAGGGTGAAGCGGAAACCCTGCGCAACCCGGATTTCTGGAAGGAGTACCATCAGAGCGTGCAGACCCAGCTCACGCGGATCAACGGCATGCTCAAGGATCTCTGGGTCGCGTCGGAAAAGCCTTCGTTTGACTTTGGCGATATGGTAAACGTGCATCAGGTCGCCGCCAATACGATCCGGCAGCTTAAGAGTCAGTTCCACGCCCGGAACATCGAGGTTGAGAACCGAATTCCCCGCGACCTGCCGTCCATCCAAGTGGACAAGGCCAAATTCTATCGCCTCTTCGAATTATTGCTAAGAGACGAGCTCGCCAACCTGCCGGAGGGCCGCCGAGTGGTCCTTTCCGGCTCGAAAGCCGGTCCGGGCCAGAAAGAGGAGGAGATTGAAATCTGGATCAGCGATAACGGCCCCGGCCTTCCCAACGAGGCGCTGCGGCTGGTCTTTGACCCCTTCGTCGTGCGGAGTGACAGTCCCATGGAGTACGGCATTCACCTGATGGCCTGCTTCTTCATCGTGCATCACCACGGTGGCCTCATCAGCGCCAAGAACGAAGATGGCGGAGGCACCACCTTCACCCTCCGCCTGCCGGTCAACCCGGCCAAAGTCCCGCCCGCGCCGAACGACCACGAATTCCTCACCAGGCTCTTGCTCAACCAGACCCTGTGGGACAACCTCATTGCCTCGGGCTGAATTCAGAGCGCCAAAGCCTCGCATTGACTCGGAAATGGGGAACATGTTAAATTTGGGCAAGGATACCAGAGGCGCCGGGGTTTGGAGAAGGCGAGTTCCAGATGCCGGAACACTGGCCCGCTTTGGATGAATCCTCGACCAAAGTCTAAGAACGGGATTTGAAAGGCGTTGAGATGGCACTAGCGAATCCAGAGCAGCGATTGTCCGAAGCTCAATACCTGGAGATTGAGCGGGCGGCGGATTTCAAGAGCGAGTTCTACGATGGCGAGATGTTCGCGATGGCGGGAGAAACGCGAGACCACAGTCTCATCGCCTCGAACCTGGTTCGTGAGTTGGGGAACCGGCTCGGAAACCGCCCCTGCGTCGTGTTCAACAGCGACCTGCGGGTAAAGATTCAGGCGACGGGTCTTTTTACCTATCCAGACGCGTCGGTGGTGTGCGGCCCGGAGGAATATGTTCCCGGCGTGGATGACACGCTGGTCAATCCCACGTTCGTGGCCGAAGTGCTCTCCGACTCCACTGAGGCTTATGACCGGGGAAAGAAAGCCGAGAATTACCGGCAAATCGTTTCGCTGCGTGAGTACATGCTTCTGAGCCAAAAGGAACCGCATGTGGAATTGTTCACCCGGTGGGAGGGGCAATGGGCGCTGCGCGAGGTATCCGGATTGGATGCGGTGGTTGAGCTGCCGGCCCTGAGCGTTACCCTGGCGCTCTCGGAGCTTTACGCCAAGGTAGGGTGTCAGATGTGAGATCTCAGAGCGCCGGCCCATAGGGGATTAGTTTTGAACCAACAGACACGATTTGAACGGCATTGCAATGGCACTAGCGAATCCAGAGCGGCGATTGTCCGAAGCTCAATACCTGGAGATTGAGCGGGCGGCGGATTTCAAGAGCGATGAAATTCATCGACAGAAGGATGTTCTTGGGGAATATTCACTTCGTGTTTTTAACGAGTTCATTGTAGGCGGGGGTTTCAGGGCGAAAATGATACAAATCAAGAAAGCGATGGGGACGGCTGACGGCCGCATCGCCATTGTGGTATTGATGGTGGTGGCGCTGGACCAGTTCACCAAAGAGATAGTATTGCGGTCGCTGGGCTACGCCCAAGCGAAGGTAATCATCCCGGGTTTCTTCAAGTTCGTTTATTGGGACAACACGGGAGCAGCGTGGAGCCTGTTCCGGGGCAACAACGACCTGCTGGCGGTGGTGGCGCTGATCGCCTTGGTGGCGCTGTTCTTCAGCCGGCGCCACTTTGACTTCCGAACTCCGTTGGGCCCTTTGGCTCTCGGGCTGATCTTTGGGGGAATCATCGGCAATCTGATTGACCGCATCCGGGTCAAACACGTGATCGACTTCATTTATTTTTATTTGCAGCAGCGAGGTGGGACGGAGATCGGGTTTCCCGCCTTCAATATCGCCGACAGCGCGATTTGCACCGGGGTGGGCCTGATCTTTCTCCTGACGTGGCGGAACGAGCACGGCCCACAGCCGGCAGCCAGCGATTTGCAGGCTCGCTCTCGATGACTTCTGTCGATGGCCGACAATTCTTCTGAGCTTCACCTTCCATTCCAACCCTCGCCCGCAGGCGGCGCCGGCCTCGACCAGGCGCCCCGCCTCGCCCCGGCGCCCACTCGCACGGAGATATTCACCGTCGAAAAGACCCTCCCCTCCGCCCGGTTGGACGCCTACTTGAGGGACCGGTTCCCTGGCGTCTCTCGCGGGGCCATTCAAAGGCTGATCGAAGAAGGGGAAATCCGGGTCAACGGCCAGAAGGTCAAGCCGACCCATGCCCCGCACGCCGGAGAATCCGTGCAAGTCCATTGGCCGGAGCCACGGCCCGACCGGGCCCAACCTGAGGAGATAGAGTTGAATCTCCTTTACGAGGACGCCGCCTTGTTGGTGCTGAACAAGCCGGCGGGCTTGGTGGTTCATCCCTCCTCCGGCCACGAGAAACACACGCTGGTCAATGCGTTGCTGCACTATTGTCACGGCCAATTGAGCGGCATCGGCGGGGTGGCGCGTCCAGGGATTGTACACCGGCTCGACAAGGAGACCAGCGGATGCATGGTCATCGCCAAGAACGACGACACGCATATCGCACTTTCCGCCCAGTTCGCCGCCCGCCGGGTCGAGAAGATCTACCAAGCCATTGTCTGCGGCGAGCTCGAGCGCGATGCCGGCGAAATCCGGGTCGCCATCGGGCGGCACCCTTCGCATCGGAAACGAATGGCGGTCAATATTGAGCTGGGCAGACAGGCCAGGACGAGCTACCAGGTGCTCCGGCGATTGCGAGGCGCCACCCTCGTTCGGGTGCTGCTTCACACCGGGCGCACCCATCAGATCCGCGTCCATTTTCAGTTCCTTGGCTTTCCGTTGGTCGGTGACCGGGTCTATGGCAGCCGGCACAATCTCCGGCTGACAGAGCTGACTGGATACAGTCCCCGCCGACAGATGTTGCACGCCAGGCAGCTCTCTTTCAATCATCCCCGGACCGGCGCCCGCATGACTTTTGAAGCGCCCCTTCCGGAGGATTTCAACGACGCGCTCGCGGCGCTGGCGCAGGACCCCTGACTAGTACGGAGTTTCACGAAAATACTTACACGAGCTTCAACAGGAGAGAACGGAGAGAAAAATCTCCGTTCTGCTTATCCCCTCAGCTCTAGTGACCCCAACATTTGGTCGCGCCGTTGGCCCAGCAGCCACAATCCGTAGTGGTTGCTAGATTCACCGGCATAAGCAGAAATCTCCGTTTTCTCTGTTTCCTCCTGTAAAGGTTTTGACGAAACGATGTACTAGGCGAAAGAATCTGATGGCCAACCGTCCGCGCGGCGGTGTATTGTCGCGGGCATGAATCAGACCATGTCTCGTCGTTCGGCTCTTCGGACCCTCGGTGGCGCCACCGTTGCGCTGGCAACCGCCGGACCTCTTTCTGACCCCCTGCGGGCGGCGGAGGAAGAAGGCGCGAGGGCGAAGCTCAAAGGGAACATTCATCACTCGGTTTGCGCTTGGTGTTATGGGAGTCTGCTGAATCCCCGAAAAGGAAGGCCCGCCAAAATGACCTTCGAGGATTTCTGCCGCCGCTGCTACCAATTGGGACTCGAATCGGTTGACCTTCTGGGGCCTGACCGATGGGACGCGGTCAAACAGGCCGGGCTGACGTGCGCCATGTGCAACGGGCCGGACAACATTCCGTATGGGTGGAACCGGATCGAGCATCATGAGGTACTCCTGCCGAAGTTCGCCGCCGCCATCCCGAAGGTTGCCGAGTATGGCTTCCCGCACATCATCACCTTTTCGGGCACTCGCCGTGGAATGGGCGACGAGGAGGGCTTGGAGAATTGCGCCAAAGGGCTCAAGCGCCTTGTGCCCATCGCCGAGGAGCATAAGGTCACGGTCGTGATGGAGCTGCTGAACAGCAAGGTGGATCACAAGGATTACATGGCCGATCACACGGCCTGGGGCGTGGAGCTCTGCAAGCGGGTCGGCTCCGAACGGTTCAAGCTCCTTTACGACATTTACCACATGCAGATCATGGAGGGAGACCTTATCCGCACGATCAAGGACAATCATCAATACATTGCCCATTACCATACCGGCGGCGTCCCGGGCCGGCATGAAATAGACGACACTCAGGAGATCTTCTACCCGGCCGTCATGCGCGCGATCCTGTCCACGGGCTTCACAGGATTCGTTGCGCAGGAGTTCGTCCCCAGCCGGCCCGATGCGCTGGCTTCGCTGGAAGAATGCGTCCGCATCTGCGATGTATGATTGCGCCCTAAGCCGGCGGCGAGATTGAGCGCGCTCTGCCTATGGCCGGACTGTTCCGTAGAAAATCCCTGGACCTCCTGCTCGGAGAAGCGTCCGACCCGCAGCATCAACTCCGGCGCGTGCTAGGCCCGGTGCAGCTTACGATGCTCGGTGTGGGAGCCATTGTAGGCGCGGGCATCTTCACGTCTATCGGCACGGCGGCGGCGGGCGGCGGGGGACACATCGGCGCGGGACCGGCCCTGGTCGTCTCCTTCTTGATAACCGGGGTGTCGTGCGGATTTGCGGCGCTTTGCTATTCCGAATTTGCGGCCATGGTTCCCGTGTCCGGCTCGGCCTATACTTATGCGTATGCGACCCTGGGCGAGTTGGCGGCCTGGCTCATCGGTTGGGACCTGATTCTCGAATACGCCATCAGCAATGCCGCGGTTGCGGTTTCCTGGTCGGGCTATTTCCAATCGTTGCTAGCCGGATTTCACCTCCGTTTCCCCGCCTGGCTGGGCACCGACTACCGCTCTGCCTTCCAAGCGGCCGCGCTGGTTGCCAAAGCCAAGGCCCATCACGTGGCGCTGGCAACCCTCGGAGGCAGTGTTCTGCACGATGCGCAGGCCCTCCAGAGCGCTCCGCGGTTGTTCGGCCTGCCGATCATCTTCAACCTGCCCGCTTTTGGCATTGTCGCGCTGGTGACCTGGGTCGTGCTCATCGGCATCAAAGAGACGGCTGGGTTCAATACCGGGCTGGTGGTGGGCAAACTGGCAATCGTTCTGTTCTTTGTGGTCCTCGGCGCAATGTACATCCATCCGGCAAACTGGACGCCTTTCGCTCCCAACGGCGCCAGAGGCATCTCCAGCGCCGCCGCCATCATCTTTTTCGCTTACATTGGTTTTGATGCGGTGTCCACCGCCTCGGAGGAAACGCGCAATCCTCAACGGGACATGCCGATCGGGATTCTGGCCAGCCTGGTGGTTTGCACGGTCCTTTACATCGCCGTCTCCATCGTGCTTACCGGCATGGTCAAGTGGAACAAGCTCGATAACGCCGAACCGTTAGCCGCCGCCTTCTCCGATCTTGGCATGCGAGGGACGGCAAGTGTCATTGCGTTCGGGGCCATCCTGGCCACGACCTCCGCCCTGGTGCCATATCAGGCCGGCCAGCCGCGCATCTTCTTCTCCATGGGCCGCGATGGACTGCTCCCCGGGTGGGCGGCGAAAGTCCATCCGCGCTTTCGAACCCCGTACGTGACGACGTTGATCACCGGAATCCTCGTTGCCGTCTGTTCTTCAATCGCCAATATCAATGAGCTTGTCGATCTGACCAACATTGGAACTCTGTTCGCCTTCGCCCTGGTGGCGGCGGGCATCCTCATCCTCCGTCATGCCGAACCGGAGCGCCCGCGTCCCTTCCGTGTTCCATTAGTCCCTTGGGTGCCGCTGGCGGCGATCGGCTCCTGCGGTTACCTGATGTTTGAGCTGCCCAAAGTCACCTGGCTCCGCTTCTTTGGCTGGATGGCCGTGGGGCTGGTGCTTTACTACTTTTATGGATTCCGGCACAGCCGCTTATGTGAATCACGACCAGCGACAAAGTCATCGTAAACCGCCGGGATTCAGGAGTACTGCATGTATGACTGATTCGCCGCCAAAAACCGGTTTTGTTCAGGGCCTGGGCTTTCTCGACTCCACGATGATCGTCGCCGGGTCGATGATTGGCTCCGGCATCTTCATCGTCTCTTCGGATATTGCGCGCCAGGTCGGCTCGACCGGCTGGCTGCTGGTCACGTGGCTGGTGACGGGCGCGCTCACGATCAGCGCCGCCCTCAGCTACGGCGAGCTGGCGGCGATGATGCCGCACGCCGGCGGCCAGTACGTGTACCTCCGCGACGCCTACAGCCCGCTCTGGGGTTTTCTCTACGGTTGGACTTCCTTCCTGGTCATCCAGACCGGCACCATCGCCGCCGTGGCCGTAGCCTTCGCGCGTTACCTCGGCGTACTGGCTCCGGCGGTTTCCTCCACCGCCTGGCTCATTCCACCCGTTAATCTCTCGAGGAACTACGCCATCAGCCTTTCGGTGCAGCAATTGGTGGCCATTGCTATCATCGTGTTGCTGACGCTCGTCAACACGCGCGGACTCCAGGTCGGCAAGCTCATCCAGAATGTTTTCACCTCCGCCAAGACCCTTGCCTTAGTCGCGCTCATCCTAATCGGCTTGGTCTTCGCCCCCAACGCCGCGGCTATTAAAGCCAATTTCCACAACATCTGGACCATCCACAACCCCGCCTCGATCAAGCCCGACCTCTCCCTTTTCCCAACCATAACCGCCGAGGCGGGCGTGTTTGGGATATTTGTCGCGTTTTGTGTCGCCCAGGTCGGTTCCCTGTTTTCCTCAGACGCCTGGAACAATATCACTTTCACCGCCGGTGAGGTGAAGAATCCGCGACGGAATATCCCCCTTTCGCTGGCGGCGGGCACAATGCTGGTGACGGTGCTTTATTGCCTGGCGAATGTGGCCTACCTCTGCCTGCTGCCGCTGCATCAAATTCAAACCGCGCCAGACGACCGCGTCGCCACCGTCGCTATCCAGACCGTATTCAGCGGCACGGGGGCCGCAATCATGGCCGTGGCCATCATGGTTTCGACCTTCGGCTGCAACAACGGCCTCATCCTCGCCGGCGCCCGGGTGTATTATGCGATGGCTAAGGACGGCCTGTTCTTTAAGGCGACCGGAAAGCTCAGCCGCCGAAGCGTTCCGGCGGTGGGGCTGGCGCTGCAGTGCGCCTGGACATGTTTCCTGGTGCTGCCGCGAACCCGTTTGCGCAATCCTCTTACCCACACGGCACTCTTGGACCCGCACACGCGACTCCAAATGTATGGCAACCTCTACAGCAACTTGCTCGATTACGTCATCTTTGCCGTCCTCATCTTTTACGTGCTGACCATCCTCGGCCTGTTCGTGCTCCGGCGCAAACGCCCGGACGCCGAGCGGCCCTACCGCGCCTTCGGCTACCCCTTTGTCCCGGCGCTGTACCTCGCCGCCGCCACGGCCATCCTGCTGGTGTTGCTCCTCTATAAGACCCAAACGACCTGGCCGGGCTTGCTCATCGTCCTGGCCGGTGTGCCGGTCTATTTCCTGTGGAGGCCACGGAAGGCGTGATTAGGAGGCTGCTCTAACGGCTACCTTGTCACGCGCTTTTTGAAGTTTGAGGCTGGCGTTTGCAATGTCGATTTGCCATTTTTTCTTGCGGAGCTACCGGCCTATGCATAAAGCCACTGAATACGACAGCCAGTGGAAAGAAGCCTGGCGGATTTACTTCCACTCGTTCATGCGGCTCTGTTTCCCGAAAGTCGAGCGGGCCATCAACTGGTCGCGCCCGCCGGAGTTCCTGGACAAGGAATTGCGCAAGATTGTTCGCGGGGCCGAGTCGGGCAAAAAGTTTCTGGACCTGCTCATCAAGGTGTGGCTGCGCAATGGCTTGGAGGAATGGATTCGGTTGCACGTGGAGATTCAGCATCGGCCCGACCCGCACTTTGAGGTGCGGTTGTATCGCTACAACTACCGGGCGATAGATGTTTATGGGCGTCCGGTCATCACGCTGGCGGTGCTGGCGGACACGGACCCGAACTGGCGTCCCACGCACTATGAGATGGCGCTTCCGGGGCTCCAACAAGGGCAAGTGATAGCTGCCCAACAGGCTGTGCTGGAATTGCTGGAGGTGCGGTTTGGGGCGGTGCCGGAGGAGCTTCGGGAGCGGGTCAACGCGGAAAGGAACTGCCAGCGGCTGCGCCGATGGCACCGCTTGGCGGCGACCTGTCCTGCTCTCAAAGATCTTCGGCTGGCACGAAGGCCCGCACGCAGGTGCTAGATCGAGGTTCTCCGAAAAGGTCAAAGGGGTTTTTGTGTGACAGAAAACCGCTCAGAGGAGGGCCGGAGGGTTTTGGTGCGCTAGTCGTAAGATGCTACACATTAGGTACTTACACTAAGTTCTCACTTCCGACGGCGGTTTTTCCAGGGGGCGTTTTCCAGGCCCTTCCCCAAGAGTTTATCCACCTGCTTTTTGATGTGGCGATAGTTTCTGATTCGTTGGCGGCATTCCCGGGCTTGTTCCTGGCTTAGGGTCCATGCAAAAACAAATTCGTTATTAAGGGCGTTGTGGGCACAATATCAAGAAGTCGTTGGCGCTCACCTAAACCGATCAGGGCTGATTCAAGAAAACCAGGGGCGCGTGGGCGGTGGGCTTCTGGCGGCGAGGAATCGCGGCAGTAGGGCGCTGGAGCTCGGCCAAAGGTCGCCGGGGGGTCGAGCTTGGCGGCCAAAGCGGCGGGATTGCTGAGGTTCTCGGCGACGAAGGCCGAACCGGGGCAACTGCGGGTCCGTTCCACCTTGACCAATTGTTCGGCTCCGGCCAAGCCGAGCTGTTCGGGAGTTACGGCGCGAGTGGCGATGGCCCGGCGCTCCCGGCGGCTGCGATTGTCCTCAATGGCGACCACCTGGAAGGTCCGCGCTGAAAGAAAATGTCGCTGGCGCGGCGAAAATGGCGCCCGCCTGAGGAGATGTAATCTCCAGGGCTGGTATCGGTGTCCACGGATCCGAGAGCCAGAGAAGATGGGCGGGGGCAGATTCGGCCCTGAGATCCGCAGTATCCACGGCTGCGGCGATCATCTCAAAGTCCCACCTGCCGTAGGCCGAGGGCGGCTGGTTAGTCGCCCACCACATCGTGGCATAGGGCGGGTTAGTGACCGTCGCTATGGGATTCGTGTTCACGAGGAACTGAACGAAGGCGATGGGGCGGCTGCCCGGCGTGACGTCCGCCCGCAGCCGCAACCAGTTTGGGCCGCTGAAGGTGTAGCCATCGCATGGCCATGGCAAGGATACCCGCGGTGGCATATTGCTGGTTCCGGTTTGGGCTCGGACGTGGGGCACCGTGACTAGCGGCACCACCAGGGCGAGCCACAATGGTTGGCCTTTCGTCCGGTTCTTCATAGGCCGAAGTGCCGAACCAGCATGCCCCGGCACCGGAATGGCCCGGTACTCATGGGATTGCGAGCCGGTAGAAGCGCCGGGCGTAGTTCGTGGCGCCGGCGTCTTGCAAGGGCATCGCCGGACCGCTGTTCGTGAAGTTGAACAAGTCGGTCCAGTTGGTGGTGGAAAGATTGGGACTCGCCTGGAGCCGCCCCTCCATTCCAAGCCAGTCCCCGGTCAGCGTGAGGCTCGCCACGCCGCCGCTTTGGCCGTTCCAACTGAGCGAGACAAGCGGCGAGAGGTTGCGGACGTTCCCCCCACCGAAGAGCGCGCTAAATGTCCCGGCCCCGTACGCGACACCCGAGAAGGCGAGCACCCCCCCCAACTCGTCTATGTTCGCCCAGTCAAGGCCGTTGGTTGAGGCGTCAAGCTCCCCATTGCCGACGCCAACGAACAGCCTGTTCCCGTAGGCAATATGCGAGAGTTCCGGCGCGAACAACTGGCCGCTCGACACGTGTACAGCCCAGTCCAGTCCGTTGGTCGATGTGAGAATGCGCGCGGGGTACGCCCACGCGCTCGCTACAAAGATACCGTTACCGTACCCCACCCCGCCCCAGATCCTCCCAACCCCGGGCAGGATCCGGGGCTGCCAGTCCGAGCCGTTGGTCGAAGCGTTGCCGCTCAGGTAAATTGACCCACCTCTGCTCAGGCTATGCCGCTGAGATAGATTGAACCGGCTTTGCTGAGGTAAATTGAACCTTTGGTTGAAGGCAGCGGGAGGTGGTTCTTCTTTCCAAGTAGTGAAGTGTGGGTCGTCCGGCAGAGCGGCATGGGCGCCGGCATCAGATCTGTTCGTGCATGAGCACGTCGTTCCAATCGTGGGCAGGAGGGCGGAGACGTTTGATGGCCGGATGCAGAGCGATCATGGCGGCGGCCATGTGGTCGCCGGTGGGGTCAGCATCGAAGCCGCAGTAAATCGGGCCAGCCTGATCCAGCAGGGGTTTGAGCCAAAGCGGGTCGGCTCGAGCGCCGGCGGTCGAAAAGCAACGGCAGTGGGGGTGCAGGGCAAAACAACTGAGGGCATCGATGGCCGACTCGCAAAGGATTATCGGGCTGGCGGCATTCGGGAGGTTCGAGCAAGGCGGGAGGGGAACGGCAAAGCAGCCGAGGTCTTTTTGGGAGCCCGCCGCCAAGCCGCGCCAGGGCCGGGCGGTGGTGCCCCGCAGTTCGGCGGCCACGGGAAGGTTTTCCTTTCCCAGGAGTAAGAAGACAGCATTGGCTCGGGCATCGGCATACAGGGTGCCGGACTGGATGAGCGGCTCCAGCAATGCGGGCGCAAGGGCGCGCTGGTCAACCAGGTATTGCCGAACGCGCCGGAGTTGGTTGGGATCGGGGGCAGGCAGTCGCAGCGAGGGTCGAAGTGTGGGCGCCACGACCGGTTCAGGGACCACGCCCGGGAAGTGCTCCGCCAACCAATCCACGGCGGCCTTGAAGTCCAGATGCTGAAGCTGCATGACCAGGTCGATGGCGCCGCCACCGCCCCGAGCGCAGTTCCAGTTCATGAACTTGGGGCCATTGACCGAGAGCACGCCCTCCGGGGTGCGCCACTTGCGTGGGTCCTGGCAGTCGCGGCGAGCACCGCACAGGGGCAGCACGCTCTCCAAGGCAATACCCCGTAGTCGCTGGGCTTGCCCTCGTCGCTGCCAATAGGTCATGAGGAGGCCTCGGCCCGGGGATGGCGGATGCTCGTGCAGCCCTTCATATTGATGACGTGGCTGTTCTCGGTCAGCCGGTCAATGAGCGCGGCCGTCAGGTGGACGTTTTTGAGAAAGGAACCCCAGTCGGCAAAGCCGAGGTTGGAGGTGAGGAGTGTGGGCTTTTTCTTATGCCGCTGGTGCATCAGGGTAAAGAAGAGCCCGACCTGAACGGGTTCGACCTCGACGTAGCCGATTTCGTCGATCAGGAGGGCGTCGAAGCTTAAATACGTTTTGAGAACCTGGCTCTCGGAGTGATCGGCCACCGAGCGGTAAAGCTCGGCGACCAGTTCAGCAAAGAGCACGTAGCGGCCGCTGTAACCCGCTTCGATGGCGTGGATGAGAAAGCCGGTGGCCAATCCGGTCTTGCCGACGCCGGTGCCACCCAGCCAAATCACATTCTGGTGCTCGCGCATGTACCCCAGGGAGTCATAGAGAGCCAGGAGCTTTTTCTTGTTGAGCTTGGGCTGGCGCTCGAAGGGATAAGTCTCCAGGTGCAGCGGTTCGGGAATGAGGGCGCGTTTAAGGCGCATGCGGCGGGCGTTCTCGCGTTTGAGCCGGGCTTCCTCTTCCAACACGTAAGTCAGCAGGCGGGTGTGGGAGAAGTTCTTGTCGGCAGCCAGTTTGAGATACTCATCCCAATGGGCCAGCAGCCCGCCCAGGCGGAGGTATTTGAGCGTTTGAGTCAGTTCTGGAGTCATGGTTGTAATCAGGATGGATTTGGAGGATCGAGCGGTGGGTCTTGATAAATGGACAGATCGGGCGGTTCGGTGAGCGAGCCTTCCCGGTAAGCGGCGCGCTCCTTAAAGTCGGCGTCCACTTCGGCTGGGGGCAGCGGCCCGGCCCCCTGCTGGAGGTAGAGCCAGGCGATCCGTTCGACGGTCTCCAGGCTGGTGATGCGATAGTGGCGGGCGCGCTCCAGGCTGCGGGTCAGCAACTCGACACTCATCCGGCGGCTCAAGCCCAGCAGCCGCCGAATGAACTCATGGCGTTGGATGCCCTTGGTGGGCAGCGCAAAATCCAGATAAGCATTCACCGCCGGGGCCAAAGCCCGCAGATGTTTTTCCTCCGTCTCGGTCCTGTGCCTGCTATTGTGAGGCTGGTGTGCTGGCGCCGGCTGGCCGGGCGGACTGAACTTCTGGTTCTTCAGGCCATCGGGCGGCAGCGGGTATTCGGCCAGGCATTGGCCGTGCTGGCAGATTTTGAGCCGGTCAGATCGGA
>JAJYHY010000241.1 GCA_021784555.1 bacterium
CTCGGTCGTTGGGCAGGGCGGTCCGGTGGATATCTGCCAGCGCATCGGGGTCTCGCGGAGCGTTTGGAGTGCGACGCCACCCGTCGCTTTCGTTCTGCGGCCCGACAGAACGAGAATTCCCGCCAGGGATTTCGGTTGTCTTGCAATCGCGGAGCGGAGCCCGATTCCACGATGACTTATGCTTCATCACCGGGCCGGGCGAGAAGCATCCCCCCATCACGCGTTCGTAACACCCGACACCGAACTGTTACCTGACTGTCGCTTGAGAGCGGCAGATTTCATGCGATAAGCATTGGGGTCACATCTCAACATTTGACAATTGGCCGAGCAGGAACGACGGCGTAGCAGAGCAAATTGTCAAATGTTGAGATGTGACCCCAATGGTTCCGCGAATTTAGTGCTTGAAGTATCGAGAAAATGATGCCACAAATAAGGCAATTCGCTTATGACGACGCATGCTCACTGTTGGTTGAGTGTCCTGGGAGGCAGGTTCTTCGCGTCTGGCACGCGGCCTGCGGCTCGGCGCTCCACTCGTTCCGGTTTCACCCTCATTGAATTGCTGGTGGTTATTGCCATTATCGCGATTCTGGCCTCCATGCTCCTGCCGGCATTGAGCCGGGCCAAGGATGAGGCCAAGGCCACCCAGTGCATCAACAACCTCAAGGAGATCGGTTTGGCCGCCTTCCAATACGCCAGCGATAATAACGACACCTACTGGGTGGTGGACAAGCAGGGAGACATGCCCAACGGCGGCGAATGGTTCCCCAATCCGCGTTCGAAGATCCTGCTCAAACCCGATGACGACGGCGCTTATTGGGCCTTGGGCTACCTCAAGTACTTCGCCGGGAACAGGAATCTCTTCCACTGCCCCGATTCCATCCATTGTGACGAGTGGCATGATGGCGGTCTGTACTACCCCGCTGATTTCTGGCAGACCTCGGATTACGGGGTGTGCGACTTCCTCACCCAGCCGTACGGCGTCGAGGGCGGGAGTACGCTCAAGCTCAGCAACTACAAAAGCCCCTCGAAGATGATCTTTTGCCAGGATTCCGCCGAGCAAAAGATGGAGGGGCCGGACGACAGCCTTGGCCTGTTTCCAGGAAGCTCGCGCATCCTGACTCAGTGGATTGGTTCCGACGCGCCGCAGACCTACGGCGGGCTTTCCACCCTCTATGGTGGCTACCATTTCGATCGTGAGTGGTATCGCCATGACAACGCCGACCAAACCGTGTGGGTGGACAACCACGTCTCCAAGATTAAATTTACCGGCTTCAACGTGGGCATCGACTATCGCTATTACACGGGCGATATTCCTCTCATCCCCCTGCCGGACTAGCCATCAATTCGAAAGTGACAAGAACCGGCGAGCGAAACCACCCCAAATGCAATGAATTCCGGGAACATCGAATAGCCAACATCGAACCTCCAACATCCAATGAATGCCTAAACTGGCGGCCGTTGGAAGCTCAATTCCAGGAACCGATACGAACTGGCCAGCCAAACCAACCCAAACGCAAATCCTGACCATCCCAACCCCAATGAACCCTGCGGGAACATTCAACATTCAACATTCAACAGTCAACGTCCAATGCGCCAAAGCCAATCGTTGGAAGTTCGATGTTCGACGTTGGATGTTGGATGTTCGTTGTTGGATGTTGGATGTTTCCCGCCTAAGTGGTCTGCTCCTTTCTCTGTTCATGATGGCCCTGGTCTCCGGCTGCCACAAGGCCGAGTCCCCGCCGCCCTCATTGACGCTCGAACAATTGCCTCCCGCCTTGCGGCAGGCCTTCACGAACGCGAAGCCCAACGTCAAGGGGCCGCTCGACGCGGTTCTCAAGTGGCTTGAGGCCAAGGACTACTCCAAGGCCTACTTTGCGCTCCAGACCCTTTCGGCCCAGCCGGGGCTTACCAGCAAGCAAGCCCAGGTTTGCGCCTCGGGCCTGCTCGCGCTGAACGAAGCCCTGCAACAGGCCCAAAGCCAGGGAAATCAGAAGGCGGCCCAGACCCTCAAGTTTTACCGGGAGAATAAGTAGGCCCGATGGAAACGCGATTTTCGCTGGTTTTTTCGAAGAACACGGAGGGCACGGATTGCACGCTCCAATGGTGTAAATGCGCGCGTCGTGTCTTCGCCAAAATGCAGCCCGTTCAACCAAACCTCAAAACAAACAGTTCAATGAAAACAACATCCCGAAGACCGGGAAGGTCTCAGTTATGCACAGCAGTAACCTTCTGCGGCCTGTTCCTCACCACCAGTCTCATGGCTCAACCCGTTGGCCAGTGGGATTTTGATAAAGGCGACCTCAGCGCGACGGTCGGCGGCGACCTTTCCTACGCGGACGGCGCCGGCGGCCAGACATCGCTGGGCACCAAATTCGGCGCCACGACGGCCCTGGGCATCCCCGACATCAATGGCACCGCGGCGAACGTCATGGGCTTTCCGGCCGCGACAAATTACGAGGGCTATTTCATGCCCACGCCTCCCAACCCCAACGGAGGGGGCACGCTGGTTAACGATTACACCATTATTTTCGATTTGCTCTATCCCCCGGCCTCCGACAGCAAAGTCCGCCCTCTGTTTGACACCGACCAGGATGTGTTTGTCGCGGGGCCGGATATCGTGGTGGATTCAAGCGACGGGGTGGGCGTGACTCCCAGTGGGCCGTATTTTGGCTCCATCAAGCCGAATACCTGGTATCGGGTGGGTGTCGTTGTGCAGCAGGACCAGAGCCTGGTGACCTTCTATATCGACGGCACCCGGGTCGGGGCCTATACCGCCACGGGCGATCAGGCGGGGCTTGATGGCCGGTTCGGCTGGGCGCCCGACTCTCAGGTCTTGATTCTGGGGACCGTGTTGACTAACGCGGCGCCGGGATACGTCAACAGTATCCAGGTTCGCGACGTGGCGCTGAGCGCCGGCCAAATGAAGGCCCTGGGCGGGCCCGCCGCGGCAGGCATTCCCCAAACCATCCCACCGGTGCCTTCATTTATCGACGCACGCTCGCCGGATGTGAACGAAACCGGAGTGGCGCCCAGCCCGTCAGTCCACGTCGTGCTCAACCAGGGTGATACCACGGTCGATTCCAGTTCCATCAAACTCTATATGGATTGGCAGCTCCTGCCGGCCACGGTCACCCCGACGGCCCCGACTTTCACCATCGATTACGCGGTGACCAACATCTTGAACCCGCTCTCGGTGCATGAGCTGGAGCTGGTCTATTCAGATAGCGTGGCCGGGCTGCAGACCAACGCTTGGTCGTTCACCGTCTTGAAGTACGAGAAGGTTACTCTGCCAGCGCCCTTCTATATGGAGAATTTCGATGAGCTGGCCGAGGGCACGCTGCCGACCGGCTGGGTCGTCACCAACCACACCGACACCGATGTTTCAGGTGATGACCTGCTCAATCCGCATTCCGACAGTTTTAAGAACTGGGTGGTCATCAGCACGAATACGGTGGCTACCATTGGCGCCAATGGCGGGTGGGACTCGGCCCGGCGCCTGACCACGCCCCCGATCTTGCTCAATGGCGCCTGGCTGCCCAGCCTGGCCCAGGGCAACTTCGCCTACGCCGAGTCCGACCAGCGCAGCGGCAACCAGGTCCAGGTCATGTTCACCGCCGACGTCGACTGCACCGGCCACACCAACGTCTATGTAGCCTGGAACAATATTTACGAGCAGAACCAAGACAATATTTGTTCGGCCGAATACTCGGTGGACCAGGGCGCAACCTGGCTGCCGCTGGTCTATTTTATCGCCGACAGCGACGGGACTGACTTCAGCCGTGGCGACGTAATCACCAATAACGGCGTCATCGACGCCGTGGCGACGCTGGACACCGCCCGCGCCGACCAGGCCTGGGGCGCCAGTTATGGGACTTATATCGGCGCCACCATCTCTCAGGCCCTGGCGCCTTTCATCGACCCGCTGCCTGACGACGAGGCCAACATCACCTACCTTGGTGGCGTGGCCCACAATGCCTGGATGGGAAAAGAGATCGAGGTCTTTCGTCTGACCCAGGCCGACAATTCACCCCACGTGCGATTCCGCTTCATGCAAGCCGGCACCGCCAGTTGGTATTTCGGCATCGACAACCTCGGCCTCTACACCATCAACGTCCCGGTCATCACGAGCCTGTCGGCTTCGCAGAGCATTGACGCGGGCACACCGGTCACCTTCACCGTGGCCGCCTCCGGCAGCGGGACGCTTCTCTACCAGTGGCAGTTCAACGGAAAGAACATCCAGGGCGCGACCAACACCAGCTATACGATTCAGAGCGTTTCGCCCTCCGATGCCGGACAGTACGATGTCATTGTGTCCAACTCCGATGGCCAGGCCACCAGTTCCGTCGCGGAACTGACGGTACTCACGACGCCGCAATTCGTGCTTCAGCCCATTGGCGAAGTGGCTTATGTCGGCGCCTCGGTGAGCCTGAGCGCCGGCGTGCGTGGCGGCCGCCCGCTGAGCCTCCAGTGGCTGCTCAACGGAGCGCCTGTCCCCGGGGCCAACGACACCAATTTGGTGCTCAACCCCCTCACTGCCGCTGAGGCGGGGGACTATGCGCTGGTCGCCAGCAACAGTTATGGCACGAACATCTCGGCGACGGTTCACCTAACTGTTTATTCCGGGCCGATTACCGACGGGCTCGTGGCGCACCTGAAGTTTGACGGCGACTACAAGGACTCCTCCGGTAAAGGAACCGACGGCTCGGCGGTCGGCACCCCGACCTTCGAGACCGGCATTCTCGGCCAAGCAGTGCATGTGACCTCCACCGGCACACCCAACGGGAATCCGGACACTAACAATTACGTGAGCCTGGGCACGCCCGCGCAGTTAAACTTCGGCACCAACGACTTCTCGATTTCGCTTTGGGTCAAGGTCATCTCCCAACATGACGACAAGCCTTTCATTTCGAACAAGGATTGGAACAGCGGCAGCAACCTGGGCTGGGTTCTAGCGACCCAGGGCGGTGGAATGAAATGGAACTTCAAGGATGATCAATCAGGCCGGCGCGATAGCCCCGCGGTGGCGCCGCAACTGGAGGATGGCAACTGGCATAACCTGATCGTCACCTTCATTCGCAGCAGCGTGGCCACCATCTACGTGGACGGGCAATCGGTGGATAGCAGGAGCATCGCCCCCGATGCCGGAAAACCCATCGGGACGGCGGACTCTGGCCTGCCGGTGAACATCGGTCAGGACGGCACGGGAACCTATACCGATGGCAGCAGTGGCGCCGCGGTGGATATGCTGGTCGATGACCTCGGCATCTGGAACCGGGCGCTCGCTCCGACTGAGGCCGCCAGCATTTATGTCCAGGGCCAACAGGGCAAGGACCTGACCACCGCTAGCGGCGTGCCGGTTGTCCTGCCCGCCACGATTGCCGCTAATCCGGTCAGCCAGGTCGTCAGCCCCGGCGCGAATGTCACCTTCTCTGTCACCGCGGGCGGCACGGCGCCCTTCACTTACCAGTGGCAGAAGGATGGAACGGCGATTGCCGGCGCCACCGACTCCGACTTGACGCTGAACTCGGTTAGCGCGGCGGACGCTGGCGCTTACACCGCGAAGGTCAGCAATTCCGGAGGTTCGGCCACCAGCCAGGCGGCCCGGTTGGCCGTGTTCACGGGAACCATCAGCCAGGACCTGGTCGCCCACCTCAAGTTCGACGGCGACTACTCGGACTCCTCCGGCAATGGAACGGTTGGTTCAGCGGTTGGGACACCGACTTTCGAGGCCGGTTTGCTCGGCCAAGCGGTCCATGTCACCTCCTCCGGCACGCCGGCCGACAACCCGAGCGTCAACAATTACGTGACGCTGGGGATGCCATCCCAGTTGAACTTCGGCACCAACGACTTCTCCATCTCGTTCTGGGCCAAGGTCAACTCACAGAACGACGACAAGCCGTTCATCGCCAACAAGGATTGGGGTAGCGGGAGCAACCTTGGTTGGGCGCTCGCGACCGAGGGCAACGGGATGAAATGGAACCTTAAGGACGACCAGTCCAGCCGCCGCGACAGCCCGCACGTCGCCCCGCAATTGGAGGATGGCAATTGGCACAACGTGGTCGTCACGTTCCTCCGCGACGGCCCGGCCGACACCTACGTGGACGGCCAGTTGGTCGATAGCACCAGCATCGCGCCGGACAGCGGCAAGAGTATTGGGAGCGTCGATTCGTCACTTCCGGTCAACATCGGCCAGGACGGCACCGGGCACTACACTGACGGCAGCGGCGGCGCGGCCATCGATGCGCTCATCGATGACCTGGGCATCTGGCGCCGGGTTGTCACGCCGCAGGAGGTTGCGGCTATTTACAGCGCCGGCAAGGCGGGCATGGACCTCTCTCAAGTCGGCCAATCCACCTCGGCCGGCTCGCTCCGATTCACCTCCTCGGCCGGCACCCTCAATCTCTCCTGGGATGGGGCGGCGGGGGTGAGGCTGCAAACCACAGCGAGTCTGAGCCAGCCGAACTGGACGGATGTGTCCGGCACCGACGGCGCCAGTACCTATTCGGCCGCCGAGACGAACTCCGCGGCCTTCTACAGGCTTTACAAGCCTTGACGGGGGATAGGATTCCGCCGGGCCCGCTCAACGCGCGGGCTCGGCGCTCTTACCTGCCTTGACGGACCGCCAAATGGAACTCACACAAAGCAACGTGTCGGCGGGAGCGGTGAAATCTGCCGCCGCCGCGCACGCTTCTGGGACCGAATCAGCGTCCGCCTACCCGGTTCCGCGATCGCGGGCGTTTATCCAATTAGGGTCTATCATTCTTGGCTACATCGGCGTTTATCTCTGCCGCAAGAACTTTGCCGTGGCGGTGCCGCTGATCCAAAAATCCTTCTCGGTGGACAAGGCGCAGGTCGGGGCGATTGACAGCGTTGCCACTATCGCTTACGCCGCCGGGAAACTCTTCTGGGGACCGACAATCATTGACCGGGTCGGCGGAAGGGTTTGTTTCTTCGCGGCACTCGCCGGAGTAGCTGTTTTCGGTGGTGCTTCGGCGTTTGCCGTTACGTTGCCGATGCTCTGCGTTCTTTACGCCGCGAACCGCTTTTGCGGCTCCGGCGGCTGGGAGAGCATGGTCAAGCTGGTGCCGGAGTGGTTCCCCTCCCGGCACATGGCGCTGGCGATGGCGTTCCTGTCGCTGAGCTTTGTCTTTGGGGGCGTGTGCGCGTTGTTGCTGGGCGGGGAGGTGGCGGCCTTCAGCCACAATAGTTGGCGGGCGGTAATGGGATTTCCATCGGTGGTGCTGGTTGCTATTATTGGGATGTGCTGGATAGTGTTGTCCAGGGGCAAAAAACGGAGCGCCACCGCGCCCTCCGACAAGACGAAGTGGAAATTCAGCCGGATTCTTGAGCTGGCGAAGATTCCCCAGTTTTGGATTGTCTGCGGTCTTTCGTTCGTGCTGACCATTACGCGGGAAACGTTCAATGTCTGGACGGTGGATTTCTTGAAGACCGACAAATTCGCGCATGTTTCGAGCCAGCTTGCGGCGCTGCTTTCCACGCCATTCGACGCCATGGGCGCCGTGGGCATTTTGCTGCTGGGCTGGATGTTAGACCGGCTCACGCACAGGCGGCGGAACTGGCTGTTGTTTTCGATTATGGCGGCGGTGGCGGTGTTGATCTACGCCTTGCCGACGCTGGTCCGCATGGACCTCTGGATGGTCGTAACGGCCATCGGCCTGATCGGTTTCCTCTCTTACGGCCCTTACAGCCTGTTGGCGGGCGTGCTCGCGGTGGAGATCCACGGCAAAGAGTTTGTCGCCACCGTCGCCGGGTTGGTCGATGCCTCTGGTTACCTGGCCGGGATTGTGTCCGGCTATCTCTTTGGCGCCATCCTGGACCGAGGCGGATACCGGCTCGGATTTCATTATCTGGGCGTGGTAACATTTTTCGCGGCGGTTCTCTGCCTGTTCCTTTACAGCAGAAAGGCCTCCGGCCCCCAGACCAGGGAAACACATGGCTAATCCGATGCGCATTCGAATTCCAGCCGGGCCCTTGTGTGTTGTCCCGGAGGGATTTTTGATAATCTCCACGTTTCCAACGTTGGGACCCCACGCGCGAACCCGAACAAGTCCCGGAGGGACGGCTGATGCGTCGCAGAAACGCGGAAATTCCAGCCGTCCCTTCGGGACCACCGCCCGTCTGGGCGCGGGTTCCCAACGTTGGCAACGTTGGGCTGTCGTCAGGATGCCCCTCCGGGCAAAGCCTAAGTACGTATTTCTCCGATGCCGTCGTCTCTCTGCGTGCTTCGCGTCTCTGCGGTTTGATTGCGGTCTCTTTGTTAGCGGCAGTCCCGCTGGTCTCGGAGCGCCAGGTCAACCGCAGAGACGCGAGACACGCAGAGATGCGCGGGAGGGTGCCGATGAACGGGGGCGGGCAGGGAATTCCAATCATTCGCCCGCTTGTGACAAGATGAAACGCTCAATGTCCCCATCGATGAAAAAGCCGGCTTCGGTTCGAAGCCGCTCCAGCCGTCCGATGATCGCAAGATTCGAGATTGGGGAAGTATTACTGACGACGCGCATGGGCGACATCTTCCAAGGCCTCAGCCATTCCATATTGCCGAGGGATGCCGCGCTCGGCGAGGGCCGCGCCAAAGGCGTATTGATCGAGGCCAGCCAACCGCGCGCCCAAGGCCAGCGTGAGCCAACCCTTCGCATAGAAACGGCAGGCGATCTCGATCTGCATCTGCCGTTCGCGTTCTCCCGGCCCCAGCGGCAGGCTCGCCAGGGCTTGTTCGTCCAGATCCAGCGTGATGCTCATAATGTCTCGCTCTCTCGTTCTACTATGATTTGGAGCATCGCGCCAAAACGCTCCGAAGCCAAGCCATAAGGAACGCGCAGACGCATGAATTGCCGCCTCCCCAACTCAAGCGACCCTCTCCTGTTCACTCCCGGCCCGTTGACTACCAGCCGCACGGTCAAGGAAGCCATGCTCCGCGACGCCGGCTCCTGGCATTTCGAGTTCAACGAGCGGGTGAAGTGGATTCGGGAACGGCTCCTTTCAATCGCGGATTTGTCTCGGTCGGATGGTTGGGAGGCGGTTTTGCTTCAGGGCAGCGGCACTTTCGGCGTTGAATCGGTGTTCTCCACCTCCGTTCCACCGGACGGAAAGGTCTGCGTCCTGGCCAACGGCGCCTACGGCGAGCGGATGGGGGCCATCTTGGGCCACCTGCGCGTAGCGCATACGATGCTGCCCGCCCCAGAGAATCAGGTTCACAATTTGGACTTGCTCGACCGGGCGCTTTCCTCCGATCCGGCCATCACACACGTCGCGGCCGTCCATTGCGAGACGACGACCGGCATTCTGAATCCGATTGAGGCAATCGGGCGCGTCACCAAGCGGCATTGCCTTCAATTTGTCGCGGATGCCATGAGCAGCTTCGGCGCCATCCCGATTGACTGTGAAAGCGGCGGCATCGATTTCCTGATCTCGTCCCCGAACAAATGTCTGGAAGGCGTGCCGGGTTTCTGTTTCGTTATCGCGCGGCGGGAATCGCTCCTTGGCAATGAAGGCCAGGAGCGTTCGCTCAGCCTCAACCTGGCCGGCCAATTGCGCGGGTTTGAGAAGAATGGGCAGTTCCGTTACACCCCTCCGACCCACACGGTGCTTGCCTTCGAACAGGCGCTGAAGGAATTCGAGGCCGAGGGCGGAATTTCGGCCCGCGGGGCGCGCTACCAGCGCAACCATTCCGCGCTGCTGGAAGGGATGAAACGGCTGGGTTTCAAGCCCTATCTGCCGCCCAGCGTTCAGAGCTACATCATCACCGCCTTCCATTGTCCCGCTGACCCGCGATTCGAGTTTTCCGAATTCTACCGGCGGCTGAGCGACGAGGGTTTCATCATTTATCCGGGAAAACTCGGTTGCGCCAACACCTTCCGGATTGGCAACATCGGCCACATATTTGAGGCAGACATCCGGGCGCTGGTCGAGGCGGTCGGAGAGGCTATTGAAACGATGGGGGTGCGGATGGGCGCGGAGGCTGCCGCCGAAATGAAAAGCTAAAATGCTGAAAACAGAGGTCAGAGATCAGAAGTCGGAGGCCGGAGGCCGGCGGTCAGAGGTTTTGTCTCCCATGATTCTCTCGCCGGCTCCTCTGCAACTCCAAACCGTCCCATCTTCCCTTGTTGTCTCGAAGCCGTTTACCCGTGACCTCCGCGCCAACCCCGCCCTATGACACCGCCAACGTTGCCTCCGCCCACCAAAGACCTTGATGCCTTCCGCTCTGAAGGCGACCTGAATCTCTCGCCGCGGCGTCGCGCCTGGGCGTCCGAGCACATCGGCCCGGAGGCGAACGAACTGCTGGAAGAGGACGCCAAATGGTTCTTGCACCAGTCACTCTCGACGCCTTGCCTGAATGCCCTCCGGCATGCCGAGGGTGCGTGGATAGAAGACGTCGAAGGGCGGCGCTATCTGGATTTTCACGGCAATTGCGCGCACCAGGTCGGCTTCGCTCACCCTAAGGTCATTGCCGCAGTCAAGAAGCAACTGGACGAGCTTTGCTTCTGCCCGCGGCGCTACACCTGCGAACCGGCCATCAAGCTCGCCGCAAAGCTCACCCAACTCGCTCCGGGCAACCTCAAGCGCGTCTCCTTCGCCCCGGGCGGCACCAGCGCCATCGGCATGGCCCTCAAATACGCCCGCGTGGCCACCGGCAGATTCAAGTTCGTCTCGATGTGGGATTCTTTCCACGGCGCCTCCCTGGATGCCATTTCAGTTGGCGGGGAGGCCGCCTTCCGCCAGGGCATCGGGCCGCTGTTGCCCGGATGCGAGCATGTCCCGCCGCCGGAGCCGATGCGCTGTCCGTTCCATTGTGGTCAGACCTGCAACCTGACCTGTGCCGATTACCTGGAATATGTCTTGGAGCGGGAGGGCGACGTCGCCGCGGTTGTCGCCGAGACGGTCCGCAACACGCCCTTCATCCCGCCGCCCGATTATTGGAGGCGCGTGCGCGCCGCCTGCGACCGCCACGGCACGCTGCTCATCCTGGATGAGATCCCGATTGGCTTGGGGCGGAGCGGACGTATGTTTGCCTTTGAGAACTACGACGTGCTGCCGGACATGGTGGTGCTGGGCAAGGGCCTGGGCGGCGGGGTTTTCCCGCTGGCGGCGCTCATCACGCGGGAATCCCTGGACGTGGCCGGGCACATGGCCTTAGGCCATTACACGCACGAAAAGAACCCGGTCGCCTGCGCCGCCGCGTTGGCCACGCTGGAGGTCATCGAGGAAGAGAAGCTGCCGGAGCACGCCCGCGAATTGGGCGCCTGCACCTTGGAGCGGCTGCGGGAGATGGCGGGACGGCATCCGCTGATTGCGGACGTTCGCGGCCTCGGCCTCTTGCTCGGGATCGAGTTGGGCAGAACCGGCGCCGATGGCGCGCGTGAGCCGGCCATTGCCGAGGCGGAGCAGGTCATGTATGAATCGCTCAAGCTGGGATTGAATTTTAAAGTGACCATGGGCAACGTGCTGACCCTGACGCCCGCGCTGACAATTACCAAAGCCGAAATGGACCAGGCCCTGGACATCCTTGACCGGGCAATTGGGAAAGCAGAGGCGTAACCCGTGCGACTTACCCGGAAACCTGATGAGCGACCAAGCCGCCGACGCGGTCTCAGCCATCTTGGAAGCCGATGTACGTATTGGCCCGAGGGCTGCCTCCGGGACATGGAGGCTCCAACGCCTCCCGCGCCTCTGGCACGAGATCCAGTCCGTAGAGGTGTGACTCTGCCACCGCACTCCACGACCTGGCGGAGATTCCAACGGTCCTTACCAACTCCCGGCGCCTCACCCCGGCCAAGCGCCGTCCCCTTTTTATGAAAACACACACATCCCATACATTCCTAAAAGCCCTGTTCTGTGCAAACCTCAGTCTGGCGGCCATCGGCGTCTTGGCCCAGCCGGGACATGATTCCCCAAAATGGTCCGAAGCGGTCGGGCGCACCGGCGCCGGCCGAGTCGTGTTACCGGTCAACCAGGTCATCACTCCCGCCGGCAAACAAATCGAGTTGCACGGTCTGCGCCCGCAGGTGCTGGCATTAAGCCCGGACGGAAAGTTGCTGGTCACCTCCGGCAAGACCCACGACTTGATTGTGATAGACCCGGACAGCGGCGCCATCGTGCAAAAGGTCGCCCTGCCGGCAGACGGCCCGTTAACCGGCTCGCCCGGCAAGGTCTCCAGTCATATCATGAAGCGAGACAGGGACGATCAGGCCAGTTACACCGGACTCGTGTTTTCTCCGGACGGCTCGAGGCTTTACCTTTCAAATGTCCGAGGGAGCGTGAAAGTTTTTGCCGTCGGCGCCGATCACCGGGTCCGCGGCCTTGGCTCTATCTCGCTGCCGCGCGCCAATGCGCCGCGCCGCAAAGAGGCAATCCCTTCGGGGCTGGCCATTTCCAAGGACGGCAAGCGCCTCTACGTCGTGGGCAGCCTGTCCAACCGTCTCTTCGAGTACGAACTGCCGAGCGGCAAGTTGTTGCGGACCTTCGATGTCGGCGCCATTCCTTACGACGTGGTGCTGGTGGGCCACAAGGCTTATGTGAGCAACTGGGCCGGGCGCCGCCCGGATGTCAATAGCCTGAAGGGTTGGGCGGGACGCGGCACAGTGGTGCGGGTGGACGAGCGGGGCATTGCCGACGAAGGGTCCGTTTCGGTGATCGACCTGAAATCCGGCGGGAAGGTGGCGGAAATCATGGTCGGCCTGCACGCCAGCGCGCTGCTGGTGACGCCGGATCGGCGATACGTCTGTGTGGCCAATGCCAACAGCGACACCGTGAGTGTCATCTCCACCGCGTCCGATAAGGTCGTTCAGACCATCCCCCTCCGCTGGCAGGCCCAGGATTTATTCGGGGCCTCGCCCAATGCGCTGGCGATGGACGAGTCGGGCAAGACCCTTTACGTCTGCAACGGCACGCAAAACGCCATTGCCGTCATGGCATTTCATCCGCCCAGGTCCAGGTTCCTGGGGCTGTTCCACAAAAACAAGCCGGCGCGGGCCAGGCTGCTCGGCCTTATCCCCACCGGATGGTATCCAGGCGCTATCCTGTACGACGGCCACCGCGGAAAACTCTTTGTCGCTAATATCAAAGGCACCTTGCCTGACCGG
>JAJYHY010000242.1 GCA_021784555.1 bacterium
CTGCAAGGCGAGGGTCTGCATCTTTACCTGCTCTTTGAGCACCGGAGCACGCCCCTGGCGCGGATGCCTTTGCGGCTGCTGAGCTATATGGTTCGGATCTGGGAGCGATGGAGCAAGGGGGCCAAGGCTGGGGAGAGGCCCCCGTGCATTATCGCCATGGTGCTGCACCAGGGAGGGGAGCAATGGTGGGTGTCGCCCCGGTTTCACGACTGGCTGGGGATGCCCGAGGCGGTGCGAAGGGAGTTGGGGCGGTTTGAGCCGGATTTTGAGTATGGGCTGATTGACCTTTCGCGGATACCGCTGGAAGAATTGGTGGGCAGGCTGGTGTCGGAGTTGGCGCTAAGTCTGATGAAAGCGGTGCGGGAGGATCGGTTGGAGGAGTGGCTGGAACGGTGTGAGAGCGCGTTGGCGGAGCTGGTGACCAATCCGGACAAGGCGGGTATTTTCCGCACGATGATGCGCTACGCGTTTGCGGTGGAGGGCAAAAGCCCCTCGACAGTGGAGCGGTTTGTGGCTAGGGTGGAAAACCAGAGAGTGAGAGAAGGCGTTATGAGTATTGCCGAAGAGTTGATTCAACGGGGCCGGCAGGAAGGCCGGCAGGAAGGCCGGCAGGAAGGCCGGCAGGAAGGCGAGCAGCGCGGCCGGTTGGAGGGGCGGGTTCAACTCTGCCAGCAACTGCTGGGGCTGCCGGTGATGGCGGGCGAGGAGCTGGGCGGCAAGGGGAGCGCTGAGTTGGAGAGGCTGCTGGCCGAACTGGAGAGCCGGCTTCGGCAGCGGGTGAAGTGAGTGCGCCAAGCCCTCACCAAGAAAACGAAGAAAACGAGGAAGCCTGTCGCGCGCAACTCGCAAGTCGTGGCTGCTCGCCGCGAATGTTCGGAGTTCCTCCCGAGTGAGCAGCGTTGCCATATTGCGCTCGGTTCTCCAGAAAGAACCTTTTATGAACCGCTATTCAAGTGCAGTACTGATTTGCTCCTTCCTCGCAATGGTCGCATCGGGGGCCAATCCCGCCATGCGGGTCGTACGTGCCGCGCAGAAAGGCATGCCGCTTCTCCACAACGGCGGTTTTGAACAGGGCAGCGGCGGGCACTTGCTGGACTGGCATCCAGCGCCCAATGGATTTGTCGCCGCCAACGGCGCGGGCCGGAACGGCTCAAGAGCCCTCTATTGCAACAACCCGGATGGCAAGGGCTGGTTCGGGGCGAGTCAGACGGTCACTCTGAATCGCACGCGGGTGGCGGCCCTCATCGTCCGAGGCTGGAGCCGGGCACAAGACATAAGCGGAGGCTCGGATAGCGGTTATTCCCTGTATGTGGATATGGTGTATGAGGATGGGACGCCATTTTGGGGCCAGACGGCCAATTTCAGGACCGGCACGCACGGCTGGCAGCGCCGGGAATTGGTAATTCTGCCGGAAAAACCGGTCAAATCGCTCACGCTGAACTGCTTGGTGCGCGGGCATTCCGGCAAGGCCTGGTTTGATGACGTGAGCGTGGAGGAAGTCAGGACCGAAGGCAACGCGGTGATGTTTGAGGGCGTACCGGTTGCCTTGGCCCCCAAATCGGTGAGGCCGGAAGGCAAAGCGAGGGATCTGACCACTCGCGATAGCTTGGAACTGAGCATGCGCGGAGACTCGGTTGCGGGACTGAAGGTGCATGGGTACGAATTGGCCGGAGATGCCCCTTCGGGTTTCATGGCCCGCGACGTTGCCGCCGATTCAAGTTTCTTCAGCTTCAAAGACGGACAGTGCCCGGATCTTAATCTCAAACTTAAGACCCAATGGCGAGCGAAGGCCGACACCATCGAAGTGAGCGGGCGCGTTTCGGACACAACCGGCAAAGACAGGGCCGTGACGCTGATATTTGCGCTGCCGGTTGATGCGGCTGGGTGGCATTGGGGCGACGACATCCGCCACAGCCGGCTCATCAGCGGACGGGGCGAGTTTGCAAACACAGTAAGCGTGCGCTGCGGCGCCACGGGAACGCTCTCTCTTTACCCCCTGGCTGATATCTACAACGACGATTACGGCCTTGGGTTGGGCCTGGACATGGGCCGGGCGGCGATCTGCCGGCTCAGTTACCACGCGGGAACCCGGCAATTGCTCATCGCCTACGATTTCGGGTTGGCGCCCGAACCTCGCCGCTTTCCGAGCAGCGCAGATTTCCGGTTTGTCCTGTTCCGATTTGACCCGCAATGGGGCTTTCGCGCCGCCTTTCAGAAATACATGCGCCTGTTCCCTGATTACTTTCGGGTGCGCTCGCATGACCAGGGAATTTGGATGCCCTTCACCGATGTCAGCCGGGTCAAGGGCTGGAAGGATTTCGGATTCCGCTATCATGAGGGGAACAACAACGTGCCTTGGGATGACGCGCATGGGGTGCTGAGTTTCCGCTACACCGAGCCGATGACCTGGTGGATGCGGATGAGCAAGGACACGCCGCGAACCGTTGCCGAGGCCATCAAGGAGCGCGATCAACTCGCCCAGGCAAGCAAAGGAGCAGAAGCACGAATGGCCCGGGTCAGCGAGGCGGCGGCCATGTGGGATGAATGGGGCCAGCCCGGTTTGCTTTTCCGCGACACACCCTGGTGCGACGGGGCCGTCTGGAGCCTAAATCCGAATCCTGACCTCCCCGTGGGGCCGAATGGCAATGCTGGCGGGCGCTCGGTGGGCCCAGCGTTCAACGCCGCAACGGTCCATTGGAATCCCTCCATAGCCGAGAGCCTCTATGGACCAAAGGCCAAGGGGCATTTGGACGGCGAATACCTCGATTCGCTGGAGGGGTACGTCACCGCACCCCTGAATTTCCGGCGCGAGCATTTCCGTTACACCAGCGTCCCGCTGACTTTTTCGCGGGACAGCAAGCGGCCGGCCTTGTACAAAGGGCTGGCCGTTTTCGAGTTCAGCAAGTGGATGAGCGGTCAGGTCCATCACCTGGGCAAACTCATGTTCGCCAACGGTGTTCCCTACCGCTTCTCATGGCTCTGCCCCTGGCTCGATGTTATGGGCACCGAGACGGACTGGCTGCGCGACGGCAAGTACTCCCCCGCCTCGGACCGGCAAATGAACCTGTGGCGCACGATGTCCGGAGCCAAGCCTTACCTCTTGCTGATGAACACCGATTACAACCAGTTCAATTCCCCAATGGTCGAACGTTATTTCCAGCGCAGCCTCTTCTACGGCATGTTTCCCAGCATGTTCAGCCACAATGCGGCTGAAAACCCTTATTGGGAGAATCCCAAATGGTATGACCGCGATCGGCCTTTGTTCAAGAAGTACATCCCCTTGATTAAGCGCGTTGCCGAAGCCGGCTGGCAACCGGTTACGTTCGCTGCCTGCGATAACAAACAAATCCACGTTGAACGTTTCGGACCGGACTCCGCGGGCAGACTCTATTTCACACTGTTCAATGATTCTCCCTGGCGCCAGGAAGGAACGCTGACAATCCAGCCCCGGGCGCTGCGGCGCTTAGCCAAACCAATTGCCGCGCGCGAACTGCTGCCGGAAAGGCGACTCCCGAACGCGAACGCCTGGAAGACGCGTCTGGAAAGCCAGAGTGTGCAAGTCATCGAGCTTTCAGCCCAGGACCCAGCCGCAGGCGCGGGGCATTAGCTCTGCTCAGGCCAAGGTCGTACAGCCCTGGCCGGTTATTTGATGGCCTGATCGCTGAGCCCGCCCAAAGATACAACCTGGAGCGCGCAACACTGGACCGCGTCGTGCGGGCGCAATACCTCCTTTGGCGCCGGGCAACCGGGCGGACGCCCACGGCTCCCCCGAACGCGTAGCGCGCCCAGTGCGGGCTCTTTTTTAAAAAACCTATTGACAATGCTCAGAATTATAGATAAGGTGACAAGCAGACGCAGGATCCGGTGCTGGGCCGGAGACGAGTGGCCAACTCGCGTTGGCCGCATCTCTCCCTTCTCGCCGAAACCCGAGGTACGACCTGTGATTGTAACCACACCTTCTCCGCTATTGCTTCCGTCTGACACGGCGGGAATTTACGAAGAAGGCCCCAGGAGAGCCCTGGCGCTCGTATGGTCCAGAACCGCCATGGCCAGGGACCAAATCACGCCAAGAGGAGGGCTAGGCGGCCGAACCGGGAATCCTGGCCATGGCTCTGGGCCGTCATTGCGCTCTGGCTGGGTGCCGCTCCGCTCCTGGCCCAAACAGACCCGCTGAACCAGTGGACCCAGCGCAACCCGTTGCCTATGGGCGATGAGGCTGCCATCGCTTACGGGGATGGCCAGTTCGTGGCGGTGGGCAGCGCGATCCTGACT
Organism: bacterium; assembly: GCA_021784555.1. GTDB lineage: Bacteria > Verrucomicrobiota > Verrucomicrobiia > Limisphaerales > UBA8199 > JAJYHY01. The sequence continues at coordinate 4,273 of JAJYHY010000242.1, forward strand.
TCGCCCGACGGCGTCACTTGGACCGAGCGCAATTCGGGCACGACCGACGACCTGTTCGCTGTGGCTTACGGCAACGGCCAGTTCGTAGCGGTGGGCGGTTCCGGCTTGGGCGGTTCCGGCACGATCCTGACCTCGCCCGACGGCGTCGCCTGGACCAGCCACAATCCGGGCACCAGGGGTCTTAACGCTGTCGGTTACGGCGGCGGACAGTTCGTGGCGGTGGGTGGGCTCGGCACGATACTGACCTCGCCTGACGGCGCCGCCTGGGTCGGGCGCTGGACGGGCGCCACGGATCAGTTCACCGGTGTGACTTACGGCAACAGCCAATTTGTGGTAGTGGGCGCGGGGGGCACGATCCTCCAGTCGGGCACATTGGCAACAGCGACGGTCGCCGTTCGTGCCCTGCTCTCCGGTCACACCCTCCAATTGTCGGTCGGGACGAGGGCAGGGCCCACGTACGTGCTGCAATATAAGAATTCCTTGGCCGATCCGACCTGGACCGACCTCGGCAGCCAGCCGGGCGATGGCAGCCCGGCCGCCTTCAGCGACGACACCACCGCTCATCCCGCCCGGTTTTACCGGATTCGCGTGGAATGACCGGACAGGCCGCGCAAACGAACCACGTGTTCGAGACCGACCAGCCAACGGGCTCGAAAAAGTTTGATGACGTGCGCCAGCCGGGAAGGTATCTTTGCCGCGTATGAGAGACGATTTGGATGAAATTCGAGAACGGATAAAGCCGGACGAGTTGGTCAAGCAAGGTTTCCCGCGTCTCAGGGATGTCCAAATTTTCCGTGGCATAGACAGTGCTGGGGAGGAATCGTTCTACGTGTACCTGGTCTTTCCTGACAGGACCCCCGACAAGAACCTGGCATGGAAGAGGATAGCGCCCATGGTCTCTTCGGTCCGGGATTTGATCTGGAATGAAACCGGCGCGCGACTTTGGCCCTACGTCAAGGTTGACCATCGCAAAGAATTCTCTGGGAGGCTGGCCTGATGGCCCGCATTGGAAGGGACCTCCTGGCCCAGGCACTGGCACTGATCCTCTGGCCGAGTCTGGCGAGCCGCTGATCAAAGCCGCGGGAAAGCGGAGCCACAAAGGAGCTCACCTCAGGCCGCTCAAGGCTGTTTGGATGAAGGCCAGCGATGGGGCGGGATAGATGCCGAGCCAGAGCAGCAACAACACCAGCCAGCCCAAGGCGCAACCGCCTGTGAGTGACGCGGCGGGGAAGCGGCCCGCAGGCTGAGGGTCGGTTGTAGGCCGATAGAGGGTAAAGGCCACCCGGAGGCGTTGCGTTGGAGCAGTTACCCGCAGTATCTGGGGGGGGGCCGTCGGCGCGTCCGCGCTGGCTGCGGGTGGATCGGTTGCCGGGGGAATGGGGGATACCGAAAGACAGTAAGGCTGGGCGGCGGGTATTTGAAGAGCGAATGGAGTGGCGGCGGGGGGAGGATTTGCGCGGGGAGTTCAAGCGGGTGGAACGGGGCTGGTGTTTGGGCGGGGAGGACTTTCGGCGGGAGTTGTTGGAGCAAGTGGAATCGCGGCCCGGGCCGAGCCATTTTGGGGAGGCGGTGCAGGAAGCGGAGTTGGCGCGGGCGGAGCGGTTGGTGCTCGAGGGGCTCGCACGCCTGGGGTGGGGCGAAGCTGACTTGAAGACCCGTCGCAAGGGTGAGCCGCGGAAGGTGGAATTAGCCTGGGAATTGCGCTGGCAGACGACGATGCCGCTGGGGTGGATTGCAGGGCGCTTGCAAATGGGCACCCGAGGAAATCTGGCATGGTTGCTCCAGCAACGCGGGAAGAGCCGATTGGGCACACCCGCAGACCAGTGCGTGCTTGAAATATGACAATCTCATTAACTGACCCCTGCTTTGGGTGAAATTGTCAAGCGCGAGGCGAAATTTAGTTCTTCTTTCTTTTCATCTTAAAGACTGTCTTTTTTTTGTTTCTGCGTGGCGTTGGTTTTGGCTCGCCTTCTCCGGCAGTGCTCAGGCTTCAATGACCTAGCTTATCTTTTCGGAGAACCTCTGGCTAGACTTTTCCATTCATCGTTTTCACTTCGAACTCCGACGGCTTGGCCGCCAGACTTGGGGGGGGGCTTTCACCCCCGGATGCACACGTCTTCACGAAGCGCACCTTGCCCCTGCTCTCAATCGGTGAACAAGAGCGGGAGCAAAAGCAAGAACGTGACCCTCCCTCGTCAGGCATTGACTGTCAGCCCGGCTTGTGAACAATCGTGCCGTGCTTAAGTGGTGCAAACTGATCATAGGGATCCTGCTGTTGCCGGTGTGCTTCGGGGCGGCGGCGGCGCTCTGGAAGGTCTTGGGGATAAGTGAAGGGGCGGACACGGTGTGGGTGGCGCTGCTGGCGGGGGCCGGTTGCTGGCTGGCGATATATCTGCTCCTGCCCAAACCGATGTGGGTGTACGTCTTCGGACACGAGTTGACGCATGCACTCTGGGCGTGGCTGATGGGCGCGCGGGTCAAGAAATTCAAGGCCTCCGCCAAGGGGGGCCACGTGCTCCTGAGCCGGAGCAATTTCCTCATCGCGCTCGCCCCGTACTTTTTTCCCCTATACGCGTTTGTGGTGGTGCTGATCTTCCTGGCAGGCCAGGTGATTTGGGACTGGTCGCCTTACCGGGTCTGGTTTCACCTGTTGCTGGGAGCCGCCTACGCTTTTCACCTCACCCTCACGCGGCACGTCTTGAAGGGACACCAGAGCGACATCGCCAGCCAGGGTTACGTGTTCTCGGCGGTCATTGTGTTTCTGGGAAACGCCGCCATGCTCTTGAGTGCCATTCCGCTTTTGACCTCTCGCGTCGAGGTGGTGACCGCGTTGCGCTGGTGGCTGGAGAGCACCGTCCACGTGATCGCGCGGGTGAGCAGATTGGTGTGAAGCACAACGCAAGGCTGGTTGTCAAAGTTGACAATTCGCGGTTTATGAAGTTGACAAGTTCCAATGTCTTTGGAATGCTAATACAGCATGGGAACGGAAGTTCTAGATGCATCGGAAGCAGAAGCACAGGTTGTCACCAACATCCGCGGCGTGTTGCGGAAGCTGGCGAGGACGAAGGTCCTTGCGTCTGCGACAAAACCCGCGACCCTGGCTCGGCTTACGGACAAGGCTTTCCGCGCGGAATTTCCCATAGCCAAACCCGATAGCCGCCAGGCCGCCGCGATCGCCCGGGGCATCCCTGCTCGGCGCAAGCTCGTCGAGGACGAGGGTGGCAGCCTCTCCGCCGAAGACGCGGCCCGGGAAATCGGCATTTCCAAACAGGCCATTCTCAAACGGTACCAAAAGGGCCAGCTTATCGCCTGGCGCCAGGAACGCCAGAGTGCGGTCCGTTTCCCAGTCTGGCAATTCCGGGACCACGCGGTCTTGGATGGCATCGAGCAAGCGCTGAAGATCCTGAATGCCGATAACCGCCTTGACGACTATGGGCGCATGTTTTTTTCCTTTCGAACAAGGGGTTTCTCCTAGGCAAGCGCCCTATCGACTGTCTCCGGAAGGCAGAAATAACCAAGGTGCTCCAAGCCGCTCAGGGCTATGTGGAGTAGCCCGCGCCACCGCCCGATACGTCTCCCACCGCCCCGGCCTTTCCCAGGCCCAGTTCGTTGACGATGCGAACGGTGGAGGCGGATTTGTTGAGCGTGTAGAAGTGCAGGCCGGGCACACCCGCGCGGAGGAGTTCCTCGCATTGGCGGGCGGCATACTCGATTCCGAATTCGGCCACCGCCGCGTCATCCTTGCCCAAGAGGTCAAGCTTGGCCGCAAGCGGGGCGGGGACGCGGGCGCCACAAAGAGAGGTGAAGCGGCGGATTTGCGTCGCGCTCAAAATCGAGATAATGCCTGGTATTAGGGGCACGTTGATGCCCAGCTTGCCGGTGACATGGTCGCGGAACTCGAAGAAATCGGTATTGTCGAAGAACAATTGGGTAAGGATGAAATCGGCGCCGGCATCGACCTTTTCCTTCAGATGCCGCCAATCGGCGTGTTTGCCTTCCTTGCAGGCGATATGGCCTTCGGGAAAGCCGGCGACTCCGATGCAGAATCCGCCCTGAGCGCGGATAAACCGGACAAGCTGACTCGAATACTCAAAGCCGCCGGGCGTGGCGCTGAACTCGCCTCCGCCGGGGGGGTCGCCTCGCAGGGCAAGGACATTTTGGACGCCCAGGGCGGCGATTTGGCGGAGCAACTCGGCGACCTCCTCGCGAGTGGAGTTAACGCAGGTCAAATGAGCCACGGCGGTCAGACGATGTTCGCGCTGGATGCTATCGACAATCCTGAGCGTCTTATCACGAGTGCCGCCTCCCGCGCCGTAAGTGACCGAGCAGTAATCCGGCCCCGTCTCGAGCAGGGCCGGGATAGTTCTCTCGATGAGGGTGCGCTCGCCCTGCTCGGTCTTTGGCGGAAAGAACTCGAAGGAAATGACCGGGCGCCCGGCCTGGAGGCCGTTGGCGTAAATATCTCGAATCATCGGCATAGGCTCTCCATTTAGCGAGGGGGCAAGCTCATTTCGAGTTGGCCAGGTGAGGGTTGGCTTCCAGGTGGTGCCATATCCGTTGGCTCAGTTCTTCGCGCGCCGGGGCGTGGCGGATGCGCTCCAGGATTTCACCGGCAAAGGCATGAATCAACATGCGGCGGGCGCGACCGGCGCCGATGCCCCTGGAGCGCAGGTAAAAGATCGATTCTTCGTTTAACTGGCCGACGGTCGCGCCATGGGTGCATTTGACATCGTCGGCATAGATCTCCAATTGCGGCTTGGTATCGACGGTGGCTTCGTCCGAGAGCAAGAGGTTCTTGTTGGTCTGCTTGGCATCGGTCTTCTGGCCGGCTGGACGCACCAGGATGCGCCCATGAAACACGCCTTTGGAGCGCCCATCGAGAATGCCGTTGAAGTATTCGTGGCTGCGGCAGTTGGGCTCGGCGTGTTCCACAACCATGTGATGATCAGCCAGTTGGCTGCCGCCGGTCAGGTAAAGGCCGTTGAGAATGCATTCCAGGCCCTCGCCGGCCAACGTGGTGCGGATATCATTGCGAGAGAGTTTGGCCCCGGTGGCAATTGAGTGCAGGACGACATTGCTGTGGCTGCCCAAGCGCGCGTAAATCGCGGCAATATGAAACGCGCTCCGCGTCTCATCCTGGAATTTGATGTGCTCGAGGACCGCGCTTTCTCCGGCGGCCAGTTCCGTGACCGCGTTGGTGAAGCAGGCGGAGTCCTGGGTGGCGGCGTAGCTTTCCACGATGGTGGCCCGGCTGTTCTCTTCCGCAATGATGAGATTGCGCGGGTGGAAGGTGGCGCCGGTTTCTTTAAGGGTCGAAATGTAGAGCAAATGCACCGGCCGCTGCAGTTGGCGCCCCGCCTCGACGTGGATGAATGCGCCGTCCTGAAAAAAGGCGGTATTGAGCGCCGCAAAGGCGTTGCTCTCTTGAGCGGCATAGCGTCCAAGGCGCGGTTCGAGAGCGGGGGCGTTGGAGGCCAGCGCTTCGGCTAGACTGCTAATCGTGATTCCCTCCGCGGGGGGTGGCGGAGAGGAAAGCTCCTTTGTGTAGTGACCATTGATGAAGACCAGTCGAATCGCCGCCAGCCGCCCGAAAGGGGACCGAGAGATGGCGTCGGCGGCAGGCGCCTCCCCGGTAGGTTCCAGCACCGGTTTGAAGGGCAGCCGGGCAATGGGGGCGACATTGGTAAAGCGCCAATCCTCCTGATCCACCGTCGGAAAGCCCAACTCGGCAAAACGCGCGATGCCGGCCTTGCGCAGGGGGAACACCCAGGAGGGGTGTTTGGCCTGGCGCTCGAATCGCTCGAACTGCTCCAAAAAGCTGTCAGCTTCTCTTCGGACAGTTGTGCTCATTGTCTGGAGGATACGTGCATATTCATTCAGTATTCATGCTGCCGGCTGCTTTGTCGAATTCTTCCTCTTTTTCGATAGACTGGCTGACAAAGCGGGCGATAAAGTCCAAAAATCGGGGTCTTTGGGACAACGCGGCCATTGACAAAGTTGGTGGGCGTGTTTGGGACAAGCCTTAACTCGACTTTATGCTTGAAAACGAATTGATAGCTGCCCCGGACCGGGATTCCCGGCGCTTAATGGTCGTTCTGCATGGGCTGGGAGATAGCCTGGAGGGCTACCGCTGGGTTCCTGAAGCCCTGGGCTTGCCATCGCTTAACTATTTGCTGGTCAACGCGCCCGCCCCTTACTACGGCGGGTATTCGTGGTACGACTTTGCGGGCGACATTGCGCCCGGTGTGGCGCGAAGCCGGACGCTGGTCTTTGAACTGCTCGATCAATACCGCGCCAGGGGCTTCCCCCCTGAAGCCATGATAGTGAGCGGTTTTTCCCAAGGCTGCCTGATGTCGATGGAAGTTGGGCTGCGCTATGGGCATCGGCTGGCCGGAATCGTCGGCATCAGCGGCTATGTCTGCGAGCCGGAAAAGGCGCTCAAGGAGGTCTCGCCAGTGGCCTTGGCGCAGCGATTTCTGGTTACGCACGGAACCGAGGACCCTCTAATCCCGATCTCCGTGGCCCGGCAGCACTTCGGCTTGCTCAAAACCGCCGGAGTAAGAATCGAATGGCACGAATTCGCCAAAGGACACACGATTGCCGGGGAACGGGAACTGGCGGTCATTCGCAACTTCATCCGAGAAATGCTTCCTTGACCCCGAAAGGGAGGCTACGTAGCTTTGCCGACCACGACGGGCGCCAAAGCCCTGGGCTCCTTTGGCAGCAAGCGCGCAGAGAGAATTTATGAGAGTTTTATCGTTAGGGGAATGCAACACAACCAACCAGGCGGTGCTCCGGTGGGTGGACGAAATGGTTGCCTTGTGCAAGCCGGACGAGGTCTTTTGGTGCAACGGCTCCGCCTCGGAACGCGAGGCCCTGCTGGATGCGGCTGTGGAAAAGGGGATTCTTATCCGGCTCAACCAGGAGAAGCTTCCGGGGTGTTACTACCATCGCTCCAATCCCAATGACGTGGCCCGAGTCGAGCAATCGACCTTCATCTGCACCATCGATGCGGAGCAGGCCGGACCTACGAATAACTGGATGGCGCCCAAGGAGATGTATCAGAAACTCCGCGCCCTCTCCGCGGGCGCGATGCAGGGGCGCACGCTCTACGTGGTACCCTACCTGATGGGCCCGGCCGGTTCACCGCTGGCCAAGGTGGGAATCGAATTGACTGACTCGCTTTACGTGGTCTTGAGCATGGGAATCATGACCCGGATGGGGGATATTGCCTTTGAGCAGTTGGCCGAAGATGACGAGTTTAACCGCGGGTTGCACTGCATGTTGGACATCCATCCGGAGCGCCGTTACATCGCCCACTTTCCCCAGGACAATACTATTATCTCAGTCGGGTCCAATTACGGGGGCAACGTCCTGCTCGGCAAGAAGTGCCTGGCCCTGCGCATCGGCTCCTACCTGGGGCGGCAGGAGGGTTGGTTTGCCGAGCACATGCTGGTGCTTTGCGTGGAGTCTCCCGAAGGCGAGAAGACTTACGTTGCCGCCGCGTTCCCCAGCGCCTGCGGCAAGACCAATTTCGCCATGATGATCCCCCCGGCGCACTTCAAGGGTTGGAAGATCGCCACCATCGGCGACGACATCGCCTGGATGAAACCCGGCGCCGATGGACGGCTTTACGCGATTAATCCCGAGGCGGGCTATTTCGGCGTCGTGCCGGGAACCAATTCGAGCTCGAATCCCAACGCGGTCGAGATGATCTCCCACGACACGATCTACACCAATGTCGCCTTGACTCCCGACCTGGATGTCTGGTGGGAAGGCAAAGACGGGCCCGTTCCGCGGGAATGTCTGGACTGGCGAGGCAACAAGTGGACACCGGCCTCGAAAGAAAAGGCCGCTCATCCCAATAGCCGCTTCACCACGCCGATGGCCAACAACCCGGTGCTGGCGGACGAAGCCAACGACCCGCTCGGCGTGCCGATCAGCGCCATTATCTTCGGTGGACGGCGCCGGGACACGATGCCGCTGATCTTTCAGGCCTTCAATTGGGTTCACGGCGTCTATGTCGGCGCCACGATGGGTTCGGAAATGACCGCCGCCGCGGTTGGCGGCGCGGGCCAGGTGCGGCGGGACCCGATGGCCATGCTCCCGTTTTGCGCCTACCACATGGGCGATTATTTCCGGCATTGGATCAACATGCACCGGCTGATTAAACACCCGCCCCGCATCTTTCACGTCAATTGGTTCCGCAAGAATTCCCATTCCGAGTACCTCTGGCCCGGTTTCGGCGAAAACATGCGCGTCCTTAAATGGGTCGTCGATCGGTGCCGCGGGCGCATCGACGCCGAGGAGAGCGCGCTGGGCTGGGTCCCGAGTTCCAGGACTTTTGATTTGAGCGGCATGTCCGGTATGACCCCGGAACGGTTCGAGAAGGCCCAGGAGATTTGTGAGGATGAATGGCGGCGGGAACTGGTCTTGCAGGAGGAGCTTTTCATGAGGCTCTACTCGCACCTGCCGAAGGAATTGATCTTCCAGCGGGAACTGCTCATGGCGCGCTTGTAACGGTTTGACCGCTCATGAACAATGATTCCCAAAGCACGCTGCGGTTCGTCCTGTTTGTAACGAGTGTCGCGGCCATCGGCGGCTTTCTGTTCGGCTACGACACGGCGGTCATCAACGGCGCCCTCTCGTATCTGACGGCGCACCTGCATCTCAACTCGGCCGAGGAGGGGATGGCCGGGGCCAGCGCTATCCTGGGCTGCATCCCAGGGGCGATGTTCGCGGGCTTTCTGAGCGACCGGTTTGGACGAAAAAAGTTGCTCTTCTTTTGCGCTTTGCTCTACGCCGTCTCCGGCCGGCACTAG
>JAJYHY010000645.1 GCA_021784555.1 bacterium
CACCACTTTTCGGAGCTGTTTCTCCGCTGCCGAGGCCACGAACCCTATAAGTCTCACCGGATGCGGCATCCTCGGTGGATCCGCGAGCGCCAAATCTACGGCATAGGCCAATAAGAGTTGCGCACACGTCACAAGAAGGCCTGCACTTTTAGGTTAGGGGCATGAAGTGTTCCGCCATCCGCTGGCGTTCGCTGGGTTCATCTTCCTTCCAGACCAATTTCACGACGGAGTCTCGGGGAATCAGTTCCGAAAACAACTCGGGGTGAATGATTTGCGCAAGGATTTCGAGGCCGGTCACGATGCGCGGCCCCGGCCTGCTGAAGTAAGCCGGGCTGTCCGCGATATACACACGGCCATTCCTCACGGCCGGCAAGTTGTACCATCCCGGCCTTGAAGCAAAGCGATCCACTTCAACCATGGATCGGGGAATCTTGTAGCCGCAAGGCGCGATGACCAGAACTTCCGGCGAATACTCAACCACCTGCTCCCACGCGATCACAGTTGAAGACCGCCCGTCTTGTCCCAAGCCATCGGTTCCACCTGCGAGGCGAACCATTTCCGGGATCCAATGCCCACCCGCCATGACCGGGTCCATCCATTCCATACAAAAGACTCTCGGGTGGGTTCGGGCGGAGGAAGCCATCGAAGCAACCCGATCAATACGCTTTTCGAGCGCGTGAACAACCTCGCGTGCGCTCGCCTCGCGGCCGGTGACTTCTCCGACCACGAGGATGGTGTCGAGAATCTGGCGGAGGGTCTGCGGCTCAAGCGAAACGATCTGACACGGTCCGGCCAAAATCCGCGCCGCCTCACGAACCTGTGAGACGGGAACCGCGCAGACGCTGCACAGTTCCTGAGTCAGGATGACGTCGGGACTGGCCTGTTGGAGCAGGCGTTCATCGATCCTGTAGAGGCTATGGGCGGAATGCTTGTGTGAGTTCACCGCGCGATGAACCTCATCGCTGCGCAATGTTGGCGCAATGTCGCTGGTCGAAATAATCGGTTTAGTTTGCGCTTCAGGTGGGTAGTCACATTCGTGCGAAATGCCCACCAACTCTTCTCCCAGCCCCAGCGCATACACGATTTCAGTGGCGCTAGGAAGTAGAGACAGGATCCGCATAATCCCTCCTTTCCAGGCCTTGACCTTTGCCTGAAGGCTGCACAACAGCGATTACCGTAAGCCAGTGCGCCTCGATTTCGCCGAGACCGCCGAGGGTGGTCTCAACGATATTCTGGTCAGGAAGTGCCAGCCTTTCGCAAACGAGAACCGATAGGCTTTCGTTGATCCCGTTCTCTACCAGGTAGCGCGCCGCAGCGTCGGGGCGCAGCTCTTCACCGGACAGCATGAGCAGGTGCCGGCCCCGGAGAAGCCCGTCGCGCATGAATCGCATTCGTTCTTGAATGTCACCGGACTCATGAAAGGTGACGACAACGGCTTCGTCGATGTTGATTCGAGCCAGTGAAGCGGCAACCTGCACGGAACTTATGCCCGGAACAACCTCGATTTCATAGTCTTTGAATAAGTCGAGCAAACCTCGCAAGCCTGAGGAAATACACGGGTCGCCAATCCGCAGGATGGCCACGCGGGCGTCCGTATGGCGAAACTTCTCAGCGGCTTCAAGAGCAAGCTCCCGGTAGTTTTTCACGTTTTGAAGGTAGATTTCCTTTCCAGCCAGAAGGTCTTTCGCTGGAAGCAGGTCAAGATCCCAACCCAAGACGGCTTGGGATCGGGCGATGCGATCGCGCGCCCTCTCAGTGAGAAAATCTCTCGTGCCTGGCCCGACTCCGACGATATAGGCTTGAGGTTTCATTGTTTCCTCTCATGGGGTTGCAATCGAGGCACCGGCAATACAACCGGGAGATGATTGGTATTCGATGGCAGAACCTCTACCGGTCCCTCATATGCCTCTTGCAACAGATCGCTCGATAACACCTCGGTGGGAGGTCCATCGGCCAGCAACGAGCCACCGTGCAGAACGATGATTCGCTGGAAGTACCTCGCAGCAAGGTTCAAATCATGAATTGCCGCCATCACGGTAAGACCCTGACGGCAATTCAGTTCGGCAACAAGATCCAAAATTTCCGCCTGCCGAGTAATATCAAGCTGTTGCGTGGGCTCATCCAGCAGCAAGATCTCGGACTCTTGAGCCACTGCCATGGCAATCATCAGGCGTTGACGCTCACCTCCGCTCAATTCATTAAAGATTCTGTTAGCCAGCAGGGCCGTGTCGGTCAAGTCCATTGCATGGTCAACCGCGTGCCGGTCGGCGCTCCTTAAACCGGCGAGAAAGCGCAGGTGGGGTGTCCGCCCTAGCTCCACGAGCTCTCGTGCTGTAAAGGCGAATGGGACGACGAATTCTTGGGGGACTACGGCAACTCTCCGAGCCAGCTCGCACCTCGGGATGCCCGGAAGCGGGCGCCCATCAAGCAGGACCAACCCTTTCGCGGGAGCCAACACGCCGCTCATCAGCTTTAACAGAGTGGTCTTTCCAACCCCATTGGCGCCGATCACCGCGGCGCGCTCTCCTGCCGCAATGCTTAAGGAAATCTCGTCCAGCGTGGGGCGAGCGTTATAGGCGAAAGAAATTCCGCGAAGTTCAATTGCCGCCATATCTAAAACCTGTACTCGCGTTTGCTTC
>JAJYHY010000243.1 GCA_021784555.1 bacterium
AAGCCACTGCTTGGAAAGAAGAACCGCCGCCCCCCTGCTCAGTACAGATGGATCAGTCTATCCGAGCAGAGCTGGATCAGTTTAGGTGAGCGCCAACGCATTGATCACAATCGTGCGCTGGCTGCCGCCGAAAGGGGGCGGCGCCGATACGCCCGGCAGCGTGGCAAAAAGCGGGCGCACCAGATTCAGCGCTTCGTCCTGTATTTCGCCAACCGAACGGGTCTTGCTCGAAAACACCAAATCCCCAACCGGAACGCTGCCGGCGTCGAAGCGCATGATGAACGGCGGCACCGTCCCCGGCGGCATGAAAGCGTGGGCGCGATTGACGTAAGATACTGTCTCCGATATTGCCCGGGCCATGTCCGTGCCGGGATAGAATTGCAGCTTCATAAGCGCGGCGCCCTGTATGGATTTCGACTCCACGTGCTCAATGCCGGTGATGAAGAGGAAATGAAACTCGTAGTAGTAGGTCAGATAACCTTCCATTTGCGCCGGGTCCATCCCGCCATAAGGCTGCGCGACGTAAATGGTCGGAATGCCCAAGGTCGGGAAAATATCGCGCGGCATTTGACGCAGGGCCATCATGGCCCCCAGCGCCACGGCGATGATGGCGACCAAAACCGTTAACGGCCTTCGCATGGCGGACGTGACGAGACTCATGTTTCGCTCTTTGTTCGGCTAAAAAATTATCTCTTGTAATAACTATTACACAGTAGTAACATTGTCAACAGGTATGAAAACCGGTTCCTGGCTGCTCCTCCTTTACGGCCTGCCCACCAAGCGGAACGCCGAACGGGTCAGTCTGTGGCGCAAACTGAAGAAATTTGGCGCGGTTCAACTCAAAAGCTCGGCCTACGTTCTGCCGGACAATCCCGTCAATTACGAACGGTTCCAATGGCTTTCCAAACAGATTCAAGACGCCGGAGGCGGGGCGACGCTCATCCGTGTCGCGCAAATCGAAGGGATGCCGGATGAACGAATTGTCCAGATGTTCATGGAGGCGCGGGCGGAGGAATACAAGGAACTAGTCGCCGCCGGCCGGGAAGTGCTCATCAGGTCCAAAAAAGGAAAGTCGCAAACGCTAGCCGGGGAATTGGAAAAGCTTCAGCGGCGATTTGATGAAATCCGTGAGGTTGATTATTTCAAATCTCCTTCAGCGCACGACGCGCACATGCTGCTGCAACAGATTGGGGAGCGTCTGGCCCCTAAAGACGCGGCGGCGGGTCCGCCCAAACTGGACGCGGCCAGGTTCAAGGGAAAAATCTGGCTTACCCGTCCGCGTCCCGGCATTGACCGGGCGGCCTCAGCCTGGCTCATCCAAAAGTTCATAGACCCGAAGGCGCGCTTTATCTTCGGCGCCCAACCTGCCAAACGCGGCGGCACGCTCCCATTCGACATGCTGGATGCCGAATTCTCGCACCGGGGCGACGACTGCACCTTCGAAACGCTCGTCAAACGCTTTGGCATCACCGATCGGGCCGTGTCGCAGATGGCGGAGATGGTTCACGACGCCGATTTGGAGGACGGCAAATTCCGGCGCGGCGAATGCATCGGCATCAACGCCGTTTTGAGCGGATGGGCCAGGACCGGCATGAGCGACGCCGAGCTTCTGGCCAAAGGCGTGGAGTGTTTCGAGGGGCTGTACGAGTCGTTACGGAAATAAGGCCGCGCTATGAAATGGATTACCCGTGAGAAGGTCAAAGTGGACCGCCTGGACTGTCCGTGGCTCATCGGAAAGACATATGGCTTCGGAGCCAAAACCGTGAGCGGTTGGCGAAATATCGCGGACTTCCTGGCGCTGCGGCGCAACATCTCGCTGCTGCTCGTCGCGCTGGTGCTCGCGGGGACGGGCGAAAGGCTCTGGCTTAATTTCGCTCCCAAATACATCGAGACGCTCGGCGGCGGGATTCTCGTCATTGGTCTGTTCGACGCGCTCCAGACGCTGCTCGGCGCAGTTTATGCTTACCCGGGCGGCTGGCTCACGGACCGCTGGGGACAACGCCGGTCTTTGATGCTGTTCAGCGTCACCTCCATCGCCGGCTACATCCTGGTTTTGCTCTGGCCGCACTGGCTGGCGCTCCTGGCCGGCTCGTTCTTCTTTCTGGCCTGGAGCGCCCTTTCGTTGCCGACAACCTTTTCCGTCGTGGCGACTTCGCTCGATCGTCGCCGGCATACGATGGGCGTTGGCATTCAATCGTTGGTTCGCCGGGTTCCAATGATGATCGGCCCCCTCGTTGGCGGGTGGCTGCTCACGCGCCTCGGCTGGGCCGCCGGTGTGAGGTACGCTCTCGCGCTCTGTATCATCCTGAGCCTGCTCACGGCGGCGTTCCAATGGTTCATATTTGAGCCGGCGAGTAGAGCGGGAGAGGGGCCGGATTCGGCATCCGCTCATATCCCGTTGCGTGGAGTCGTCAAGTCCTTCACGCCCGTGCTGCGCAAGTTATTGGTGAGCGATATCCTGATTCGTTTCTGCGAACGCATCCCTTACGCCTTCATCGTCTTGTGGGCCATTGACTATGGCGGCCTCAGCGCGCAGCAATACGGCTATCTCATTCTATTCGAGATGGTCACGGCGATGCTCTGCTACGTTCCCGTCGCGCACCTGGCGGACAAACACGGCCGGCGGCCATTTGTCCTAATCACTTTCGCTTTCTTCACGATGTTTCCTATCTCCCTTTTCTTCGCGCACGATTTCGCGTGGCTGGCCTTTGCCTTTGTTGTCCGCGGCCTCAAGGAATTCGGGGAGCCGGCCCGCAAGGCGCTCATCATCGGCGAGGCCGCGCCGGAAGCGCGCGCGCGAACCTACGGCGCGTATTACCTCATCCGCGATTGCACGGTCACAACCGGTTCGTTCCTCGGCGCCTGGCTCTGGAGCATCAGCCCGCGGGCGAATTTCCTCGGCGCGGCGATTTGCGGCGCTGCCGGAACGATCTGGTTTTGGAAGTTCATCTACCGACCGCATCCGGAGAACGCGCCGGTTCGGTCGGACCGCTTTGCCCGCCCGGAAGCAGATCAACTCGGATGACGGGGGGTCGTCCGCCTCGGCCATGGGCCCTTCCCATCACCTCGCCTTTGCTTCGCCGGATGCGGATGGCCGGCAAGCCGGGCGAGGGCCAGCGCGTCAAGGGACAGTGCGAAGTCGCGGACCCCGATATCGTAATAGCTGTGAATCAGCAACAGGTTAATGATAATCCCCCACAGCCAGAGCGCCGCAATGTAGCCGCCGATCTTCGGTTTGAAAGCTGCCAGGAACCCGCCCCGCTTTCGATGGCCGCAACCATTTCCAGGAACGCGTGCCGTCCTCCGACCAGCCGGCCGACCGGCGGCCACAGGTACTTTGACCAATCCGCCAAGACCATGAAATGTTCGTCGCGCTATCATTAGAAGCCCGAGGTCACGGTTAACGTGGCTGACGCTGTAGTCCCGTTTAAAGTTCCGGAGATTGTAACGGTCGTGTTGGACCGCACGCGTTGCGTTGTCACAGTGAAGTTCGCGCTGGTTGCACCCGCGGACACGGTCACGCTCGAAGGCACCGTGGCAACTGAAGTGTTGCCGCTCGAGAGCGCTACTGTGGCTCCGCCGCTCGGGGCCGGCCCGCTCAGCGTAACAGTGCCGGTCGAGTCGTTTCTTCCAGTCACACTCGTCGGGTTCAGGGTCAACGACGACAGCGTCACGGCGGCTGCCGGAGTCACCGTCAAGGTCGCGTTCTGCGTCGTGCCGTTGTAGGTGCCGGAAATGGTCACCGATTGGTTTCCGGTCACGCTCACGGTTGTCACGGTGAAATTGGAGCTGGTCGCTCCGGCTGCAACGGTCACGCTCGAAGGGACGGTTGCCACCGAGGTGTTGCCACTGGTCAAAGAGACCACCGCCCCTCCGCTCGGCGCAGCGCCACTCAGCGTCACCGTGCCGGTCGAGCTGTTTCCACCCGTCACACTCGTCGGGTTCAGGGTCAACGAGGAGAGCGTCACGGGGACCGCCGGAGTCACCGTCAGGGCCGCGCTAAAGGTCGTGCCGTTATAGGCGCCCGAGATGCTTACCGGTTGATTTGCCGAGACGCTGGCCGTTGTCACGGTGAAGGTGGCGCTGGTGGCGCGTCGAGGCACAGTGACGCTGGCCGGTACGGTCGCGACCGAGGGGTCGCCACTGGAGAGTGTGACGACTGCGCCGCCGCGCGGAGCCTGTCCACTCAGGGTCACGGTGCCAGTCGAGCTGCTGCCACCCGTAACGCTGTCGGGACTCAGGGTCAGCGACGACAGGGTCGTCCCGGAAGCGATTGGAGTGACCGTCAGCGTGGCGTTTTGCGTGCTGGCGTTGTAACTGCCCGAAATCGTCACGGTCGTACTCGAGGCCACCGGTACGGTCGTGATGGTGAAGGCGGCACTAGTGGCGCCCGCGGCGATGGTCACGCTGGCCGGCGCGCTGGCCACAGCGGTGTCGCTGCTGCTTAATGACACCACCGCCCCGCCGGACGGCGCCGCGCCGGACAAGGCGACCGTTCCCGTCGAACTGCTGCCGCCGGCTTCGGTGCTGGGATTAAGCGTGACAGACGCAACGGTCGGCCCCGAGCCGGATGAACCGGGCAGAACGGTGAGGATGGCGGGGGCGACAACGCCGAGGTAGGTTGCAGTCAGGTCCACACTGTCCGTCGTCGAGACGGAAGCCGTCGTGACGGTAAACGAGGCACTGGTGGCGCCGGCAGCGACTGTGACGCTGGAAGGCACCGCCACAATGGAGCTGTCTGCGCTGGAGATGGAAACCACCGCTCCGCCGCTCGGGGCCGGGCTGTTCAAAACTACCGTTCCCGTGGAATTGTCTCCCCCGGTGACACTGATGGGGTTGAGCTGGAAGGCTGAGATATTGGCGACGGTGGTGGCGGGGTCCGGGTTGATGGTCAGACCCGCGGATGCGAACCCGCAATTGTATTCGGCTGAGATGGTCATCACCACTTGCGAGCCGACCTCGCTTGTCGTGACCGGGAAGGTCGCGTTCGTCGAGCCGGCAGGAACGGTGACCGACGCCGGCACACCGACGGATGTCAACCCGGCGCGCAATGAAACCACCGCGCCGCCGGTGGGAGCAGGGCCGCTAAGGGTTACCGTGCCCGTAGTGCTGTTGCCGCCAACAACAGTGCTCGGGTCCAGGGTCAGGGTGGACGCCGTGACCTCGGTACCGGTCGGGTTGAGCACGATGGTGGTGGATTGAGTCTGGCCGCCGGCGGAGGCGGAAATGGTGACGGTTTTCGTTCCGGTGGTTGGCTGGGCCTGAACATTGAAACCGCCGGAGATGAACCCCTGCGAGACCTGGACGAAGTTATCAACCGTCACGTCGGTGGGATCGCTGGAGGTGAGGGCGACATCCTCTTGGTAAGGGAGCAGGGAGGCGAAGGTGAGGATGCCGGAGGCGGATAAGGAGCCGTTGCTGGGCAGCTCATTGGGGCACACCCTGATGGAAGCGGGCGGTATTTGCGGTCCCAGGGTGGCCTGGGCCTGGGCTGTGGCGCCGTTGTAGGTGGCGGTGATGGTTACCGGCGTATTGGCCGTGACCGGGCTGGTCGCCGCGCTGGTACCTCCGGAAAAGAAGCCGGGCTGGATCGTGAACGTTGCGGGCACGCTCACCGCGGGGGAGCTGCTGGAAAGGCTGACCGTCGCGCCGCTCGGTGGGGCCGCGCCGTCGAGGTTTATGAAGACTTCCAACGGCGTGCCACCGGCCACTGTGGCTGCAGTGAACTGCACGGACCTGACGGCAGGGGGCGTCACGGTGCAGGAACCCGACGCGGAGACTCCGTTCAGGGTCGCTGTGAGGGTTACTGCTTCGGGCGAGGTCACGTTCCCGGCCTGCACCTGGAACTGCATCCAGGCAAGGTTCGACTGCATCGTGATGGTGGCTGGCACCGGGATGACCTTGGGGTCGGAACTGGTCATCTGAATGGTTGCACCATTAGGCGGAGCGGTGGCGAGTTGGACGGCCACGAAGGTCTGGTTCCCGCTCGGGAAGGGATTGAAGGGGATGGTGACGGAGACCGGTACGGCCGTTTGGTCGGGAATGGTGAAGATGCCGGTGGCGGAAAAGGCCGTATTAGCCGGGGTGTCGGGACCAGAGTCGCCCTGCGTGGAAAATACGCGCCAGAACTTCTGGCCGGAGGTCAGCGAAAGGCCGGTGATGTTGGTGTCAGTAATCTGGTTGTCCACCTCCTCAATGCTTGAGAAGGCGGAGTCGTCGGCTATCTCGATGGTGTAACCCGATGGCTGCGGATTGGGCACATCGTCCCAGGTAAACGTAATCGGCAACGTCAGCGTCGGGTTGTTGACTGGCGACACGATAACGGGCGCCGGGCCAATGGGATTGTTAAAGAACACGCTAAAGGTCTGGACGTTGGAGGGCACGCTTTTGAACCCACTGGCGCTCACGGCGCGCGCGCGCATGTAGAAGTTTCCCTCGAACCCCATCGAAAAACTCATATTGGGGGTACCGAGGTTGTCGAATTTGGTAGTCGTTGGGTCCGAAGGCGCAAAGTCCGCGTTGGTTGAGAACTCAAACGTATAGGTAGCGGCACCCGGGACGGTGCTGGCTGACCAGTATTCGGCCTCGACGGGGTGAAAGGTGTTGTAGGCCTGGGGCGGATTCAACACCGGGGCGGCCGGCTCGGCGGAACTGGCGCCGATCACGGTGAAAGTCTCCGTTGCGGACCAGGGTCCGGCCACCAGCCCGTTGTCCACGCCTTGGACGCGCCAGTAGTAGGTGCCGTTCGGGATGCCGCTCAGGACGTCCTGGGTTTGGCTGGGGAACGTGCCGTTTTGATAGAGAATGGAAGCGAAATCGGGGGTCGCGCTGACCTGCCAATTATAGCCGCCGTTGGCGGCGGTTGGGTCCAGGACGGCGGACCAGGAGTTGGTGAAGGGCACGACGACATTGGCCCCGTTGGCCGGCCCAAGCAGACTGGGCGCCGCGGGAACGGAGCCGCAGGCCTGGTAGATGGCGCTGAACGCCAAGGCTAACAGGCACAGCAAAGGGAAGGTTGGCCAAACGGCGTGGCGGGTGGCGAGCGAGGTTGCTGACTTCGTTTGCGCGTTCGTATTTATGACATTCATAATCATAACTTCGGTATCTGCTTCAAACGGACGTTCCGTTTCGGGACCGTCCGCGTACGCCGGCGGGGCTCACGGGTCCGGGTCTGGATCGGCAGTTGCCCCACCGCATTCATGCCGAGCCCATTTCCTTTTTATCCCACGATGGCGGCTCCTGTCGCCGCCCGAATCATCAAATGAGACCGAACTGGCGTTGTGTTCCGAGGGTTGGATGGCTGAACGGAAATTTGGTTCCCGGGTTCCTGCCGGGGGCCGGGTGGGGACCCACTGGAAGGGATCGTCTCGAGGAGGGGCTGCCAATTTGTCGCGCGCTTGGATAAACGGGCTCCGTCCGGCATGGAATAATCCCGGTAAGCGGCGCGTCATACAAAAATTCCCCACAGCCAGAGCGCGACAATGTAACCGCCGATCTTCGGTTTGAAACCTGCCGGGAACCCCGCCACGATTTCGATGGCTCCAACAATTTCCATGAAGGTACGCGGTCCCCCGAATGAGGCCATCGTTGGCTATAGAAACCGCCGCAAGGTCTGCGCATTGGCCGTCGAGCCGAGGAGATAGAGGTTGCCGCGTTGCGTCCAAACGGCGGTGTTCAGGCGCTTGACAAGGGCGAATTGGGGCTCGCGACCGATGGGCGCGCGCCCCACCGAGCCGTGCCGAACGACGAACAGCCAAAGGTCGCTTTGTTGTCCCGGAGGAAGCGGCTTGCCCGTTCGGAAGCAAATCATTGAAACCCTTGCGCCGTGCCAGCTCTCAACGGCGCAGCCGATCAGAGTCGCCTTTCGTAGCGCGGCGGGCAGCGCATAGCCCGAGGGGGCGCCGTTTCGTGCCAGATAGTCTCGGACCCGGGCGGGGCTGTGGGTCGTCAAATCCATGGCGTAGCCGCGGAGCGCGAAGCCAGCCATCCGGCTCTGATAGACGGCGAAAGTATTGTCCGTCGGTTGCGGACGGAACCAAAGCACCGCCAGCACGGCCATCGCTGCCACCGCCGCCGCCATTCCCGCCAGAACGAGCCGGGGCCGGATGAGAGCGAATCGCCAGCGGGCGCGCTGCTCGGAAAGGATCTGCTCCTTCAGCCCGGCGGGAACAGGGATGCCGCGGAACTGCTCGCGCAAGGCGAGTTGGCGGGCGCTATGGTGTTCCAGCCACTCCGCCAGGTCTGGATCGGAGTGGGCCAGGGCCAGCGCCTCGGCGATTTGCGGGTCGTGGGCGTCCGCGCTGCCGGGGCGGTAGAGCAACAGGATAGATTGAGCGTCGTCGCGGTTCATAAATTGGCCTCGTTGGAGTGCGCGGGCCCCACGGTTAACATTTGGTGCAGCCGGGCCAGCCCGCGAGCCAGGCGGGATTTGACCGTGCCGAGCGGCAGGCCGAGGATCTCGGCGATTTCATTGTACGAACAGTCCTGCAGATAGAAAAGCGCAATGGGCGCCTGGAAGGTTTCCTCCATTTCGGCCAGCGCCTCAAGGGCTCGCGAGGCGTCCAGGCCATGCCCCGAGGGAGGCGGACTGACCGGCAGGTCCGCCGCAGCCTCGTCCAGTTCGACCATCGGAAAGCGGGCCTGCTTCCGGCGTGCGCCGAGGAACTCGCGATGCAGGGTGGTGAACAACCACGTTTTCACTTTTGATTTGTCGCGCAGTTGGTGGCCTTTGGCAGCCCACACGGTGAACGTTTGCTGGGTCAGATCACAAGCGTCCGCCTCGACACCCGTGAGGCTAAAGGCGAACCGGTAGAGCGGTTGATAAAACCGTTCTACCAACTTCGCAAAATCCAGTTCCCCGTCCATCTTACTCGCACGTGTTGCTTGGAAGAGTCGCGGCCGCCCAAAAAGTTCCCCGCGCGCCTGGTTGTATTTCAAGGCCAGCCGCGACCCGACCTGCCAATCTAGCACAACGGCTGCCCTCAGGGAGAAAAACATGTGCGGTGTCCAGACACACCCCGTCGGTGCTCGGTCTCCGGCCGGAAGGTACGCCCGGCCGGCTGACTCTGCGCGCCTCAATCGGCGTTCTACTGATTGCCCTCTCTCCGAGCGGCATCCGCCGCCTCCGCCAATTCGTTCAGAGCGGCAAAGAACCCGGGCGACTGCCCCCGGAATAGTCCGGTATCGGTTAGGAACTTCACGACGGCCATAGCGGCGCCGCGCGTCTCCGTCGGGCGGATAATCGAGCAGGGTGGGAACTTTCGGTCCAGGAAGATCGTCGGTTCGGGCATGATGAGGTTGGTTTGATAATCCTCGCCGCCGAAGGGCGGGGAATTGAGGTCCGGAAAGACCAACCCATTTGTCGGGTCCGTCAGCGGCGGGGCGTTGCCGGCCTTATCTTGCCACGTCTGGAAGTGCATCGTTTCGGTCGGGCCGATGCTTAGCAGGATGCGCAAGACCTCGGGGTGAGTCACCCTTTGGGCCAGCGCCGGATAAACGCTGGTTCCGCCCTGTTCGATCATGGCGAAATGGAAACCGGCGGTGTTGGCGATGGCTTGAATGTGGGCCAAGGGCGTCAAGTCGGCATCCGAGCGCGGGATTCCGGGGAACTCACCCTGCACCAAGCCGGGAACGGCCTGCGGGAAGGTGTCGCCGAAATCGGGATTTTGGGTTCGGCTCCGATAGCGCGTCCACCAACTCGTGTCCGGGCTCAGCCGCATGAGATTGGTGAGGCGTGGGATCTGCTGCGCGCCGGTGGCCTGGCTGCCGGGCATGGTTCGAAACGCATCCAGGTTGGCCGGGGCCAGCCCCTTTGAAACCAGGTAAGCGTTAAGAAATCCGAAGTGGGTGTATTCGTCCTCGGTGTTGTCGTGGACGTACTGGGCCATATCTGAATCCAGGACCGCGAGGGCGGCGGTGTAAACGGCATTGCCGGTGCCCCCGGGCACCTCGCTGTCCTGGATGCCTCCCAACTCGTTGTATTGCTGCCAGGCGTCGGTCTCCAGAATCTCGATGGCCGATAAGAACCGCAAGATGGCGGCATCGCCGGGCGTCAGGCCGCCCCGGCTGCTCTGGGCCTGCGCCCGGTCGGGTCGCACGCCGACTGCCGCTGCCCCGGCGCCGACTACCATCCCCTGGCGGAGGAACGAGCGGCGGCTGAGGGCGCTTCCGGAGCGGCCTCCCTGCTCCCTGGCATGACGGATCCTCAGTGAATGGTTATTATTTGCGGGCGTCTCCGATTGAATTCTTATGTTGCGTGTCATTTGATCTTCTTCCTTTCTCGGTTCACGAGCTGATGGTGGCTCTTCAGGCTCACGCAATATTAGAGGCGGCCCGCCGCGGATTGTTCCCGGTCATCTGCGCGCCGCCCTCCGCACGACCGGCAGCATTCCGCGGCATCACGGCGCGCAGAGGACTGCGCGCCCTACCCGGGTGTGAAGTGTCCGCGCTAGAGGCTTGTCCCAAAGATCGGCGGGGAGCTGAGGACCAGGGACTCTGGAAGGGGAAAATGGGTCAAAAACGGGATCAGTTGCCCACCTTCACACATTTGATCCACAAACGATCAAAATGTGCGAAAGTGCGCAACTGACTCCTTTTCCCCTGGCCGGCCGATTTGCCTTGGCTGGCGTCGGCCGTCCAGGAGGCGATCGTCGGCTGCTCAAGGCACCCGGCCAACGATCGGGCAGATCAGAATCTTGCCAGTCTCTATTTCGTAGGGGTTATCGCCGCCTGGGTTGATCGCCAGGAATTCGCCCGCCGCCTCGGCCGCGTCGATATCATCCGCGCTGGTGATCGGCGTGAAATCCGGACCGTTGGCCGCGGTGGGAGTGTACATCAACAGAATGATCTTCCAGGGCGCCTTGAACGCGCCGGCCGTTTCGCTGCCTTCCCCGGGCACGCCCGTCAGGACGTGGTCGTGATAGGCGTATTGCGGCGGGATAGCTGCCGTGAAGCAAGGATCGCACGTCGGTTGGTAACCCGACGGGAGCGTGAGCGGGCCCAGGGTTGTCGAGCCGCTCGGATTGATAGGGTAGGCCAGCACGTAGATTTCTTTGGCCTGGGCGAGTTGGTTCGCGCTGGGGTTCATAATCACATGAGCCCCGAGCATGTAAAAGAGGCTTCCGTCGTAGTAGGAAAGATCGACCGACGGCCGGCCGGCGCCGAGAGCCTGGCCGGAGGGCAGGAGCAACAACGCTCCCAACGCCCCGAGCAGGCCGAAGTGACGAAGCCTCGGGGCCAGGCCCCGAGCGGCCGCCAGAACCAACCCAGGAAGGTGGGCCCAGGCGAACCTCGATTTGTTGAAGTTTAAGTTAGACATATTCTTACCCTTTTATTAGTTTAGTTTTTCGTGTGTTTTGCTGCTCTCCTTCTCCCGCCCGGGAGAAGAAAGTTCTCATCCCCGAACCCCTGGCTCCACCGCGTGCGGGCCTGGTACGCGGGATCGTTGCTCGGCCCTGGCCGCTAGGGCTGCGGCAGGGCGAAGGCCGCGATGACGTCGCCTGCCGGGTTGGGTGGGAATTTCCTTCCGTCCACGGAGTTCCCGCCGAAGGCATTGACGATGAACTCGCGTCCGTTAACGACGTAGGCCACCGGGCAGGCCTGGGCGCCGCCGCCGTTGGGCAGCGTCGTGCCGTCGAACGTCCACAAGTCGGCCCCCGAGGCGGCGTTGACCGCGTGGAACAGTCCGTTGCCTTCGCCAAAGAAGACGAGATCGCCGGCGACCAGCAATCCCGATTTTGCGGGCTGATCGACCACCATGCTCCACGCCCTCTTGCCGGTGGTTGTATCGGTGGCCCCGAAGATGCCGTAGTCTCTTACCCCGGGAATCGTCTCCGTGAAAACTGAGCCGAGTCCCGTTGTGTTATTGGGCGCGGTGAGAAAAGTGCTGGGCTCGTAGCGCACGCCGTAATAGACGAACTTGGTGCGCGGACTATAGGCCGCGGGAGGCCATTCCGCCCCTCCGTCATCACCAGGTGAGATCAACACTTCGTTCCGGCTGGGTGGGGTGTACTCCTGCGCCAGGGCAATTCCAGGAGGCAACTGGTTCAAGTTGATCGTTCCCGGCAGGAAGCCCAGCGGAGTCAAAGGTTCAACCGAGGAGACCGGCTGAGTCGGCCAGGGATGCTGCCAGGCCGGGGTGGTTGGAACGGCTTCCTCCGTGACCTTGTACAGCGGTTTTCCGTTGCGCCGGTCTAAAATGTAGTAGTTGCCGTTCTTGCTGCAATGGCCCAGGGCGGGGATGGTTTGGCCGCCCCTCTGGAGCGGGAAGAGCAGCACCGGTTGGGCGCTGTCGTAGTCCCACAAGTCGTGATGAACCTCCTGGAAATACCACCGGACCTTGCCGGTGAACAAATCCAGGGCGACGATGGAACAGGAATAGAGGTTCTGGCCGATCCTCTTTACGCCGTTGATGTCCGGGGCCGCGTTGCCGGTGTTGACGTAAATCAATCCCAGCGCGGGGTCCACCGCCGGCGTGTTCCAGAGCGTGGCGCCGCCATCCTTCCAGGAGTCGCCGCCCCAGGTTCCCGGCGCGGTGGTGTAGAAGTGCCACACCTCCATCCCGGTATCAGCCGCGTAGGCAACGACCTTGCCGCGGACCTGAAACTCACCTCCGGAGACCCCGACCACCACCAGTCCATCGACGAACTGGGGCGCCATCGTCATGGTGTAGTTGTCCTGGTAATTGGCCACCTGAGCCTCCCAGAGCACCTTGCCGGTCTGCGCGTCCAAAGCGACCAGCACGTCATCGAGCCGCCCGATGAACACCTTGCCGTTGCCATAAGCGACCCCGCGATTGTCGCGTCCGCAGCACGGGTTGACCTGGTCCAAAGGCGGCATATCGATTGCCGATGGGTGATAAGCCCATTTCTCATGACCGGACGCCGCGTCCAGCGCGAAGACATCGTCGTGCCCGCTGGTGACGAACAGCGTGCCGTTCACCTCAATGGGCGACACTTCCAACGAGGCTTTGGGGTCGAGCACCCCGGTGTGGAAGACCCACGCCGGGCTGAGCAGCGCGACGTTGGCCGGATTGATCTGATCGACGTTCTGGTAGCGGGTGTTTGCCAAGTCGTTCCCG
>JAJYHY010000646.1 GCA_021784555.1 bacterium
TGGTTCGTATAATGCAAAGCGGTGTATTCGTCGCGGCTCGGTTTGCAGGCATGATTTGGCCGAGAGGTGTGGGCCGAGCCGGGACGAATACACTGCCATTGAACTGAACCGCTGAACTGAAGGCTTACGAACGTTCCCGCAGGAGAAAGCAACTGGAATCAGCCGATGGACTTCCCCCGGATGGCGGCTGTGGCCGGGGAGGCTCTGCCCGGATCAGGAGGCGATGAGCGATCCATCTGTCGCAAATGCCCCCGGTTGACAAGGCGACCGACTTGGGAACGTCATCGCGCCTCAGGACGTGACCGCGTTGGACCGCAAGTCGTCGGTCCGGTCGTTTTTCCAGCGCAACGACCTTCCTGCCCAGGCCCAATTTGTGGACGATCGTTGAAGCGTTCATGAGGTGTCGGAGATCGGCGGCCTAGCCGTTCGAAGCGGCAACAAGACACGCAGCAGAACCAAGGCGCGGGCGCCGCAATGGGGACAGACCAAGGGCGGCGCCGCGATGGAGGTCGAAGGAGGCGTCATCCTGGTGTTGAGTGGTTGGGTCTGGGGCGGCAACGCGGCCAACAACTGCCGCACCCGGGCCAGCCGGGTCGGGCGATCCCGATTGGACAACAGGCCGTAATGCCGCAGTTTGACAAACCGCGGCGGCAGGATGTGCAGGCAAAATCGGCGGAGGAATTCTTCCAGCGAGAGCGTCAGGGACTTGTGCCGGGCACCGTCCGCATAGTCCTTGTAATCGAAGCTCACCGTGCCGGTCGCCCGATTCAAAGCCTGCAAACGGCGGTTGGTCAGACCCACGCGATGGGTGTAGCGGCACAGATAGGCCAGCACCGTTTTGGGTCCGGCAAAGGGGCGCTTGGCATAGACCACCCACTTGCGACGAAGGGAGGGCCGGAGCCAACGTCCAAAGGCCGCCGGCTTCTGGCAGTGGGTCAAGTCCGGCGGCCATTGGAGTTGTTGACATTCGAATAAACGGTTTAACCCGTCCCGGAACTTGGCGCGGAAGACCACCGAGAGCGCCCGCACCGGAAAGAGCCACCGCGGACCAATCGGCACCCATCGGGAGCCATCCAGACTGAGGCCGCCGCCGGTGACGACGCAGTGCAAGTGATAGTGAGGGTCGAGCTTTTGTCCCCAAGTGTGCAGCACGGACGTGATCCCCAACTGCGCCTGCAGATTGTTTCGGCCAAAGGCCAGCAAGGTTTCCGTGGCGCTGGCAAAGAGCAGGTCGTAGCCGAGCCGCTGGTTATACTGAACCAGCCCGTTGAGTTCATGGGGCAGCGTGAAGACGACGTGGAAATAGGGGATGGGCAACAAATCCGCCGCTTGTTTTTCCAGCCACTGGGCGCCATTGAGGCCCTGGCAGGTGGGGCAGTGGCGATTGCGGCAGGAATGAGGCACGAAATGTTCCCGGCCGCAATGGGCACACTGGTAGAGATGGCCGCCCAGCGCCGGGGTGCGACAGGCGGCAATGGCGCGCAATACTTTCCAATGATGAGCCGGCCGGCGAGGCGACGGACGTCCGGGCCAGAGCGCCGCCCGGACGACCTGACCCAGCGTGATCGCCTCGGTTCTCTGGCCGGCCTGCGGGAGGCCAGCCATACGACCGTTCAGGGCGTGGATGAATCGCTCCGGCGGGCGCGGCCAAAATCAATCAAGTCCAGCGCGCTGCTGACTTGAGCCAGCCGTTCCTGGCGAACATGCAGGTAAGTTGTGGTCGTCGCCAGCCGGCTGTGACCGAGCAATCGTTGCAGGGTCAGCGGGTCCACGCCCGCTTCCAGCAAATGGGTGGCAAAGCTGTGCCGCAAACAATGCGGCCCACCCCGCTCGGGCAACCCGGCTCGCGCCACCGCCTCGGTAAAGGCCCGTTCGACAGCCTCACGAGTCAGTGGACGATCCGGAAACAGCGTACTGGGAAACAGCCATCCGTGCTGGGGCCGGTAAAGGCGCCAGTAGGCGCGCAACTCCTCCAAGAGCCGTGGTGAAAGCAACGTATACCGATCCTTCTTTCCTTTCCCGGCCACCACGCGAATCTGGTGCCGGTCACTGGGCAGGTTCTCGACGCGCAGTTGGCACGCCTCGCTGACGCGCAGCCCCCCAGCATACATCGTCATGAACAACGCACGATGCCGCCGGTTGATCTGCGGACATTGGAAGAACCGCTCCAGTTCCTGCACGCTGTAAACCCGCGGCCGGCACACGGGCTTTTTCATTCGCGGCAACGCCCGTTCAATGGCCGCCGTGGCCCGATGCAGCACTTGCCCGTAGAAAAAGCGCAATGCACTGACCGCAACGATCAGCGAACTGCAAGCCAATTTCTGGTCCCGCAACAGGTGCAGCAGATAGGCTTTGATATCCTCGTCGCCAATTTGGTCCGGAGGCCGATGGTAAAAGCGGGCCAGGCCCGCCACCGAACGCACGTAGGAATCCTGCGTGTGAGGCGAGAATCCACGAAGCTGGATCTCGTCGATGAGTTTTTGACGTAGTGGTGTCATAAGACCCCACTATCGCCCATCGTCACCGCACCAGACCACCGCCCAAAGCTACCGCGAAGCGGTTTAGTTCAATTTGAAATTGTTTTGATTCAGTGGATTTGAGACGGTTAGCCTGTCTCAAAGG
>JAJYHY010000244.1 GCA_021784555.1 bacterium
TTGTACATCGCCTCGGCGACGCCCTTTTCGGCGGCCTGGCGATACCACTGGGCGGCTTGCTGGTAGTCCCGCGTGACGCCCCGGCCGTTGTAGTAGGCGTTTCCAAGGTTGTTCATCGCGTCGGCGTCACCCTTTTCCGCGGCTTGGCGAGACCACTGGGCGGCTTGCTGGTAGTCCCGCGGGACACCCTGGCCGTTGTGGTAGAGGCCCCCAAGGCTGTTCATCGCGACGGCATCGCCCTTTTCGGCGGCCTGGCGATACCATTGGGCGGCCTGCTGGTAGTCTTGAGGCACCCCCTGGCCGTTGTAGTAGGCGCTTCCGAGGTTGTTCATCGCGTCGGCGACGCCCTTTTCGGCGGCCTGGCGATACCATTGGGCGGCCTGCTGGTAGTCTTGAGGCACCCCCTGGCCGCGGTTGTAGAGGCCCCCAAGGTTGTACATCGCCTCGGCATCGCCCTTTTCGGCGGCTTTCCGGTACCAAGTCACCGCTTCCGGGTAGTTCTGCGGCACGCCGTCGCCAAAATCGTAACATTCGGCCAGGCCGGTCCATGCAATCACGGCGCTGGGCACTTTCTTGACCTCCTCCATGAACCAGACAACGGTCTCCCGTTCATCGGGGATCGCCTTTACTTTATCCTGGATCGGCATCTGGTTGAGCTGGGCCATCAGCGACATCAACCGGCCATCTCGGGAATAGTCCGGCCGCAGCCGCTGAATGGCCTCGAAGGCGAACGCGGCGTCGCAGACATTGCTTGTGGCGTTGGCAATTCCGCCCAGCAGTCTCCAAACCTCCACGTCGTCCTGCCTGGGGTCCACCAGGGCTGGCAGCAATTGGCGGCGGGCCTGTCGGGCCAGATCTTCGCCATGGGCCTTGTCGCCGTTGTTCCACGCGCCCTCGGCGTCGGCCAAAGTGAGGTGGGCCGTCGCCACTGCCAGGGCGGTCTTTCGGTCTGAGAGCGGGCGCTGAACTTGCGGATCAAGCGGGGCCCGGCCGGTCTGCTGGCCGGAACAGCGGCCGCCCGGCAGGCACAACAGGAACGAGGCGAGGATGCCGGTGCTTTGAACAAAACGAACAAAACGTGGTGTCTTTCTCATAAGTCTCATAAGCGTGACAAGTGGGTTTCCTAGCTAAGCTAGGGATTGCGTGCTATTGATTGAACAGGTCCTGGACGGGCTTGTCGTGACGATCTCGGTCTGGCTGTCCACCGTCGGGGGTTCCCGGGCGGCCACCGGGAATGCCAGTGAGATCGCGCGTTAGTTGTTCGCCAAGCCGCCCGATATAGGTGACGGTGTGGTCCCTGAGGGCTCCGAGCGCATTTACGCGCCCCGCGACGCTGGGGTTTTCCGCCGACCCATTGGCGGCCTTTGTCACGTCGTGCGCAATCTTGTGCTGGAAGCCGACGCTGGAGCGCTGGGCCGCGTCCCCGTCATCCCCCGACAGCGCGGCGCTAAATGGGTTCTGGGTCGCGGAGGACGGGACACCGCCTCCCGACAGTGCCGCGCTGAATGGGTCCCCAGTCACGGACGGCGACGCGCCGCCTCCAGGCAGGCCAGGGGACAGCGCAGCGCTGAATGGGTCCTCGCCCGTAGAGGGGGCGACGCCAGTCACAGAGGCCAAGGTTGCTGCCTTTTGGTCCAGGGCTGCCCACGAGGCGGTCGAACCTAAGGCGCGGGCTGCGTTATCGTAGGCTTCCGCTTCCGCATGGTATGCGGCGGCGGTCTGCGGGTCGCCTTGGAGCGAAGCCTGTCTGGCCGCGTCGCGCAGGGCGCTGGCATTACTCGTGTCCTGCTGTGCGGCGGCGATTAGATGGTCGGGGTCCGACTCGCTTGCCATGGTCTTCTCATCTGCGCGCCAGCGCGCAAGGGACTGGTCGATGCTTTGGGTAATTTGGTCGATTTTGGCGGCCCCCCGGCGATCGGCTTCACGCTTCTCCCGGCGCCTCGCAGCCGCCCTTGCGGCCGCCTCCCGCGCCGCCTCCTGTTCCTGCTCCTTGAGCTGCTGCTCCTGCTTCTTGAGCTGCTTATGCTTGTGCCAGCCGTCGATGACGTGGCCCAACCACTGAGCAAGCAGCTCGCCGAGGGCGGCGCCAGCAGCGCCGTAGCCCGCGTCCGAGGATGAGTCGTCACCCCCACTTCCCTGGCTGCTGTCTGAGCCGTTCGGGGCTCCGGCGAATTCGTCGTTGTTGCCGATCGGCCCCAGGAGATCCTTAACTTGGGCGGCAGCCGGCGAAACCCCACCCGCGCATAAGGACGCCGTGACGGCGAAAACAAGCAAACGCCTCGCCATCGTGGCCGGCCGCCAGGCTACCGTTGCACAAGGCGGCGGCGTTCTATTCCCGGCCAGCTTCGCCGCATTCTCTGGATTGTTCTTCATACGCATCATTGTTTTCACTCTCATTCAACAGGAAAAATGAACGACTGTTACGGCCTTCGGGCTCCTTTTCGGCGGCGGGGGCGGCGTCGATCGGCTGGCTGTCGGCGTGCTCCGCTCCCTCTGAGCCCCAGCCGGAGCAAGCAGGCGACACACTGCCCTTCGGGTCCCTCGGGGCGCAAGGGAGCCCCGCATACCGGGCATTTTTCGTCAGTTTTCATCTGTGGACCGCGTTGTTCCGCTCCATTCAACAAGATCTGGCGAGAACTGTTACAAGGAATCCCGCTCGCCCCCCGGCCAGAGGTGGTCGGCGGAGGGCGGGAGATTGCAAGATGCTGGCTATCCGGCGACCAGGCGAGGCACCCAACCTTGCTGTCCTGGTCGGGTAAGGGATAAAGCAACCTGCCGCTCCGGTAGGTCCTGATAATAAATCCCAGGCAGGATAGTGTGGTTACGCCAGTTTGCTTCGGTCCGGGCTTAGGGAAATGGACTGCTCGGGACCACGCTCGCGCCGGGCCGCTCGCGCGGCGCGCCAAGTTTGAAAAGGCAGGCCATGCACAGACCCCTCGGCGCGCCGCGCGGAATCCGCGCACCGCAGGAGGGGCAGGTCTGGTCTGCGGTCATCGGGCCTGGAGGACGGTAAAGAGGTAGCTGATTTCTCCATCGATCTCCCCTTGACTGCCGACAGTGCGCCCAACCTCATCGCGGAGCGCCTTGCGGAAGCTCTTTCGCAGGCGAGTGGCCGCGGTGCGCGTGGCGCCATTGGTCATCCTCAGCTTGGCCGCCGCCGGCCCGTAATCGCCTCGCTCCGCCTGGTCCGTCAGGAAAGGCTCGAGGGCATTGTACAGGTCCGCTGTGCCCCTGGCGGAATACTCCTCCCGCACGCGCGCCATGGCCCGGTCGAGGAGGGTGGCCGCCCAGCGTCGCTCGAAAGCCTTGGCCGGGTCGTCGTTGTCCGCCGGTTCGAACCCCAGGCCCCCTTCGGCTTCCGAAAGGTCCAGGGACAGCGGCGCCACACCGCCGCCCAGTTTCAGGGCGTGCTGTTTTTTGACCTCGTTGCAAACGAAGTGCTTCAAGCACTTCAGCAGAAAGCTGCGGAACTTCCCCCTTCGTTCGTAGGACTCCCGCAAACATCCGCCGCCAACAATATGGGCGAAGAAGCCTTGTGTGAGGTCCTCGGCATCCTGCGGCTTGTGGCCGTCGCGTCTGAGGTAGCCATACACCGGCGGCCAGTAAATCCGGCACAACTCCTCGAAAGCCTCCTGAGCCGCCGGTGATGTCCCGTCCACCGCCGACAGGACGACACTCCAGTGCGTATCTTCAAACCGCGCCTGGGTCAAAGCGGATCCGTCCGCGAGCTTTTGCGTCTGGTTCATGGAACAGTTTGAAATTCGCACCCAGTTCCCCAGACCGCAAGCCGAAATTATCCAATCCAGCAGCCGTTCTCACTCCAACCTCCGTGTCGGATCCGGTCGAAAGGGGAAAAGAGCGCGGGGCGAACGTAACAATTCGCCGCGAATCCTGTTGAATGGGATGAATGGGCGGTTCAGGGCCGCGCCGCGCGCGGACCGGTGGGCCTGCCGCCCGCAACAAAGGAACGGCCCGAGAACCGGGCCAAACCAGTAGAGAAGAAGATGAAAGTAAATAGAATCACGAAGATGACTTTGTCGGCACTTGCGGCGGTCTGTTTGAGCATTTCCCTCACGGGCTGCACCATCACGGGAGCTATCCTGGACGACCAGGTGGGGGAAATGACCGACCAATCGGGGCAACAGGTTTGGGTTTACCGCGACTTCTGGGATCGCCTCTACTACCTCCAAGACGGCGCCAAGGTGTACGTAAACAGCTCTCCCTCCGCCGATACAGAAAACCGGGCCACGAGCTGGGTGGGACGGACCCAGAGCCAGGAGCAGCAGAACAATTCCCAGACGTTCTATAACCGGACCTACCAACAGCCGCCACAATCCGGCGAGGTTCCTGGCGACGCCCAGACGTTTTATGGGCAGAACTACCAAGATCTCCTACAATCTACGGGGGATCCTCAGAGCCAGGGGTACAACCCGTACCTCCATTCCCTCTTGCTGGAGGCGCAGTAGGGTAATACGTGCTCCTTCGAGTGACCAATTGGGTCATGTTGCGCATCGATACCGAGACGGGCGACGTGTGGCGCAAACGCCTTTCCGGCACAAACTGGGTGCAAGACGGCAACGCCCCCCCGCTCCAAAAGCCCGGCGTCGCATACTGAGCTGCGCGGACGGCAAGGCCGGCCTCTCGACCACGCCCTCGGTCGAGCCGATGAAAGATTGTTGTAACACTTCTCCCGATTCCCTGTTGAATGGGATGAACGGGCAGGCCAGAGGGCCTCAAACCCGTAGAGCTAAACGGCCTCGACCTGGTGAACGATCAGCGGGCGAGGCGGCTAAAAGAAAGGAAACGAACATGAAGAAAGGCATTCAAGTACTGCTCTGGGCCATGGCCCTGGCGGGCATCAATAACGTGAGGGCTTGCAGGGCAACCAAACAGGGCAGAATGGAACAGGTCTCTGAAACGGAATGGATCGCGATGGTGGGTGTTGTCACGCCTGAGGACCCGCTGCAAAAGCCGGTGAGCTTAGGCGGCGCACCCGTTGTCGCGCGGCAGTCGTGGCGCTCCGTTCCAAACGCGAAGGATGATCTGGCAGAGGGTACCATCGCCAAATCGAGCGATTTGACCAAGGATTCGGACCTGGCCAAGACTTCGGCTCTGGCCAAGAGCGACGCTCTCGGCACCGGCTGGCTGTGAAAGGACGTCTGGAAATCCTGCTCTACTACGCGAATGAATCGCCTGGAGAGCGCTCCGCACAGGAGAATTACCTCGCAATTATCGCGCTCCTGGAGAAGAGCGAGGATGATCGTCATAGGCAAATCGCACGACAGTTGCTGGATGACCTCTCGGCATTTCCAGAAGCGGTTAGCCGGGAGGTCAGAGCTATCGGGCTGAGCATCTCCTCGGTTTCCGGCAACTCGGCCGTGCTCTTTACGAACGGCCTCGCACGGCGGGGCGGTTTTCTGGCTTTCAGGGGGCGCCGAAAAGGCGCCTGGCGCGGCCGCTTTGAGGTGGAGGCGGCTAACAACCGGATTTATGGGGCCCATCCCCTCAGCCATCCTCTGGCGTTCGTGGCCGCGCTCCGGGAGGCGGCCGCTCTGTTTCCTCCCCCCGCATTTGACTTTGTCCTCGTTGTGAAATCCCACGCCAACCCGACAATGGCGATCACCCCGAGGTTGGTAATCAACGCTGAGGACTTCAGCGAGAGGCAACTACTCGCGCTTTCGGTCGGAGAGCTGCCGGGTTTCACCCGTCCTCTCCTGGGCATATCAAGGGAGCAATGGTACAGCCTGTTGGAAGCCTCCGGACGCGAGTTGGGCATGCGGTTCTCAGCGGTGTTCTTAGACGGCTGTGCCGGCAGCCCCCTCGAGGACAACCTGGGCACGCGAAACGCTCCGGTTCCCCAGAACGTGGAGCGGCTTATTGTGGCCGGCAGAGCACCGATGATGTACCAAACCTTGGATTACACCGCCCTCCTCGGGCCGACTACACAACGCAATGGACTGGGCCGGAGCCTGGGAGACCAGCTTATTAGCAGGGGATTCCGCGAGATCAGGACCAAGGACGAAGTAAGCCAGCCTTTGAGCCGCTCCGCACCTCGGAAATCGGAATAACGTAAGAAAATAACAAGCGGGTGTAACAATTCGCCGCAAAACCTGTTGAATGGAGTGGCCGGGCGGCTCAGAGCCGCGCCAGGAACGGCCCGGCAACGGGCCAAGACGAAAGAGAAGAAGATGAACCAAATTACGAAGATGATACTATTGGGGCTCCCGCCGGTTGCCGCCGCACTACCGGCGGCGTTGCGCCGGGCGGCACGGAACAACGAGACGGGAGGAAACGCCCGGAAATACTCGCAGGTGGCGCTTTGGGTGGCATTGACCGTCGTTATCACCATGGCCGCCGCGACGCCAGCTTTGGCCTGCGGTGACCCCGGGTGCTGAGCGTAAACCCCAGCAGCGCGCCCCGGCGTGGCCGAGGAAGAATATCTGCGCGCCGTGCGGGATTCGGTCGGCCGGTTGGCCCCAAACGAGCTTAAACGATGAAAGACATTCTCCAAGTCATCGGAAACGTTGGTCCCTTCCTCACGGCGGTCGGTCTCTTTTTGACTTTTTGGGCGCTCAAGGCAAGTCACCGTTGGAAACGTCGCTTGTATGCCACAAACATCGTCGCTGAATGGAACGAAAAGACCTCGGATCATCGGAAAGCGATAGAAACCATACGCCCAGGCCTCGTTGACGTGGACCCCTCCAGCAAAGAAGTCGTCCAATTGACGAAGGTCGATGCCGTGAGCATTTATTCCAGCAGATCCGGGACGGCTGAATGGGAGTTGCGATTCCATTTGATCGAACTTCTCAATTATTTTGAATCAATTTCTGTGGCGTATCGGAACCGTGTCGGCGACGCGCAGATCATCGAAGAATCCGTAAAAGCTGTGTTCGTCCGCTGGCACGGCATACTCCGCGATTTTATTGTGGTGGTCGAGGAACGACGCGGATATGAGCCATGGGAACCCTTTGTCAGCGTTGTGACTTCCTGGGAACGCCCTTTACGCAAGATGCGACAAGCCTCTGATGCGGTTTCGTAGCATAAACAGACCCACTAGGAACCGCAGAGCGGTTGAACGCGCGCTTATTTCGCGCGTTGAATGGGATGAATGGGCAAGCCAGAGGGCTTCGAACCCGTCGAACCAAACGACCTCGGTCCACCCGTTGGATGATCAGTGGGTAAGGCGGCCGAAAGAAAGAAAACAAACGCGAAAAAACGCATCCAAGTCCTGCTCTGGAGAGTGGCCGTGGCGGCCATCGCCGCCGCGAGCGTCTCCGCGGCCCTGGCGTCGTGCCAGACCCCCGGCTGCATGCGGGCTTCCTCCGGCGCGAGCGCGTCGCCGCTGGCGCCTGCCGGGCGCTGCCACTTGCTTAAGCGGTGAGAGTGAACGCCGGCGGCCCCGCTAGTTTGCGGATGCCTGCCCGCCGCCGTTGGGCAGGTGTGTCAACCTGACGCATGATGGCAGGCCAAGCGCTGAACCATTCGCGCGGCGATCTCACCTCGAAAGCGACCCTGAATTGATGCCGGGGCTGGAAAAAGAGCCGCTGATCGGCGGAAATGGTTGACCTTGGGAATACTCCACCTTCCAATCCCCGCCGGATTGCAGGGTAACGCGAATATTCTCCTTCCCCACCTCAAACTCCAAATCCCTCACGACTCCCTCGAGTTTGTCCTGGGGGACGTCGGTGATGACCCTCACACTGTTTGTCGAGCCTTCGCTCACAGTACCATCCTCCTACGAAATGCTGAGTTCGGCAACCGCTTTTTGACGAGCCTGCGCTAAAGCTTTGGTGCTTATCAGGTCGCTGATCGTTGTCCCTTCGGGCAGGTTGCTCCCGCCACAACCCGCACCCATGCGCCGGAACCCTGTCCGGCGGGAAGCCCGCAAGCAAACCGTGGTCTTTGATTTTTTCTTCGCCCCCGCCTGACCGCTCACATTCGGAAAAGGTCCGAGAACACCTCGCCGGCCTTTCTCAGCCCCGTCCGAATTTTGACCATGCGTGGATTCCACGCCAGGCACGTCTCGCGTTTGAGGGAATCAAGCACGGCGACGTTTAGCTCCTCGACTCCCGCCTGCCCCAGCTCCACCGCCGCCGCGCTTGGCAGGATGCCCGCCACATGAGCTTCGCGAACGGCTCGCACCACCAGCGGAAAGGATGCGCACTCAATCTCTATGTTCAAACGCAAGCGGTGCCTTGCGGCAATCGCGGCGAGTTGCCTTCGGAAGCTGCCTTCGCCCGACAGGATCGCCATCGGCAGGGCCTCCAGCACCTTCGGCCCGTCCGCTCTGCGCAGCCCCTCGGGAACGAACAGGGAGTACCTCATAACACCTAAAGCGGCCGCCTGTAACGGCCGCGATACGGCGTCCCGCCGCACGACTCCAAAATCCAAGATTCCGTCCCCAAGGCCCCGCACAATATCTTTGGTGGTCAAGTTGAGGAATTTCAGCCGCACCTTCGGCAGCCTTTCGCGAACTTCAGCAAGGTGGGGGAGCAGCACCCAGGCGATGATGCTCTCCCCAGCCCCGAGAACGATCTCCACCGGCCGGCCCTTGCACTCGCTCTTAAAATCCAACAGCGAGGCGAAGCATTCCCGGGCCAGGGCGTTGAGCCGTGTGCCGGCGCTCGTCAGCACCATCCCACGGCCGCTCCGGCGCATCAATTCCACGCCAAAGAACTCCTCGAGCTCCTTAATCTGCCGGCTGTAAAGCGTCTGCTTGCTGGCTTCGCCCTTCGCCGCTTTGGTGACGCCACCGGCCTCGGCAACCAGGCAGAAGCTTCGCAAGCGGTCCAATGACAGGCCGCCTTCGCTGAGCAGTTCCGAAAACATGACTAAAGAGTTATGGGGTTTGCGAAAAGGACGCTAGAAGAAAAGCGGCCCCGGCATGATAATGCGCGGGTGAAGAACGGCGCCGCAAATCCGCTGCGGCTTATCCCGGAGGAAGGAAAGCAGCGGCCTTTCGCCGCACCGCAGGTCCGCGAGTCGGGCCAAGGGAGCAAAAAGAACGAAGCGGGTGTAACAGTTCGCCCGATTTTCTGTTGAATGAGATGAACGGGCGGCTCAGGCCCAGGCCACGGACGGCTTGGCGGGGCGGCCGCCCACGAAATGAACGGCCCGAAGACGGGCCAGAACGAAAGAGAAAAAGATGAACCAAATTGCGAAAATGATGCTATTGGCGCTGCCGCTGGCTGCCGCCGCGCTGCCGACGGCGTTGCGGCGGGGGGCGCGGAACAACGAGACGGGAGGCACCGCCCGGAAATACTCGCAGGTGGCGCTCTGGGTGGCGTTGACCGTCGTTATCACCCTCGCCGCCGTTACACCCGCTTTGGGCTGCGAAAGCCCCGATTGCGGATAAGCCCCGGCGGGACGCTCTGGCGTAGGATGGGCCGAGGGGGAACCGCCGCCGGTTGTAACAATTCGCCGCGGATCCTGTTGAATGGAGTGAACGGGCAAGCCAGAGGGCTTCAAGCCTGTAGGGCCAAAAGACCTCGGTCCACTGGACGATCAGTGGGGCGGGGCAACCAAAAGAAACGAAACAAATATGAAAAAACGACTGCAAATCCTGCTCTGGACGGTGGCCTTGGCGGCCATGGCCGTCGCCGCCACCTCCACGGCCCTGGCCTGTCAGGGCCTCGACTGCATCACCGCGCCGGCCAGCGTGCAGAAATAACGGGCCGCCGAGCAGACAGGTTCAAGGCCTCCCGCCCGCCTATGGTGGGCGGGTGTGCCAACCTAACGCATGATGGAGGCCAAGTGCCGAACCATGCGTGTCGCGAACTCACCTGGAAAGCGGCCCTGAGTAGATCCCGGGGCTGGAAAACGAGCCGCTGATCCGCGGCAATGGTTGACCCTGGGAATACTCTACCTTCCAATGCCCGTCGGATTGCAGGGTAACGCGGATATTTTCCTTGCCCACTTCAGGCTCAAAATCCCTCACGACGGTCTTGGGGGGACGCCGGCGATTACCCTCACACGGTCTGTCGAGCATTCTCATTCACATTCGGAAAAGCTGTGAGAACACCTCCCCGGCCTTTCTCAGCGCCGTCCGAATTTTGACCATCCGGGGATTCGACGCCAGCCGGGTCTCGCGTTTGAGAGGGTCCAGGGGGCTTGGTTTTAGGTCTTCTACTCCCGCCTGCCCCACCTCCACCATCGCCGCACTTGGCAAGATGCCCGGTCGCCCTTCGGCGGGGCGCGGGCTCGCGAATCCGGCCAATGGAGCAAGAAGGGCGAAGCGGGTGTAACACTTCGCCGGATTTCCTGTTGAATAGAGTGAACCGGCGGCGCAGGCCCGCGCCACAAAGGGTTTCGCCGGGTCGCCGCCTAACAAACCAAAGGCCCGGAAGCTGGGCCAAAACGAAAGAGAAAAAGATGAACAAGAATACCAAGACAACCCTGTGGGCCCTCCCGACTGCTGTCGCACTTTGCGTGGGAGCGTGGCTGTTCTCCTCCCAGCAGGCACACCCCGCCAGTGCTACGTCACCTGCAGTCGGACGATACATGCTCGTCCGAGCAAGCGACACGGTCACGTATTGCATCGATACCGAAACGGGAGACGTGTGGAGCAAACGCATTGCCGGTACGAACTGGGTGCAAGACGGTAACGCGCCGATGCAAAAGCCTGGCGTTCCTTACTGAGATTGGTGGGGGCTGAAGTCAAACCCCGGTCGCATGTTCGGGCGGGGCGGTGAAGGTTTCTTGTAACACTTCATCGGACTTCCTGTTGAATAGAATGAACGGGCCAGCCAGAGGGCTTGAAGCCCGTGAAAGGAAACGGCCTGGCCGGCGAAATGACGCGGGAGCCAGGCAACCAATAGAAAGGAAACAGACATGAAGAAACGCATCCAAATCCTGCTCTTGAGCGTGGCCGTGGCGGCCATCGCCGCGGCGAGCGTCTCCAGCGCGCTGGCGTGCATGGACCCCAACTGCATCACCGCGCCGACCGTGGCGCACGAATAATCCCCAAGCGTGGCTGCAACAGCCTCAACCGGCTCAAAGATGCCCATCCGCTTCTGGTGGGCGGGTGTATCGACCTAACGCATCCTGGAGGCCGAGTGCTGAGCCGTGCTCATCGAGAACTCACCTCGAAAGCTGCCCTGAATAGATCCCGGGGCTGGAAAACGAGCCGCTGATCGCCGGAAATGGTTGACCCCGGGAATACTCCACCTTCCAATGGCCGTCGGATTGCAGGGCAACGCGGATATTTTCCTTCCCCGCTTCAAACTCCAAATCCCTCACGACGGCCTTGGGGGGACGCCGGCGATTACCCTCACACGGTCTGTCGAGCCTTCCGATTCACACTCGGAAAAGCTGTGAGAACACCTCCCCGGCCTTTCCCAGCACCGTCCGGATTTTAACCATGCGGGGATTCCACGCCAGGCAGATCTCGCGCTTGAGTGAGTCGAGGACGCCGAGTTTTATCTCCTCGACTTCCGCTCGCCGCAACTCTACCGCCGCCGCACTCGGCAAGATGCCCGCCACGCGACCTTCGCTAACGGCTCGCGCCACCAGCGGAAAGGATGCGCACTCGATCTCTATGTTCAAACGCAAGCGATGCTTTGCGGCAATCGCGGCGAGTTGCCTTCGGAAGCTCCCTTCGCCCGCCAGGGCCGCCATCGGCAGGGCCTCCAGCGCCTTCGGTCCGTCCGCTTTTCGCAGCCCGTGGGGAACGAACAGGGAGTATCTCATAACACCTAAAGGGGCCGCCTGTAACGGCCGCGATACCGCGTCCCTGCGCACGGCGCCAAAATCCAAGGCCCCGTCCGCAAGACCTCGCACAACGCCGTCGGTGGTCAGGTTCAGGAACCTCAGCCGCACGTTCGGCAGCCTTTCCCGAACTTCAGCAAGGTGCGGCAGCAGCACCCAGTCGATGATGCTCTCCCCGGTCCCGAGCACGATCTCCACCGGCCGCCCCTTGCACTCGCTCTTAAAATCCAGCAGCGAGGCGAAGCATTCCCGGGCCAGGGCGTTCAGCCGTGTTCCGGCGTTCGTCAGCACTATCCCCCGGCCATTCCGGCGCATCAACTCCACGCCAAAGAATTCCTCGAGCTCCTTGATCTGCCGGCTGTAGAGCGTCTGCTTGCTGGCCTCGCCCTTCGCCGCTTTGGTGACGCCGCCGGCTTGGGCGACGAGGCAGAAGCTCCGCAAGCGGTCGAATGACAGGCCGCCTTCGCTGAACAGTTCTGAAAACATGACTAAAGAGTTATGGGGTTTGCGAAAAGGACGCTAGAAGAAAAGCGGCCCTGGCGTGATAATGCGCAAATGAAGAACGCTGCTGTGAATATGTCCTATCTTTCCCTTGAGAGGGGAAAGCGGCCGCCCTTTGGCGCGCCGCAGGCTCGCGAGCCGCAATGGGGAAACAAAAAGGGCGAAGCGGGTGTAACAGTTCACCGGATTTCCTGTTGAATAGAGTGAATGGGCAAGACAGAAGGCTTGAAGCCCGTTAAGAGAAACGGCCCCGGTCGGCGGAATGACGCGGGGGCCAGGCAACCGAACGAAAGGAAACAGACATGAAAAAGCGAATCCAAGTCCTGCTGTGGACGGCGGCCGTGGCGGCCATCGCCGCCGCCAGCGTCTCCACCGCGTTGGCGTGCCAGGACCCCGGCTGCATGCGGGCCTCCCCCAGCGCCAATAATCCGCCGCTGGCGCCTCCTGGGCACCGTCACCTGCTTGGGTGGCCGACGGAGAGCCTCCCCCAGCAGCGTGCGTTCCCGGCGGCTCGATAGTGAAATCCGGGTGGTCTGGGGCGAGTCCCCGGCTCATCCAACAACCAAACGAAAGGAAACAGACATGAAAAAGCGAATCCAAATCCTGCTCTGGACGGTGGCCCTGGCGGCCATCGCCGCCGCGAGCGTCTCCACCGCGCTGGCATGCACTTTCCCCGATTGCATGAGGGCCTCCTCCAGCCCGAATAATCCGCCGCTGGCGCTTCCTGGGCACCGCCACTTGGCTGGGTGGCCGACCGAGAGCCTCCCCCAGCAGCTTATGTCCCCGGCGGCTC
>JAJYHY010000245.1 GCA_021784555.1 bacterium
AAGGCGCAAAGGTCTCCAGGCTCTGAAACGCGCGATTGAGGGACTTCCGCGAGACAAGGAGATCGTTTTCTACTGCGGCTGCTGCCCGTGGAAGAGGTGCCCGAACATTCGCGCGGCCTTTCGGGCCACACAGGGGTGGGGATTCAAAAGTGTCAAGGCGTTGTATGTCCCCACGAATTTCCGGCAGGACTGGATCGCGAAAGGCTTTCCCGTCAAGAAAGGGGCTGACCAACCATGAGGCGAGTGTCGAAGGGTTTTACGATGCTGGGTGTCGCGCTGGATGAAACGAGCATAGGGGAGGTGAAAACCTTCGTGCGGCGAGTTGGCGTTAATTACCCGGTGATGATTGGAATCGATCAAGTGGCCACCGCCTACGGCGGGATTCAAGCCCTTCCGACGGCGTTTCTCATCGGCCGCGACGGCAGAATCTTGAAGAAGTACGTTGGCGCTCGTGCGAAATCCGAGTTTAAACGGGACATTGAAGCGGCGGGGAAAACCCTAGGAGAATGAAATGCGGTTGCCTCCCCTGCTGCGGAACAAGCTCTACCACCGGCCGGCCGTGTTTACACCGGACAATCTCTTGCGGGAGGCGCGGCGGCAAAAGGCGCTCCCGAAGCGAAGAGTGCCGCGGATCTGCGTGTTGGATCCGGACGGCGATTTGGTAAGACACTTGCGAAAGACAGGCGCTGGCAGGCTGAGTTCGGCTTGGGCGTGCTATCATACCGAGCTTTGCACCTTTGCTTCGAATCGAGCACCCGTGGGTGTGATCGGCTGCGCGGTGGGAGCGCCCTTTGCGGTGCTGGTGGCTGAGGAGTTGTTCGCCTCTGGCTGCAAGCTGGTGGTCAGCGTCACTTCGGCAGGGCAGATTCTGCCGGTGCGTCCGCCGCCGTATTTCGTGCTGGCTACGCGGGCCTTGCGTGACGAGGGAACGAGTTACCATTACCTGCGGGCGGCGGATTACGCGCGGATTTTGCCCAACGTGCTGGCGTTTGCCCGCCGGGCCTTTGCTGGGACACAAATCCCAGTGCAAGAAGGGGCGGTGTGGACCACCGATGCGCCGTTTCGCGAGACCGAGGAAGCGGTTGCGCTGGCCAGGCGAGAAGGGCTGCTGGCCGTCGAGATGGAGACCGCCGCCCTTTACGCGTTTGCGGCGGCGCGCCGCCTGCCGGTGCTGTGCCTGGCCGATGTGACCAACTGCATGGCCAGAACCAAGGGCGATTTTGAGAAAGGGGAAGCGGAAGGCAGCGTGGCTGTCCTGGGGCTGTTGGGGCGGATCGCCGAGGAGTGGCGAAGGAGCGGGAACGCCTTGCGTGGGCTTAATAGAGCGGGAGGCGGCGCGAGGGAACCGGGGTTCCGGCCAGCACGCGCATGACGTTCAATGGGAGGGGGGGCGGTTTTCATGACCTGCACGGATTGCCACATGCACGACGTGGGCGTGGACGGAAGGTTGTCGCTGGATCAGCGCCGAATGTTACCACGGGTGTGCTTCGGCGGGGCCTCTGGCAAGGTGCGGCGGCGAGCGGACACAAACTTGATGTTTGCGCGAGGGATCACCGAATCGCCGTCGTAGTAGAGTCGGCGGATAATCCGCCGAACGAACATACAACGTACTCAAAAACACGATATGCAAATGAAACTGAGCAGCACTATTCTCGCGGCGACGATCGGTCTGGCGCTCGCCGGCAACGCCGTGGCGGCATCCAATCCCGTCCTCATGCAGCCCGTCAAGTCAGTCTATGACCATTACCTGAAGATTGAAAAGGCCTTGGCGAATGATTCGCTCAGGGGGGTGGATGAGCAGGCGGGGGCCATTGCCAAGGCGGTTCAGAACGACCCCATGAAGATGCTACCGGCGAAAGTGGCCCAGCAGGCGGACAGGCTCGGCGCAGCGACGAGTTTGAAGGCCGCCCGCGGTGCCTTCAAGCCGCTGAGCGCGTCGC
The DNA here is from genome assembly GCA_021784555.1 of bacterium. GTDB lineage: Bacteria > Verrucomicrobiota > Verrucomicrobiia > Limisphaerales > UBA8199 > JAJYHY01. Next base: position 1,941 of record JAJYHY010000245.1, read on the forward strand.
TGATCAAGTACCTCGCCGACCACAACGTAAAGGATGCTTACGTGCAGGTATATTGTCCGATGGCCAAGGCCAGTTGGCTGCAAGCGGACAAAAAGGTGAAGAATCCTTACCTGGGCAAGGCGGAGTCGATGTGCGGCCTGATCAAGGATTGAGCTGCCCTTCCGCCGGTTGCGTGGCAGTCCTGCTTCTCAGAGGCGGGACTGCTCGCTCCAGGGCTGATGCTCTCGATGGCAAAGGAGTTAATCGCGTGACGGGGTTGCACGACCGCGTGATAGGCGGAAACCGGCATCATCGGAGCGTCCGTCGAAAAGGCCCCGCCTGCTCTCTCCTGAAGCTCGACCGAGTCTGGAAACCAGCCCGAACCAGTCCGCGGTCTCTCCCTCAAAGGCGAGCGAGGGATGGCCCCTTGGGCATCGTAGTAAAGGCTGATGAATGCGAGACGAAAACGCACGAAGAACCAAGTTAAGACACGATTCTCAAAGGCATGACTATGATATCGGCAAGCGACGATAACGGCGGGCTGGGCAAGCTCCTAAGGGAATGGAACCTCGGAATTCCGCTGCCAATGCGGTTTCAAGAACAGGTCTGGCGCCGCATCGCCCTTTTGGAGGCCGGTCATTCAGCCGCCCCGGGAGCGGCCCTTGTGCGCTGGTTGGAAGGCCTATTCAGCCGGCCGGCGTTGGCGGCGGGTTACGTCGCCGTTCTGCTCTTTGCCGGAGTGACCACCGGCTACTTGCAGGCGCAGCACACCTCGATGCGCGCTGAGGCGCATTGGCGCGCGCTGTATGTCCAGTCCGTTGACCCCTACCAAGTCCCTCGCAACTGAAGATGAAGATATGAGAAGGCGAGCATGGTGGATCTTTTTCGGCGGACTGTTCCTGGCAATGATGGCGTATGCCTCGGTGTACCTGGCGGGGACGGCGACCAAACGCTCCGTGGAGAAGAGCGACAACCCGGCGTTGGCCTGGCTCAAACACGAGTATCGGCTCGACGACGCGCAGTTTGCGCGCCTGTGCGCGCTCTACCGGGCCTACCGCCCAAAGTGCATGGAAATGTGCCGGCAAGTCGATGCGACAAACGCCCAAATCACAAAGCTGATCGGCTCCGCCAACGCCGTCACGCCGCAGCTCAAGCGCGCGCTGGCGGAAGCCGGCCAGCTTCGGGTCGAATGCGAGACGACCATGATCGAGCACTTTTACAGCGTGGCCAAAACCATGCCGCCTCCACAAGCGAAGCGGTTTCTGGCCTGGGTCCAGCGGGAGACTCTGAATCCCGGACCAATGACGCAGGGACCCCTTTCGCCCCCGGACGACCAAGACCCATGACCGTCGCCTGGGAACCGTGCTTGGGGGGATCTGGGCCGACCAGTCCTGGGGCCGCTTTTGGGGATGGGATCCCAAGGAACACGGGGCGTTGCTGATCGTGCTGTGGAATGCCACCATCCTTCACGCCCGGTCGGCCGGCATGGTGCGAGAACGCGGCATCATGAACCTGGCCGTATTCGGGAACATCGTCACGAGCTTCTCCTGGTTTGGAGTGAACATGCTGGGCGTTGGCCTCCACTCCTACGGCTTCATGCAAGGCGCGTTTCAGTGGTTGATGTTCTTTATCGCCTCCCAGGTGATCGTCATCAGCTTGGGGTTGCTGCCGCTGCGTTTCTGGAGAAGCTTCCGCGCAGGAAATCGTCCTGCCAAAGCCAGTGATAATACTACCTCTGGAGCACCAGTCCCGGCAGCGACATAGACTATCGAACCCCATCACCGGAGGCGTTTGGTTCACTCGCGAGCGGGGTCCAGACCGGACAACCGTTACGCTCGTCTGCAATTCGAAAACCAGATGCGCGACTGTCTGAGCAACGGCGCGTTTGAGCTACTTAGAGAGTCTGGACGCGAGGGCAGCCGAATGTTCAGCCTCCCAGGATGCGGGCGCCTGAAGTGAGAAAGATTCCCTTGAGGTTCATCTCGAGCGCTTGTGGATTCGAGGCCTTGGCCATGGCTTCCTCCTCGGAGACCAGACCCGTCTGAACCAGCTTGAGGAGGGCTTGGTTGAAGGTCTGCATGCCATCGTCGGTTCCAGTCTCAATGGCCGCCGGCAGGGTCTCAAGCCGGTTCTGCTCAATCATTTTCCGCACGGTGACGGTGTTGAGCAGGATCTCCAAGGCCGGCGTGATTCCGCCCTCACGCTTGCGAACCATGCGCTGGCAGATGACCGCCCGCAGATTGGCCGCCAATTGCCGGCGCACCTGTTCCCGTTCCTCGGCCTTGAAGAAGTCCAGCGCGCGCCCAACCGCTTGAGCCGCATTGCCAACATGCAGGGTCGAGAAGACCAGGTGCCCGGTGTCCGCCGCGCTCAGGGCCGCGGCGAAACTGGTGGCGTCCCGCATTTCGCCGATGAGGATAATGTCCGGGTCCTGGCGGAGCACCGCCTTGAGTCCATCCGCAAAGGAGGGCGTGTCCACGCCCACCTCGCGTTGTTTGATGTCGCACTGATTATCCTCCAGGACGAACTCGATGGGGTCCTCCAGGGTGATGATGTTCTTGGCTTGGGTGTCGTTGATATGCTCAATCATCGCCGCCATGGTCGTGGACTTCCCGCTACCGGTAGTGCCGGCAATCAGGATGATGCCACGCTCGGACTCGGCGATACGCTCGAGCACCGGGGGCAGGCCCAGTTGCTCCAGGCTGGGCGCCCGGTTTTTCACATACCGCATGGCGACGCAACGCTCGCCCCGCTGCCGGAACACATTGGCGCGGAACCGGCCAATCCCCGGCGCCAGATAGGAGAAATCAACCTGGCCGGTCTGACCGAATCGCTCCCGGCTATGCGCGGGCAGGATTTGCTCGATCAGGTCGCCCAGCCATTCACGCGACGGCCAGGGGCAGTCCAGGGCGGTCAACGCGCTGTGGATTCGCGCCTTGACGGGCGCGCCCGCCTTAATGTGAACATCCGAGCCGTCGGCTTCGACCACCGTCCGCAGGATGCGGTGAAAGGATTCGAGGGTATCCTCATTCGCCCGGTGGGAATCATCCGCGGCCATCCAGCGATCTGCTTCTTCAACCTGTTCGAGTTCTTCAGCGTTGGCAATCATGGGCGTCGAGTCCGTTGTTGATAAAGACCGGTCATCGCTTCAGCCTCCTTCATTCAACTCACTGCGATGAGCGACACCCTCTCGTTCTTTGCATTTCGGGCGATGCCCTGGGCGTTGGGGTCGAGGATGGGCTGGCCGTCCACCAGGAACACATACAGATGATGGCCATGGTGCAACCGGACTTGTGTCGTCCAGGAACCATCGGGCTGGCGCTGCAACGAATTGGCCAGGTGATTCCAGCCGTTGAAATCGCCCACCAGGACGACGTTCCTGGCTTGCGGCGCGACACAATAGAAGTGGATGGGTTTTACATTGTTCTTGGCGGAGTAACGGCTAAAAAGGGAGGCCCTCGGTTCCGCGAATTCGGTCATCATTTGTGGATCTTTCACTGTCTCTTCACTTTCTCGGTTGAGCCGCGCGGCAACCGCGCCGTGCAGCCTCTATGATTTACTACGACGCTCAGAGGCGATCCCCGCAGTTTGAGTTGCGCGGAAGAGAAATGAGGGGTTGAGCCTTCGCGATACGTAGTAATTGCTGAAAGGAAAATGAGAGAATGAAAACCGAAGACAGAGTCGGCAATCAATTTGAGTGGGAGACCTGCGCGGTTTGCGGCCAAGCCGTCCAGCCGGGGCAAGGCGCCCGCCGCGTGAATCACCACGGTTCTACCATAAATGTCTACAGCCCCTCCTGCCTTGAGACCTTGGCTGGAGAACCGGACCCCTATCTGGCCCGCTTGGCGAAGATCACGCGCGAGCGGGAGTTGCGAAGACTGGCGAGCCTGAGCGGCATTGCGTGGGAGGACTCAGGGCTGCCGGATGGCGGCAAGGCGTTGGGCCGGGCGAGGGTCCTGCAGGCGGCCGTACAACCAGGAGGAGAGATGCGCACGTGAATGCCAGGCGATATTCCGAGAGAGGAAGCAATGAAAACAAGCATCTATTCCCGTATTTCGAGCACCTTGACCTGCACCCTCATTTTATCGGCGGCGGGGACGTTGTCCGCCTCAGCGGCGGGCAGCGCGGCCAAAGCGCCAACGAATTCCGTCCCGACCAAGGTGCTGGGTTCAATTGGCTCGACCCAGTCCGCCAGAGGTAAGGAGGTTGAAATCGTTCCGAGCCGTCCCAAGAGAGCGAGCCGCACGAAACCAGCGGGGGAGATCCTCCGCGGGTCTGAGGCCGTGGTCAAGAGGTCCATGCCCGTGGCCTTGACCTCGCTGACCAACGGACCGGCCGTACCATCCGTACCGGTGGAGGTGTGCTGTAGCGCCACCAACGCGGCGCCGCACGCCTACAGATTGCACCTGAACGGCCTGGCCTCAAGCACCGGAACTAGTCCGGCGGAACCGAGCGAGACCCTGTTTTGGTTTTCCGGCGGGGCGCTCCTCAGCAACACCCGAACGGGGAGAAGCGTGGCACTCCCCGGCATTGAGCCGTGGGCCTTTCGGCCCATCGCGACCGTCGGGAGTTGGGATGAAGTGAGCGTCACGTCTCGGCCGCAGGGGCTGCGGCTTTTCCATTGGAGTTGGTAACGTGTGAAGAGGCGGGATGAAAGAAAAAAGTCGAGTGCGCCGAAAATCCCGCGAGGGAAGCGCCTGGCCGAGACGTAACAAAGAAAGAAGACAGTTATGAAACCGCTCGAGATCAATATTGAAACCTGGCAGAGAGATTCCTTTAGAGTCCCCGTGGATCGTGCCCCGGCAACCTTGCCGGCGCGACCCTGCGGAGCGCCCAGAGCGCGACGAGCCTCCAGAAGCAACCGCCGGTTCCACAAACCCTGCGCGCATCTGGATCAGACTTACTTTATGAAAACCAATCTTTCTCTCGCGACGTTTATTTCCATCACCGCTTTGACGGCTGCGCTCAGTTGTGCCGCGCAAACGTCCGCCGGCCAGGGTTCGCCCGGCGGGGTTCCAAGTGCGACTCAACCGGCGCAGCCGCCCTCTACCCAGACGGTACGTTCCATGTTCAAGGACTATTTCAGGATTCAAACCGCCCTGGCGAGGGACTCGATGAAGAATATCTCCCGCAACGCCCAGGCCCTCGCCACGGCGGCACGCGCGGATCAAGCCGGGGCATTGCCTCCAGCCCTTGCCGCGGAAGCGGGAGCCCTGGCCAAGGCGCGCAAGCTGGCCAGCGCGCGCACCGCGTTCAAGTCTCTGAGCGAGGCGCTCATTGGATACACCAAGGCTAACGGGAGTCTCGCCGACACCGTCTATGAGTTGTATTGTCCGAAAGTGAAAGCCCCATGGCTACAGCCCACCAGAGTGGCCAAGAACCCTTACCTGGGCTTGCGCGCAGATACCGCGACCTGGGGCTGGACCTGCTTTGCCGTGGTAAAAGCTGAATTTCAGGGCCGGTCGGACTGAGGCCGGGCCAGACCTTCTGTAGAAGACCTGAACCGATCCCAACCAAACAACCACCAAGATGAAATCATCAATCAACATCCTTCCAACTTGCCTGATGGCAGCGGCAGTCGCAATTTTGAGCGCCGAAACCACCGCACAAGCACAAACGGATTTGCGGGCCCGTTTGATCGCCCGCCCCTTGACGCCGACGGAAATCTCAAGTTACAAGCTGCCCGCCGACGCCGAGACCTCTGGCGGCCTTTTCAACGTCGGCGTCGGCCAGCCAGTGTATTTGGAAGCCGAGGTGAACATTGCCATTCCCTCCTCGGACATCACCGGCGTCTCTTGGTCTCTGAGCGCGGCGCCGGTGGGGTCCCAGGCGGCACTGAGCGGCAGCCCCCTGGGGAGCAACGTGCCGGTGTATGGGCCCGCGGACCAGTTGGTTTATCAGGTTGCCGGGCGCACGCTTTTGCGGCCCGACGTGGCAGGTTCATACACGGTTACGACGACGATTACCACCGCCAGCGAGGGCACTACCAACCTGGCTCAGACCATTACTGCGGGCACCTACCTGGGAGTCAACACCTGCGCGCTCTGCCACAGCGGCGGTCAAGTGGCGGACGACATGGTGACGCCGTGGCAGACAACCGCCCACGCCACGATGTTCAGCCGGAGCATCGACGGGCTGACGAGCAGTCATTACAACCTCAGTTGCATCAAATGTCATACGGTCGGCTACGACACCAATACCAACGCCGTCAACGGCGGGTTTGACGACGTGGCCGCGCGGCTGGGATGGACTTTTCCGACGGTCCTGACCAATGGCAATTGGGCAAATATGCAGGCCAATTACCCCGCTCTGGCCAATCTGGCCAATATCCAGTGCGAAAACTGCCACGGCCCCGGCAGCCAGCACGCCTACTCACTGGGGCACACCAACTTGATCGCTGTCAGCTTCAACTCCGGGGATTGCGCCCAATGCCATGACGAGATGCCCAATCACAGCACCGTTGCCGAATGGGACAACTCCCTTCATGCCGTTACGACCCGCGATCCTTCGGGTCCCGGTCGCGAAGATTGTGTTCGCTGTCACACCGGCGCCGGGTTTGTGGATTACGTCGATGGAATCACCAATAACATCGACACGGCCTACGTGCCCATCAACTGCCAGACCTGCCACGAACCGCACGGCGAAACCGTCCCGGACGGCAATCCGCACCTGCTTCGGACTCTGACGAGCGTGACCCTCATGGATGGCACCGTCGTGACCAACGGCGGCGAGGGACGGTTGTGCATGGAATGCCACCACGCTCGGGAAGATGCGGCGACGTACGCGACCTCCTATCATTCGCATTTCGGTCCGCATCACGGGCCGCAGGCCGACATGCTGGAGGGTGTCAATGGCTTCACTTACGGCGAAGCCATTCCCAGTTCGGCCCATCGTTATGCGGTAACAAACGCTTGTGTGACCTGCCACATGCAAACCGTGGCCTCGACCGACCCGGCCTTCCTGCACGCGGGCGGACACACTTTCGTTCCCATGTGGGACAACGACCCCAACAGCATCTCTCTGACGGCCGCCTGCCAGCAATGTCACGGTTCTACGATCACCACCACCTTCGACTTCCCGTTGCAGGACTACGATGGCGACGGCGTGATTGAAGGCGTGCAGACCGAAGTGCAACATTTGCTCGACAAGCTGTCCACACTCCTGCCACCGCTCGGCGCGGTCAAATCCTCACTGAACGTGGATTCGACCTGGACCACCCCGCAGTTGGAAGCGGCCTACAACTGGATGTTCGTCAACAACGACGGCAGCCATGGCATTCACAACACCGCTTACGCCGTGGGTCTTCTCAAAGCGTCCATTGCCAATCTCACCGGCGACGCCAATAGCGATGGTTTGCCCGACGCTTGGCAAATTCAATACTTCGGTTCAATCAACAATCCCGAAGCCGCGCCCGATGCCGTCAACAACACCAACGGCGTGCCCAACTGGATGATGTATGCCCTGGGGGTTGACCCGGCGCAGTCGGGAGTTGCCATTCCGGGCGGCGTGGTGTGGGCGGATGGCAAGAGCCTGGTCAATTCGGGCGCCACTAACACCGTTGCCATTTACACTGCCGCCGAGGTCGCGTTTAACACCCAAGTGGGCGAGATCTACCAAATCCAGGCGATTTCCTCGTTGGGCGGCGGCTGGCAAAATGTCGGCGAACCGATTCAGGGCACGGGCAATTCGTTCTCTTACCTGACGCCGACCCGCAACAACGCGCAAATGTTCTTCCGCGTTGTCCAAAACCCGTGACCGGGCCGCAATGCTCCAGTTTTGAAAAGCAAGTGAGGGGACCTTTGTATGAATGACGAAGACGGTCTGTGCGTGGTGTGTGAGAATCCGACCAGCGGCGGCAAGTGGTATGGGCGGGTGAAGCTCGGCGAGCACACCGTGATGCTCTGCAGTCCAGCATGCGCGAAACGGTTCTATTCCAGGCGGCTGCCGCTGCTCAGACGCCGGGTATTGGCCGCGCTGGAGTCCGCTCCGCCCCTGTGCCTCATGCCGGAGATGCCCCGCCGACAAGCCTACGAACTGCACCATGAACTGTGAATCGGAGAACAAGGCGATCCTGGTGGTCGATGACAACCCCATGACGGCCCGCTGGGTCGGGCATTTGGCAACCCAGATGGGCTACGGCGCCGTGCTCGCCTCCGATGGGGAACAGGCCCTCCAATGCCTGGCGGAAGAGCCTTTTGCCGCCGTCGTCAGCGACGTGGATATGCCGGCCATGCATGGGTTCGAGTTGCTGCGGAACATCCGCCGGCTCTATCCGCAAATGCCGGTTGCCTTGATGCAGGTCTTTTGGGATGACGAATGCCGCAAGGCGGCTCGTGCGGAGGGCGCCCGGGCGTTGCTGGAAAAGCCGGTCAATTTGGACCGCCTGTCCGCCGCGCTGGGCGGCAACCCTCCGGCAGTGACTGCCGAGCGAACGGGGTCGCCGAGATGACCATCGAAGTGGCCGTCGAATTCAGCAAGATCCTCGAATTTCTCGCGTCCGCCGATTGATTGCACTGCGCGTCCGATGAGAGCCCCCCTTCAGCGAATCCAATGGGCGAGTTCTCTCCGGGACGCGGTAGAGAGGGAGACGGTAAGAGGTGACGATCGCCGGGCCGCTAAGGGGTTGGCGGCCCGGCGCTGCCCCGAGGGGTTTGCCAGCGAGGGGGACCTCAGACCGCTTTTTCCCGTCTCATTGAGCATTGGGCATTAGGCACTGGGCATTTCGCATTGCCAATGCATAATGGTAAATGCCCAATGCCTAATGCGAAATGCCGTTGCGCGCGCCTCGGGTGCAAACCGCTTCGCCCTCGCCGCACACGCCGCAAAACTTGACCTGTCCGCAACATGTCCGGCTTTTCGGCTTTTGAGGTTTTTCACCCTTGACGGCCATGGGTTCTTGGATAGACTCTAATGTCATCGTTTAATACCAATTATGAGTTCGAGGCAGCCAAAGCTTGCAGCGACGCTCCGCCTTTTGGCGGCGGGGTGTGTTTTGCTTTGGCTCGCGGCGAGTTCGTACTGCTCGATTGACGACCTAATCGAGTGGGCGCAAGGTTGGCATAGGCATCAGGGCGCCGGCGAACTGGCGGTTTCAGCGGCTCGCGAAGCAGGTACGAAACGCCTTCATTTTTACCCCGCCAACCACGCTCGCCCGCATGATGGCGGCGGCAGCGGACACGACTCCCACCCTCATCATGGCGACGACCACGTTTGTTGCTCGACCCTCCATCCTACAGCGCAGACGCCCGCCTCGGTCCTTGAGAGGCCAGTTTTCCACCCCGCTTCATCCCTGAGCGCGTTTCTCCAAGTGCCCGATCCGCTTCCATCTCCACGGAAACGGCCTTTCGACCGCCGAACCAGAAGACGCCAATGGGTGTTTACGCCGGAGGTGTGCCTTGGTCCGGCGTTCCGCAGCCTCGCTCCTCCCCGGCTGACTTAGAGTTGGCGGGCGCACGCGGCGCGTCCTCCAATTGGAGCTTCCCCAAGTTCAACCGCTCCACGCCCGTGTGAATGTGGAAAGGCCTGAATGGCTGCTTATGCGGTGTCACAGCCATGTTCACAGGCATCGAAACCAAAAACCAACCGCAAACAGATATGATGACGATTGAACCGATTATCGGCGCCGGGACTCTTCCGGCGCTCCAACAGTTTGTTACGGCGACCAAGCTGCATCCGATCCTGGTAAATTTCACCGCCGCTTTGGTCCCAGTATCCATCGCCAGCGACCTTGCCGGCCGTCTGCGCAAAGACGAGTCCCTGCGCCACACCGCCTGGTGGACGTTGCTCGTCGCCATGGCACTGACGCCGTTTACGGCGCTGGCCGGCTGGCTCTTTTGGATGCATGACGACAATGGTGTGCTCGGCATGGCCATCCACAAGTGGCTGGGAACCGGATTGGTCGGACTGCTCCTTGGCTTGTTCCTCTGGCGGCTCAACCTCCACCGCCAAAGGCGGACGGTGACAGCGCCGTACCTCGTGGCCGGCGGCTTCTTGGTCGTTGTTTTGGTGGTGCAGGGGTATTTGGGCGGCCACCAGGTGTTTAGCGGCATGTGATCGGTGGAACCTGAATCCAATGGATGTCCAGAATGAATATCACCCCGACAACCCGGCGTCCGGCCCGAGAACCGCCAGGCTGGTGTGCCCCGTTCGCGCTTCGGACAAACGATGAACACCACTATCCCATTGCTCCAACGACCTCCGCCGCGCAGGGGAGCGGTCGGAGCGGATAGCGAGCGCATTGCCACGGCTATCGCGGCCAATCCAATCCTGTCGAAGCTCCAACCCAGCTCCAAACTGCGGCTCTCAGCCGGGACCCGGGTGGAGAGGGTGGGCTGCGGCGAAGTCATTTGCCATGCCGACGCGTCGGCCGTGTGGTCGTGGTTGGTGCTGAGCGGAGAGGTCAAGTTGGTCAAGTATACCACGCGTGGGGCGACGCTCTTAATTGATCTGGTTCTGCCCAACCATCTCCTTGGCGCGGTCTTCTACCGGTGCCACCCGGTCTATCCATGCACGGCGGTGGCCATGCGCGAAACGGAAGTGGCGGCTTTTAAGACCACGGACTTGCTGGCCGAGCTCGAGGAGAATCCGCCGCTGCAACGGTTGGTGCTCGATGAGCTCTGCCTCAAGTTGTGCCGGTCATACGAGATGCGCGGACTTTTCCTGGAGCGGGCTCCGGTGCGAATAGCCGCCCTGCTGCTCTATCTCCAAGGCAAGTTCGGGCCGCTCATCCCGGAAACTCGCGAGACAATCGCTGAATTGGCGGGGACAACCCTCGAAACAGCAATGCGTGTCAGCAGTCAAATGGCGCGCAGCGGTATCCTCAGAACCGGCCGGGGCAGAATCGAGATCGTTTCCCTCGCGAAACTGGAGGCCTGGGCTCGGGGAGAAAAACCGGGGCTTCTGTGATGCAGATCATAGAAGTTCGGGGGGTTAACACTACAGCGACACTTTGAGTAATTTTCATTTTTGAGTCGTCTGGTTGCTCATGAACTGCGCCCAGAGCACCGCCGGTTGCGTCCTCTGAGTGATTTCCACTTTTTAAGCTTTTTCATCTGGCGCTT
>JAJYHY010000006.1 GCA_021784555.1 bacterium
CCGCTGCTCGGGCGACCCGACTTTCGAGGATGCTCTGCTAAAAGGCTACAGGTTCTTCGTGGAAACCTTTTTCGCGCCGGACGGCACCCCGAGGTATTACGACCGAAAGATGCGGCCTCTCGACATCCAGTGCTCCTCCCAGGGCATTCAGACACTGGTCAATTTGCGGGAACTCCATCCGCAGAGTCTCGAACTGGCCCTCAAAGTCGCCCACTGGACCATTGCCAACATGCAGGACGAGACGGGATATTTCTATTATCGCAAAGATCCGCACATCACCAACAAGACGCCTACGCTGCATTGGGGCCAGGCGACGATGTTTGCGGCCCTGGCTTTGCTGGACCAACATCTTTCGGATAATGGCTCTGACAAGGCTGGTCCGCCCATCCCGGATTTCCAAACCGAACCCGCCAGCGCTGCGGCTGCCAAATAGCAGCCCGTGAGCAAACTGGGCGCCGGTGAGGATATCGAGCACAATACAGCAGCGTGGAGCGTATGTCGGGGGCCTGCCGGTTGTTCCGCCGGGAATGCTTCGAGGCCATCGGAGGCGACGAGATCGAATTCATTGCGACATAAAACCGTGATTCTGGCGATGCCGCGCTGTATCAAGCCTTCGGCGAGGCTCTTATCCCTTCGGGCAAACCTTTTCGGTACCGGGCGGAACTCGGCGCGGCAACGAGTGCAAAATGCGGCCTCTGGACATTCAGCGCGCCCTCCAAGGCATTCAAACGCTGGTCAACTTGCGGGAACTACATCCGCGGGCATTGACTTGGCCGTCAAAGTGGCGCATTGGACCGTCGCCAACGTGCAGGGCCCAACCGGCCATTTTTTGTTACGACAAGTATCCGTTCATAACCAACAAGACGCCGCCCCGCAATGGGGCCAGGCCACGATGTTTACCAATGATTTCGATGGTCGCTCTTGAAGGGGATGGCCATTCCATCCCCCCGTTAGGCGCATGAAACAGGTCTTAATACGGAACGGGGAAGTGGAAATCGCGGATGTGCCTGCCCCCCAAGTCGGTGTCAGAAGCATCCTGGTGCGGGTGTGCCATTCCTGTATCAGCGTCGGCACTGAGGTGGCTGGAGTTAAGCACTCGGTGAATCCAGTGTATAAGCGTCTTCTTCAGAAACCTGAGAATCTGAAAAGGGCCTTTCAATTCCTTCATGACGAGGGCATCGCCCGCGGATGGAAATTAGCCTTGGGCAAACTCGATCCATCTCAAGCAACTGGATATTCAGCAGCGGGCGAGATAATCGAAATCGGCTCTGATGTAGCAACTTTCAAGGTTGGCGACGCTGTGGCGTGCGCAGGCGCAGGCGTCGCAAATCACGCCGAGGTTATAGATGTGCCCGTAAACCTTGCTGTCAAAATCCCGCAAAACCTGTCAATGCGGCTCGCCTCTACGGTTACGTTGGGGGCAATCGCCCTGCAAGGTATCCGGAGGTGCAAGCCAACGTTGGGTGAGACTATCGTCGTATTTGGTCTCGGCATCATTGGCCAGATCACAGCCCAGTTGCTCCTGGCGAACGGCTGCCGTGTCATTGGTACAGACATTGACTCTGATCGGATCACATCTGCTCTGAACCAAGGTCTCACATGCTCCGTTGATCCGAATTCCGAGAATGTCCTCGAACGAATACGAATTCTGACTGCTGGTTTCGGCGCAGACGCAGCCATTATCACTGCTTCGACTGCCAGCCATGAGGTGGTAAGCCAGGCCATGAATGTATGTCGTAAGAAGGGCCGTGTTGTTGTAGTGGGCAACGTGGGCCTTAACCTTAACCGGCGGGACTTCTATGCCAAAGAGCTGGATTTCTTGATCTCTTGCTCCTATGGACCTGGCAGGTACGATCCCACTTATGAAGAAGGCGGGCAGGATTATCCGCTTCCTTATGTTCGCTGGACGGAGAATAGAAACATGGAGGCTTACCTGGATCTCTTGGCATCTGCCAAGATCAATCTGGACAACTTACCCACACAGATATACGAGGTAGAGGAAGCAAATAATGCGTTCCGGGCTCTTTGCGCGCCGGAGGGTAAGCCGCTTCTGGTTTTTCTCGAATACCCTAATCGCCACAGCGTTGGTTCTCCCGTGCGCAAGGTTGTCCTTCGGGCGCCGTGCGGCAAGGCGGATCGTGTCCGTGTTGCCCTAATCGGTGCAGGCAGCTTTGCCAAAGGCGTCCATCTGCCAAATCTTGCGAAATTGCGGGATTTTTATGAGTTGCGGGCAGTCGTCAGCCGAACTGGGACTAGCGCTGTGAACACAGCGCGCCGGTTTGAGGCCGGTTACGCAACCACGGAGGTTCAGCAGGTGTTGGAAGATAAAGAAGTGGATTTGGTCATCATTTGCACCCGGCATCATTTACACGCGCAAATGGCGTTGCAGGCTTTGCGCGCTGGCAAACATGTTTTGGTAGAGAAACCGCTTTGCCTTAAGAGGGACGAATTACGCGAAATCGAGACTTTCTTCAGTGGCGACGGTCGGCAACAGGTCCTGTTGACCGGTTTTAACCGGCGATTTTCGCCTCCCGTTGACTTAGCGCTCCACTGGCTCGGTGAAAGGACCGGTCCATTGATACTCAATTATCGGATGAATGCCGGCTTCATTCCCTTGGACCATTGGGTGCATAGTGAGGAGGGAGGTGGCCGCAACCTTGGAGAGGCGTGCCACATTTACGACCTGTTCAACGCTTTCACCTCTTCAAAACCCAAGTCCGTGCATGCCGCCAGCGTCCGGGCTGCATCCACGCAGTGGAATCAAAAAGACAATTTCGTGGCCACCGTGGGCTATGCCGACGGTTCGGTCTGCACCCTCACCTATACTGCATTCGGCCCCAAAAGCTACCCGAAGGAGCGCACGGAACTGTTCTTCGACGGCAAGGTCATCTCCATTGACAACTTTCAATCCATCAAGATAGATGGAGCTGCTGGTGCGCGCTGGCACTCGGCATCGCCTCAGAAGGGTCAGCTCGAGGAATTGCAGGCATTAGCAAGATGTCTGCGCTCGGGCGGAGAATGGCCCATACCTCTTGATCAGCAAACGGCGGCAATGCAGATCTGCTTTGAGGTCGAAGAACAACTCTGAGCACAACCATCAGGTCGGAACCACGGATTTCAGGAGAATGTGCCCAATTTGGGCGCGCCTAGACGCTACATATGCCGCCCTCATTTTCTCAGACCCAAGCTGATCTCGATTCGGACGTCTTAGTTGAGACTCCTGAAGAGTCACTCCTGGACGCCGCTTCCGAGGGCAAATTGCTGCGTTTAGCGGTTCAAAGCTTGCTATTCGTTCTTGTTTGCGTATTCATCAAGCTGCCGCTGATCCCACTGGTCGTCTTGGGCTACTTTTTGTTGATCAAGGTCCGGTACCAGCTTCAGGCTTCGGACTTGTTGGTGCTTTGGCTCGTGGCGGTTCCATTCCTCGGGCCGTACATCACCATACATGTTGGGGGAGGCATTCCTGACATAACCTTCAGACGGTTATTTGTTTTACTGCTCCTGTTTACCGCCTTTTCAGGATGGGAAGGACGGGGGATTCGACTCTTATCAAATGGTCTCGATTATGCGTTGGTGTTATTCGTCGGGGCGGGCTTCCTGTCGATGTTTGGCTCAATCATGATACGCACACCATTGCGTGTGTTTCTGGACGCCTTGTTGATTCCCTGCGCATATTATTTCACAGGCAAGAGGTGTGCAAGTCGTCCTGGTTTTATGCCAAAGCTCTTTGTTGCCGGAGTTCTGGCGCTGCTTGCTCTCGGAGCGATCGGGACGTACGAGGGCATCAGCGGCCATGATGTGCTCCACTGGGAAGGTGCCAATACACATATGGCTGGCACTAGTGACTGGCGAGTGAATGGTCCTTGGGCCACTGCTGAAGCATACGGCACAGTCATGGTTATGCTGCTCTTGTTCGTCAGCTTGCACAAAGATGTGTACAAAACCCAGCTTCTCCGAAAGCGATACGTTCGCCTCGCCATTCTGGCGGGCGTGGTAGCCGTCGCCTGCACACTCACACGCGGGATTTGGCTTGCGCTGCTCGCGGGGTGGTTGGTCTTCTACCTGCGCCGCAGTCCTAAATTGACCCTGAGTATTGCCGGGTTTACTGTGGTCCTTTGGCTGGTTCTACAGCAGGGAATACTCCCTCAGCTTTTCGGCGGTCTCTGGCATCAACGCATTGATCAGACAAAGACCATTTATTCACGATTGGCGACGTACAAGTCGGCACTGGCAATGTTTGAAGACTATCCGGTTACGGGCGTCGGTTTTGACACATTTTCGGAAATGTGGGATCGTTTTCCTCGATACCGGTTTGAATATAATGGCGAGAGATCCGTTGACACACCTCACAATTTATTCCTGAGCATTCTGGCTGAAACGGGACTGGTCGGCTTCGGTGCCTTCCTGCTGCTTCAAATTCAGGTCTTTGCAAAGGCGTCTCGTGTAATCCGGTCCGCGCGCGAGAGCCTGGCGGCCCATAATGCTGAAGTGATGGTCGCCATTGCCGTTGCTTTTCTCGTAGTAAGCCTTGACTTGGACTTCGCCTATAATGCGGACCTTGTCAACAAACTTTATTACCTTTTCTTGGGCGTTCTCTCTGGGCTGGCCGACAAGCCAAGGTGGGAAGCTCCCATTCAACAGTCGGACAATCGACGTGAAATTACAATTGCGTAAACAAATTAGTGAATAGGCCTATGCGGTTGACTCTTGCTCATGCAGAAAACGTGATGCCCAACGCCCGAAAATCCGACCAAATCCAAACCTTACAAGAGTAAACCGCATAGGCCAATTAGTGAAAACATATGGGTATTACAAACGGCTGACATGAACCTTCTTAAGCGAGCGGCGAAGCGCGTCTTCTATAGGATCCCGATTCAATACCGGCACGGGCGGCGCTTCAGAAAAAGCTACCGTTTCGTGATGCAATCTCAATGGTGGAGCAATGCGGAACTCAGGGAATACCAAATGCGACAATTGTCTAGCCTGCTCCAGCACGCTTACCAGCACGTCCCTTTCTACCAGCGCACGTTTGACGAGCACGGGATCAAGCCGCGGGATATTCATGATTTTGAGAGCTTCCAGAGAGTGCCGTTCCTCACCAAAGAAGACATTCGCCTGCACGCAGCCGAATTGAGCGCATCCAACATCCCGCGAGATCGCATGGAATGGGAGACCACCGGTGGCTCTACCGCTGAGCCGCTGGGTTTGTTTGTTGAACGGGGGAGTGGCGCGCTCCGGTTGGCACTCGAGTCAAGGCAATGGAACTGGATGAGGTTCGCATTTGGCGACCGGTATGTGGTCCTCCGCGGCGCCATTGTTGATGGTTGCGGATGGAGGAAGGAGAAAAGGTGGCAATTGGACCCGAAGCGCAACTGTCTTCTGCTGTCGACCTTTGATATGACGCAGGACAATATTGCCGATTACGCCGCGATGATTGAGGAGTTCAGGCCAGCCATGATCCGAGGCTATCCATCGGCGCTCGAACTCTTCGCGAAATATCTTCGCGAAGTCGGCGGCACCATCAATCGAACTGGAGTGATTCGCAGCATCTCAAGCTCATCGGAAACGCTGTTTCCGATCCAGAGAAGGTTAATTGAAGAGACGTTTGGGTGTCCGGTGTTTGATTTGTACGGCAACGGGGAACTCGCGGGTAAGATGGGTGAGTGCGAGCGGCATGAAGGCTTCCACGATTTCATGGAGTTCGGCTATACGGAGATCCTTCATCGGAATGGGCTTGCCGTAAGTGAGGAAGGCGAAGTCGGCGAGATGGTGGTTACGGGATTCACTAACTACGCATTCCCCATCATCCGCTATAAGATCGGCGATTTGTGCCGATATACCTCCAAGACCTGCAGTTGCGGTCGTGGGCTGTCCCTGATTGGCGGCGTCCAAGGTCGCGTCCAGGAACTGGTCGTCGCCGAAGACGGCGGGCTGATTCCGCTGGGACCAGTGATCTTCGGTATCCATGACCCCGGCTGGCAGCGGGTCAGGCAGTTGCGCTTCGTGCAGGAGGTCGCGGGACGCTTGCGAATCGAGGTAGTAAAATCAGGCGGCCAAACCGATGGGGAGATGATTCATTACGTTCACCGACTTTTTGCTGAGCGGTTCAAGAGGCGGGTCCACTTGGACGTCCACGTCGTCAACAACATCGAGACGAGTGGTGCCGGGAAGCACAAATATCTGATCCAGAAATTGGCTGTCCCGCAGGTAGAGAATTAGACTTCACCGGTCCTCGATTACAACCTTTCCGCTGCTGTGCTGGTCAAAGAAGATCGCGGCGCACGGAACCTGCGGCAGAATGATTAGCGAAAACAGCACCTTCGCCCGAGGCACATGGGTTCTGGCGCAGCATTTCAGGAAATCGCGAGCCGCTCGGCAGACTTCCTACCTATATGCCGGACAAATCATCGGGCTGGGCGTGGGTTTCGCGCTGAATCTCGTGAATACGCGGTGGCTGGGGCCTGCTGGATACGGCTTGTACGCCGCCACTTTCGCCGCGAGCGACTTTGTTACGATGTTCCTGAACTTCGGGTTTCTGCCCTCTGGCGCGCGGTTGTTGGCCTTAAAACAGGGAGCACCGGAGGAGCAGCGGCGCATGACTGGCGCCCTCATCGTGGTCACGATCGGGTTGGTGATAGGGGCGGCGCTGGGCCTGTGGGGTGTCAGCTTTTTCGCAGAGCAACTGATTAATGCCAGAATTGGCCACCTGCTACGCTGGTTCTCGCTGCTCCTGGCGTTGCTGGTACTACAGACCCTGGTTGAATCCGCCTGCCGGGGAACGGGCCGCATCGAAGCGTTATCGTTCTTCAATCTTTCATCGAAAGGGGTGGGTGTAGCCTTCGTAGGTTTGGCCATCGTCACAGGAACCTACAGTCTTCCGGTGGCAATCGGTGCCAGCCTCGCAGGTTCCCTGCTCGCCTCGGTGCATGTCCTTAACCTCTTGAATCCCCGTTTTGACAAATTGTCAGCCAGCGTCCATGAACTGTGGTTGGATGTGAAGCATTATGGATTCAAGGCCTACACGGGAGACATAGCTTCCTCTGCCGGGGCGCGGACCTACAGCTTGATTCTCGCACACTACGGAAATGTCACCGCTTTGGGTTATTACACCCTGGCAGGGCTGATCGTGACTCCAATGACGACGTTTTCGCGTTCGCTTGCAATGACCTTCTTCAGCCGGTTTGCAGTAATCAGGCGAATTGCTTCGAAGGTGTGGACCGTTAACCTGGTTTGGCTCATCTCTTGTTTCGCGGGCGTGCTGCTCCTGGGAAGTCTTTTTGTTCACGTGATGTTCGGAGCGAAGTACAGTCCTGCGGCAGGGCTTCTGCCACTAGTCGCCTTTGCTGGCATCTTCAGTGGTTTGGCGGCCCCCATGAATAAGTTTTTGGCCGCGCATGGCGAAGGTGTGTATTTGCGGACTATCGCTCTGACGCTTTCCCTAATCAGCGTGGCTGCGGCTTTTGGCCTGATCCCTCGCTTCGGGGCGCTTGGGGCCTGTTATGCGGCTGTAGTCAGCGCGCTCGCGAACTTCCTATTGCACCTACTATACTACCGCAAAACGGTGGAGGCTCTCCAATGATCTTGCTGATCGATGTTTCAGGCGATGCCCGCCGGGCTGCGGCGGCCTTGGCGGCGCGTGGGACACTACCGTCGCAAATTCTCGAGAGGAGAGACCTTAGATTGCAGGGCCTGCTGAGGCTTCTGAGAAAAATGCGGACGGCCCGACCGGTGGAATGTTATATCTTTTGCAGGCAGGTTGGAACTCAGTTTAATCGCTTTCCTTTGGTGTTGTTGGCCTCGCTAACCAAGGCTCGGAGAATCGCGTTTTGCGACGAAACCGAGGTCCAGCGTTTCGAATCTCCGACTGCCGCTGTGATAATCGGTACCCCGCTGTACTTGTGGCATTGGCTTTATGGGGCGTTGGCTATTATCGCTTTCTGGGTCGCTTTGGCGGCGGCCTGGTTATGGCTTAGGGTTATTCGGCACTCTGCGCCAACGTCTTCGTCCACCAGGCGACTTTGTTATATTAAGACTGATTTTTGGGGCGACTTGAGAGCCGGTGGATCGGTGACCCATACGCGCGAGTTCATCAACGCTGGCTGCGATATAGGATATGACATCAGCGTTTTTGCTTGCGACCCTCTCCGCCACTACCAACTCAAGACTGGCGTTCAGGTCATCCGGCCGGCACCGGGCCTATACGACCTGCCAATCTTCATTTCTCAAATGGAATATAATCTGCGCTTTCCAATAGCGGTATGGCGGAAATTGCGCCACACGCCGGTTGGCGGAGTTTATCAGCGCCACTCCAGGAATAACTTTAGTGGGGTTGTCTTGTCCATGCTGTTGAAAGTTCCGTTTCTCCTCGAACACAACAGCTCATCATCATGGATCGCGAAGAATTGGTCTGGGCAAAGAACCTCGTTTATTTCAAGCCTTTGCGAAAAGCTGAATTTCTTGGGAGCTTACAGGATTACTGTCGTCTCTGAAACGCTTAGAAAGGATCTGTTGTCGCGGCGGGTGGACCCTGCGAAGGTGATTGTGAACCCAAATGGCGTGGACCCGGTTCGCTTCGGGCCTCATGTGGATACTTCGGCAGTTCGTAATCATCTTCCCCAAGGCAAACTCTTGGTGGGGTTCATCGGGGTATTCGGCCAGTGGCACGGCGTGTTGACCCTGATGCGTTGCGTTAAATACGTTGTCAAAGGTTGTGACAATGCACACTTCGTCATCATAGGAGATGGTGCCCTGAAGCAGGAGATGATACGTATTCTCCAGCAGGATGACGTGCTTGAGCAGGTTACCTTTGCCGGCTTGGTCAAGCATGAGTTGGCGCCAGCTTATCTCAACGCTTGCGATGTGCTGGTTTCGCCGCATGAGGATATGGCGGATGGCTCTACATTCTTTGGCTCGCCAACCAAGATTTTCGAGTACATGGCCACGGGCAAGGGCATAGTTGCTTCCGACGTCGGTCAGCTCGAAGAGCTGCTGGACGATAGACAGGATGCCCTGCTGGTCAGACAAAAAGACGAGGTCCAGCTCGCCGAGGCAATCGTCCGCCTGCTGCGCGATTCGGCTTTGCGCGAACGGTTGGGTTTCGCGGCTCGTCGAAAGGCAATGGCGGCCTTCACTTGGAGGCAGAATTATTGTCGTGCCCTCGGCCTGCCTCAGGAAAGCATTTCCAGCGACGTAGCGCTCTGTCTCGAGCAAGACAATCTCCGATGATTCGGACCGCCTTCCATCGCATTGGCAAGCTAGGCGGACTCTCTGCGAGAGACCTAGTCCAGGTGCTTCGACATAAAGGGGGCAGGACTCTGCGCTCTTTACACCAGGATCTCCGAGTGTGTGTTGTCAGAAAGCTATGGCCAAACGCTGGCGCACAAAATGTCGCCGGGTTGAGGGAGGACAGACAGTTCTTTGCGCTGCAGGATTGGCGAGACCGAAAAGGTGAGTTGCGAAGACTTTTGTCGCAGGAGCTTAAAATGCCCGCCGATCACATTAGAGCTTCTGGAGAGAAGTGCTGCCGCCATGTTTTTGATTTGCTTGGCTCAGGTCCGGTCAATTTGGGCGAAAGCATTGATTGGCACCGCGACTTCAAATCAGGCGTTCGTTGGGATCCTGTGTACTTCAAGCGCATCAAAGAGGTCGAGTTGAAAGATGCCTCGGATATCAAAGTCCCATGGGAATTGAGCCGCTGCTATCAGTTCGTTCCATTGGGGATAGCGTATTGCCTTACCGACGACGAGAAGTACGCGCGCGAGTTCGTTACCCAATGCGTGGATTGGATTGATCAGAATCCGCCTTACCAGGGAGTGAACTGGCATTGCGCGATGGAGGTGGCCATCCGCGCAATCAACTGGATCTGGGGCTATCATCTTTTTCGGAAATCGCCATGTCTCGACGCCAAAGCGCGAAGCCGGGTTGCCTGTTCGCTGTTGGTTCATGGAGAGTACATCTGGAACAATCTCGAGTTTGACAAAAGAGTTTTGAGGGGGCGTTACATTCGTCATAATGGCAACCACTATATTGCCGACCTGGTGGGGTTGATTTATCTCGGGCTGGTCTTGCCTGGCCGCCAGCCAAACCGTTGGTTGCATTGGGCATTGGAGGAACTGGATCGAGAGATACGAGTGCAGGTTCTGCCGGATGGCGCACATTGGGAGTTGTCCCCGTCCTACCACCGCCTCGTACTCGAGCTGGTTCTCCCCGCGATGGTTTTGTGTGAACAGAACCGCATTTCAGTGCCGAAGACACTACGGCGGGCATGCGAAGCGATGGCCGGGTACACCATGCATTATTTGAAACCTGATGGGCGCTGTCCGTTAGTAAGAGACGCTGACGATGGCCGCGTCTGCCTCCTTGGCGACACCGATTATAGAGACCATCGGCACCTTCTGGCACTGGCGGGCGTGTATTTCGAAAGGCCGGACTTTCTTTCTTGCGCAGGGCAGCTTTCGGAGGAGGTTGTTTGGATGCTTGGCCGCTCCGGGGTCGAAAAGGCCCGGAGCATGTCTGCGACGCGGCCTCGGCTCGGGTCGAAAGCATTTCCCGATGCTGGGTTTTATGTGCTCCGTGATGAGGGCCGGATGCACGTCTTCGTCTGCTGCGCCGACATCGGCATGAAAGGGACCTACGGCGGGCATGCCCATAACGATTGCTTGAGTTTCGAGTTGCATTATGGTGGCACAACCCTCATAAGCGACTGTGGAACGTTCATCTATTCGGGAGACCCCGCCGCGAGGAACCAATTCCGCGCGACGGCCAGCCACAATACGGCCCGCATTGACGGGCAAGAAATCAATCGTTTTGCAGAAACCGAACTGTTCGGCATGACGAATGACGCCAGGCCCCAGGTCCTGGAATGGCGCAGCGGTCCGGAGACCGACTCCTTGCAAGCCGAACATTACGGTTATACCCGTCTCGAATCGCCGGTGGTGCATCGAAGGAGCTTTTGGTTGGACCGGCTCACGAACACCCTGCTTATCAAGGACAGTTTTCAAGGATGCGGCGAGCACCTGTTCGAGTTGTTTTTTCATTTCTTCCCGGGAGTTCTGGTTGAACAGGTCGGCGGTCTGGCGTTTCGCGCGAGCACGACGGAGTCGGCAATCCTTTTGAGTTTTTCTGGAGGCCCAAGTTGGAGCGCCAGCATTGGACCGAGCTGGGTCTCGGAGCGATATGGGCGCAAAGAGAAGGCGTGGAAGCTCGTGCTTGCCGCGCGCCAGACCGCGCCCGCGGCGCTTGACACGGCTATCGAGCTCTTACCGCGTAAGAAGTTTACAGCGAACGCGGAAGGCAGAAATCAAAACGACATCTTTACAACTGACCCGCAGTGCGCCACGGAGGCGGACAGCGAAACGTTTTGACAGCCATAGATTTGCACTTATGCAATACACAAACACAGTTCCGGCTCCCACACCCGTTGATCAATTTCGCCAGTTGACACGGCACCACGTTGGACCTCTTTATCAAGGGGAAGGTCAACTAATCTCAGAAGCCATCGAAAAGTTCGAGCAACTTTCTTTTGCTGAATTGGTGGCGTTAATCGACCAAAATCGTGCCAAGCTCACAGTGCCTTGGGAATTGCGGCGAATCTGGAGATTGACGAACTTGTCGGAATCTGAAAAGGAAAAGTACTACGCCGATTACGCGATCAAGAGGTTCGAGGCTGGCCAGAAGGATGTAACGTTGCTGCGTTCGGTGTTGGAACAAACTGGATTCAGGACAGGTGGGCAACAGGTGCGGCTTCTGGACCTCGGCACGGGGAGGGGAAGCTTCCTTGTGGCTGCACAGAAGGAGCGGGCGTTCTCGGGTTGGCAATTTGATGGCACAGATATGGATATGGCTTCCTTGCTTGTCAATTTGAAGCTAAATGACGAGTTCCATAACGATAATTACAGACTTACTTGCGCCTACGGGGAACGTCTTCCTTACGAAACAGGCACCTTCAATATTGTTGCGTCATTTCAGACCCTCGAGCACGTTGGAAATTGTGATCGTCAGGTTGCGTTCATAGCGGAGGCCTGCCGCTGTCTGGCGCCGGGCGGGGCTGCTATACTCACTTTTCCGAATCGGCTCGATGTTCTCCGTCCAGAACCTCACGTTTATATCCGGTTCATGGGTTTCGTGCCACAACGATTCAAGGACCGACTTTCGCTTGCAATGAGGGGTGTGCCGAGCAGTGATATTTATCCCCCCGACGCTTTTACCCTTATGCGTGGCTTGAGGAGAATTAAGGGTGTCACGTTTTATCGGCGCTCCACCAGCGAATTCTCGACACAGGGATGGAAGTACATAATCGCCCGCTCCACCTTGTACAGAACGTTCTGCCCTTGGAATGTACTCGTGGCCAAAAAGGAATACTGAAGAACGCTAGCTGTGTTCCCAGGATAGGGGACACCTAAAAGCTTCTCTTCCGATTCAGGTTCCTGTTCAGGTGAGTGTATATGCGTTCCCTCCTAAGAGCTGACCCAAGCTTTCTGCATGCTTCAAGAGATTAAAGCACGCGTTCCTGCCTGGCTCAAGGTTCTAGTGACTCAATTCGGCGCTTGCGCAGTGGCGGTCGCTACTGCGTTGCTTGTGGCTTGCGCCGCCATGCTGCTGTTGACTGCGGTGCTGCTGCCGTTATGGGCGGGTTGGTTCATTAGCGGCACGATTCTTGTTTTCGAGGTTTGGATAGGTTGGCGATTGAGATCCTTTCGATTGATTGGCGAGAGCCTTTGTGCCTGCGGCCGCGTCCGAGAGAATCGTTCTCAACGCTGTGCTGCCAAGAATCGGTTTAAAGCCGCGCTGAGGTTCATGGCGGACAGGCAAAAGGCGTATGAAGGGCTTTTTCGGATTGCCGATTCCGAGGGCGAGTTCCGAGAGTTGGCTAAAATCATTTCGTCCAATGAGCAACCCCTTTCTGCTCAATTCGCACTTTTGGCCGGCCGGAGCTTGCTCAAGGCGGGCGACCTGGCCGGTGCCGTGCCCTATTTTGAACTGGCCGACAAACTCTCTTCCTCAGACACAGCGAGGCTCGAGTTGGCCGGGCTGCATATGGAACTTGGCGCTGCCGAAAAATGCCTGCAGGTTCTCCACGGGCTGGCCCGGCCTGACGGCTGTGGTCACTCATTTTTTCTTCGTGCCGCGGCGCTGCGGATGCTTGGGAAGCATTCGGAGGCGCTGGCATGGGCCAACCGCGCCACCCAACGCCGTCCCTGCAACCCGACTTATCAGTTGGAGAAAGGAAAAATCCTTGAATGTCTCGGTCGGCACAAAGCGGCGCGCAAACAATACGACAAGTCAATTCGGTTACATCCACGGAATCCCGATGCCTTGTTTCAGCGTGCGCTGCTCAGTTCGCTCGAAGGCGATTGGGAATCAGTAGTCAGTGATTCGGAACAGTGCTATTATTACGAGAACCTGCACGTGGGAGCTTACCTGTTGGCCCACAGGGCAAGGAGTCGCCCTGGTAATAACAGGCTGCCGGACAATAGCGTGCAGAAAGAATACCCATCCTGGCTTCGGGCGGAGCCTCTGACCACTGAATTACTCAAAGGCGAGACCGCTTCGGTGAAGGTTTTTGTCTGCCCTGAAACGGCTGCAGACGAGTGCCGATTGGCTGCGCTGGAGCCGTTTGGATCTGGTTTGGAGGTGCAGCCGCGAGAAATTAACATTGGACGGCTTGCAGGTAGCCAAATGCATGAAGTGGAGTTTCGGGTCAAGGCCAAACGCCCAAACGAGGTGAATTTGGGCAAGGCTTGGACACTAAACTTTGCACTGACAAGCAACTGTGGTTGGGCCAGCTGCTCCGTTCGTTACAACATTCGCGATACGGAAAGCGGGCGCGCCTTTCTAATACTAACCAACGACCATGAACCGCGGCCCCGTGCCGGCGACCGCCTGGATGGGTCGAAATTCGGGATAAGACCTGCTGCGTTCGAGCGGCAACTTGTCCAAAACCTCGTGGTCGCTGATCGTCTGGCTGAAAACCATGGGTTTCGGTGGACGCACCTGCTCGATGCCGCTGGTGCAATAGCCTTGCCACAATGGGCTTCCACGAGAGACGATCTGTGGGGGGAGGTCTGGAACAGGGCTAAAGGCGAGTACCGAGCTGCCGTATTACGAGGCCACGATATCCAAGCGCACCTTCACCTTAATGCAATGCCTGAATCCGCTTTCTTTTGCTATGGACATGATCCAGCCGAAAAAATCATATTTTTCGACCAAGGCAGACGTGATCAGCTTGCACATCGAGAAAAGATCAAATCCTGGGCAAACGTGACTCCCCACTACGGGAAACCATCGAATGTCAACAGCAGAGCGGGGAGCTTGGCTCGCGCAAAGCAGCTTGTCGGGAGTATTTTGGAGACACCGTCCGAGGGTTATCACCCGGTCCTTTTCCGAGCAGGTCAATGGGACTTAGGAGCCAACTTAGTAGAACAAGAAAAATCCATTTTCGCAATAAAGGAAAACAGGTTTCTGGCAGACAGCAGTGTGACGAATCGGGACCACTATGGCGCCGAAGGTCCTGACTTTGGAAAACCTCCGCAGAAATGCTGTTACTTTACGCAGTCTAATAACCCCACAATCCCGGCCAAACGGTTGCGGGATGCAGGCATCCTCGAGGTCGTTCCGATTATCCAATCGCAGGGTCGCCAACCCATATCCCCTAGATCTAATCCGAAGTCTGTCGTCCAGGCTTTCCAGAGACTTGTTCGAAAAGGTCAAATGAAGCCCGGCCGACACTTGTTTATGGAAATTGAACACCTCTCCACGATTGAGGTCCTACAGCAAGCGGGAATTGAGGGCAAGGAAACTCAAACGGGGGAGTGGAAACAAATGGATAAACACCTTGCCGCTCTGCGTCGTGAGTGTTCCAGCTTGGAAGGTGTTGGAGCCCGCGAAGCCATTGCCGCTTGGCTCGATTACTATTCCCCTGAGATCGTCGTCCGAGTGGAAACGCCGGGCACGGAAACCGGTGCAGGTGACAGCGGGCGGTCAAATCTTCGGTTTCGGCTTCGGTTTCTGGGGCAGGGGATTCTCACGGCGGACAAGAGGTCTTATAAGCTCCTCGTGCCGATTCCCACATCCACTGCAACGAGGAGTCGGATTTTCCGTGTTTTGGAAAACAGCAGAGTGGTGTGGGAGGGCTTGGACGTCGGGACAGAGGTGCTTTCCCTCAATCTGTCACTGTCCTATAGCAACCAAAATGACTTCACCTTTGAGGCCGCAACGGCGTCCAACTGCTCTCATCTCCTGAAAGTCAAGGCGGCAGCGTCACCGCTACATGATTTGACACATTCCTGATTGCGCCGTGGCATCATTCGTGCTAAACGAACAGGCCAGTGATAGAGCAAACAAAGGTTTGAGCATGATGTCTGAAAGAGATTGCGGTGTGGATTTGGTTGATAGAGACCGGGTTGGGATGGCGGTAGCGTTGCAACGGCTGGCGATGGCAATCGTCTTGGCCGCCCTGCCAGCACGAGCGACCGTCTATTATGTGGACAACGTGGGCGGCAGCGATACCAACAATGGCACCTCCACTACTACGGCGTGGCAGCATTGTCCCGGCGACCCAGCGGCCACTGGGACCGCTGCCAGCACAACTATCGGTGCCGACACGATTTATTTCAAAGGCGGCGTTACTTACTTGTTGAGCAGTTCCAAAGGAATCCAAGTCTCCTATCCTCCTTACACACACGGTTCCATTGGAGCTTCTTTCTCTTCTGGAGACAAGATTGGATGGGGAGCCGGAATGGCCGTAATTGATGGCAACGGTATTGCCACGCACTGGTTTCAGGTCTCAGGCGAAACAAACGTCACCTTTGTCGGGTTGGATCTGCAGAATACGGTCAACCAAGATGGCAATGCTGCTCTATATTTCTGGAACAGCTCGTCCAACTTGGTTACCGGATGCTGGATTCATGATGCAGGCACCAATGTCACAAGCTCTCCGGGAGTGGATTGCGTAGAATTTTCCGGGCCAAATGGTGCGGGGTACAACGTAATCACGAATTGCATTCTTTGGCGCAGCGGGCAGAAACTTATTGAGACTACCGGCGGTTGCAATAACAACATTGTCGTCAACAATGTCTGCCACGATTCGGATGACCACGCAATTTGCATTAGTACCGCCGGAAACATCGTCTGCGGCAACATCATAACAAACGTGGCTATTGGTCACATCATGGTGGCCCCTTTCCGCGACCCGGTTTATGGCATCAAACTTTCATCGGACAGTGCCGTCTCCCCGAATTGCAGCTCCAACTTGGTCTACAACAACCTGATCGCACATTGCATGGCGGGCATTAACATTGAGGACGTAGGTTCCAATAACATGGTCGCCAACTACATCTTCAACAACACCGTGGCGGATTGCGGCTACAACACCGTGAATCCAGACGGTTTGTTAATCTTTAACGTGACAGCTTCAGGCACGCACATTGACGACCTGGTGATGAACAACATTTTCTGTGGAGAGCAGAGCGACGGCGGATGGGGGTATCCACTTATCCGCTTGACATCCGGAGTTGCAGCGAACGGCCTTGGCAGAGACAATATCATAGCTTACAACTTTTGGGGAACTCCAACCGCTAATGCCACGGCGATGGTCTATGTCAGCGCAACCCAAACGCCGTCTTTTGTCAGCTTCGCTGACAGCGGATCTACTTCTCCGGATTTCCGTTTTGCCAATCCGGTGTTTGGAAGCGGGAATTCTTTTGTGACTAACAGCCAAATATTCAATATTGACCCTCAGTTTGTTTCTTATCCATCTGATCTTACGCTGGCATCAGGTTCTCCGTGTGCGGGCACCGGCACCAATCTGTCTGCCTATTTCACGACGGACATTCGCGGCACAACGCGCACCATTTGGTCAATGGGGGCGTATGAAACTCCTTCCTCAGCAGCACTAGCTCCGCCCTCCGCGTTGCGTGTTGTCGGCGCTAACTGAAAGAGACGCGCCGGTTCTTCGGCGTTGGTTTCTTTTAGCGGGACATTGAACAAGCTCTGCTCGTTTGAACGAGAACGGAAACGCGGGGTCGAAATGACACCCGCGGAAGACCTCAGCTCCAACCAGACTTTCTGCCGGTTGTCAATCTCAACGCCTGCGCGCCCGCCGATCATCCACTGCGGGGGGAGATCGAAGGCATTTAACGGAAACAATTCGCCATTATTCGCCCGACATGCAAAGCCCAGTTGTGATCCTTTCGGTGGATTGGGAACCGGACAAGGGCCCGTGGAAATGGCGGGGGATAGAGATGGACTACGGCGGGATCCTGTGTGGAACACCCGCGTTCTGTGCCCTGCTGGACGAGTTGCGGATTCCCTGCACGTGGTTCGTTGAAACGAGCTCTGACCCGAGCCGAAACCTGCCCACTCGCTTTGCAGACGTGGTCCGCCAGTTGGCCCGGCGGGACCAGGATGAAATCGGCCTTCACATTCACTGGCGCAGGAGGATGGAAGACCACAGCTTCGTTTACGAGACAATAGACCCGGCGTGGGTGGGTGCGCAACTCGAACATGGCGTGCAGCAACTCAACTCTCTTGACCTCCGCCCCAGGGCGTTCCGCAGTGGTGCCCTGCTGCACATTCCACATCTGCCAAGGATGCTCGACGAGAACGGATTCACCGTTGATTCCTCGACTCTATGGGGCCGGGCAAACCGTCTCCAATCCGACAAAAAGCGGCTCCAACCGAAGCGTCTCTTGTCTCGGGTGGCCACGTTGACGCACCGTTTGGTCGGTGGCGTCCCGGATGCCTACTTTCCCATGGATTCCGACGTGGAGCAACCCGGCGGTGCGGCAACGGTGGAGTTCCCGATAACTTACAGCTTGTTTGATTCCAGTACATTCCGACGCGGGCTGCTTTGCCATTACGTGAAGCTTAAGGCGCTCATGGCCAAAAAAACGCGATACCTGACCCTCTTTTTCCACATTGATGAAGTGACAAGAATCGGCACAGGGCCGGACGAAAAGGCGGAAGCTGACATGGCCATAGTCGATCATTTCCGAACGCATCTGGAGGGCTTGAAGAGAACCGGAGCACGGTTCCTTACGTGCTCAGAGGCGCGGGAGCACTGGCTCCGCCACTCAGCTCGCGCATCACAACGTCACCTTTCCTCCTCAACCACACAGTGAACGTTCTGTACGTCAACGCAAATCAGCGAAACAAGCTTTCAGATGCCGCGGGTTACGCCACACACATGGCCAAAACCATAAAAGGCCTCGAAGGCGCAGGGCATTGTGTGGTGAAGTTTCTTGCGGGCGAGAATCAAGAAGCACAGGAGGCCAAGCGAGCATACCGCACAATGCGCAACTACATCCCGCGGGGTGCCGCCCGTGTCGTGCGGGATGTTTATGAGGTGTTTTATGATCGGAGACTATATCGCAGGTGGCTCCCACTGGCCGCCCGGCATCGCATTCGGTTCGTTTATGAGAGAATGAATCAATTGCACACCGTCGGGCTGAGGTTGGCCAGGCAGCTAGGCATCCCCTTTGTGATCGAGATCAACGATCCAATGCGTGAAACCGTGACGGTGGACCTCTCAGGTTTGATGAAGCGCTACGCGATTTTCCTCGAAGACCGGCTTGTGCGCGAATCGGATTTTGTGGTCCTGGGTTCCGAGGAGCTAAAGAAATCCTATGTCCGCAGGGGATCTCCCTCCGATCGTTTTCTCGTCCTTTACCCTACTGCCGACTTGGACTTGTTTAAACTTGGGAACGGGCGGCCCGCTACAAGACAGCAATACGACCTTGATGGGAAAGTGGTCGTTGGCCTTGTGGCCGGCAACCTATCAGCCCGGTGGCGCCGGCTTGACCTCCTGCTCGATGCTCTGCCTCTTATCGCGCGCCAGCAGCCCCGTTTTGCCGCCCTAATCGTCGGTGAGGGAAAACTCGGATTGCCGGGACCCGCGGCCGCATCCGCTGATCCGGGACCGAGGGTCGCTGTCACGGGCAAAGTAGCCTACAACGAGGTTCCGAAATATCTTGACTCAATGGATATCTGCCTCATCCCCCACGCAACCTGGTACGGTTCACCCACGAAGCTGTTTGAGTATGGCGCCATGGCCAAGCCCGTGGTTGCCCCCAGGCTGCCCCCAATCGAGGAGGTCATTGAGGACGGGGTCACTGGCCTTCTCTTCGAGCCGGAGAATCAGGCCGACATGGTCCGGCAAATCCTGACGCTCTTGGACAACGCATCCTTGAGGGCCCAACTCGGACACAACCTAAGGCAAAAGATCACCTCCCAGTTTACCTGGGAGAAAAACACGAGTGCCCTGATCAATGCGATTGCCGGTTGCGCCCCAACTCGGGCGTGAACCCAAAACGTGGAAAAGCAACCTGTTTTTTTGATTGGCACCTCCACGACCACCCACGGCGGTGTTGGTTACGTGATCGCGGCTTATCTGAACTCCGACCTCCAGTCGCAATTTCGCCTGGTCCATATCGTTACTCATCGCGACGGCTCTGGCTTGACTAAAGGCTGGACCTACGCCAAAGCACTCGTTCGGTTTGTCTTCCTGAGATTACGGCTCGGAGGGCGGTTGGTGCATATCCACTCATCCATTGGTATCAGCTTTTGGCGCAAGTCGCTGCTTCTCTGCCTGGCCAAGCTATTGGGCTGCAGGGTCATCTTCCAAATACATAGTGGTGAATTCTTGGAATTCTACCACGCACGGGATGGTACTAGGCGGAGGCTCATTTGGCACGTATTGAACGCTGCTGATCAGATCGTCGTTTTAACAAGTTCCTGGAAAGAAAAAATCGGCGGCATTCCGGGCAACTCTTCAAAAATCACGGTCATCGGCAATCCAGTTGACACCATCAAATACAAACCTCGCCGAAGTGTTGAAAATCAGGGCCAGCATATAGAATTGCTCTTCCTCGGGGTGTTGATAAGAGCGAAGGGTGTTTACGACATTATCGAATGCATGTGTCTTCTTAAGGAACAGGGTCTCCCAGTCCGCGCAACCCTCGCGGGTGACCGCGAAATCGATCAGGTCAGATCGGCCAGCAAAAATGCTGGAGTGGAGGAACTGATTCGCTTGCCCGGCTGGGTTTCCGAAAAGCAGAAAATCGAACTGCTGAACGCGTCTGACGTGCTTTTATTGCCTTCCTACGCAGAGGGGTTGCCATTGAGTGTTCTGGAGGCGATGGCGTTCGGACTGCCAATAATCTGCACAAATGTTGGTGGGTTGACCGATTTGGTCACCGACGGGGAAAATGGCTTTGTTTCTGCCCCGGGGGATGTTCAGGCCCTTGCTCGTTCTGTTGCGAAACTCGCAAACGACTCGTACCTCCGACGCCAGATGGGCTTGCGAAATCTACAGAAGATTCAGAATGAATTCAGTCTCAAGACAATAGCGCAGCGGATGGGAGGTCTTTACCGGACAGCCCGCCCGATAAAGGAAACGAAAATCATTACTTGAATTTATTCTGGGATAGCATTTCGGCTGAATGGAACCATGACTGCGTTAACCTCCGTTCGTTGCGGGACGCGGTCGGTTTCGCCCGATGCGAAAGGACTCCCTAGCTAGCCAGCCACGGCATTCCTTGCGAGTTCTGTTTGTCGGTCCGTTGCGGAGTGGCGGAGTGGCGAGCGCGAATCTCGAGGTCCAAAAGCTGGCAGCGACTCTCGGAGGCATCGAGTGCCGCATTTTTGAGAACACAGCCTATATGTTGACTGGGACTTCTCGCAAGGTGATCACGTATCTTGGTCACTATACAGCGTTGGCTTTTGCCATTGTGCGCTCTCGACCGAACGTTGTAATGGTGCAAGCCTCGCAACGGGGCTATTTCCATCAGAGCCTGTTCGCGTTTATTGCCAAGATGTTCTGCAAAGCGACGATTATCCATTTTCACGCGAAGCCGGATGTACCTGCTCGTGAGGGGTGCTGGTCGCGTCGCGCGATTTGTTGGAGCCAGCACTTTGTCGATAAACTTGTGGTTCTAACGGCCGGCTCGAAGGAGAGTTTGATCCGTCACGGGTGGAAAAGGCCGATTACGGTGCTGCCCAACTTTATTCATTTGGAAGACTACCCATCCGAACTCCCTGATGTCGCGACGCGACCAGTGGATGTGGTTTACATCGGCAGGATGGTTCGGGAAAAGGGAATCTTCGCGGTCTTGCAAGTGGCACGCATTTTGCCGAGGCGCGATTTTTTGTTTATTGGCGATTTCGCAGACGAGAGCACGAAGGTGGACTTTGAGCGCGAGATTACCAGCCTTAACAATGTGCGTTGGCTTGGGCCTATCTACGGCCAGGCGAAAATCAACTATCTGGCACGAGCCAAACTGTTGCTAATGCCCACCCACACCGAAGTCTTCCCGTTGGTTCTGTTGGAATGCGCGGCGTGCGGTGTTGTGCCGCTAGTCACACTTGTCGGTGCGATACCGGAATTTATTCGTGACGGTTTCAATGGCTTCGCCATTGATCGGAATGATCCTACTGCCATGGCGCGCCGGATAGAGTCGCTGTTGAGCCAGCCTGCATTGCTTCGGCGACTATCCGCGAACGCAAGGCAAGCACTTTGCGAGAGATACACGAGCGACAGTGTGCGTGGACTCTTTACTCAAATTCTCGCTGATTGGAGCGAATGAGATTATGCATTCAATCGCAATCAATTTTGTAGGGGATGTCATGCTGGGTGAGGTCTTCGAGAATTACAAACGGGGTGTGTTGAGCAAAGTGAAGAAAGAAGGATTCGATCCCTTTGCGCACTGCCGTTCGGATTTTCAGTCGGGAAATGCGACCATCGCCAACTTGGAGTGCGTGCTTTCTGATAAGACCGATCAATCCGCCCCATTTTCTGAGCTCCTCAGAGCCCCCGCCAACTGCGTTAAGTTGCTGAAAGCAGGCGGTATTTCCGCGGTCAGTCTGGCCAACAATCACACCCACGACCACGGCGAAGAGGCCTTTCAGGATATGATTGACACGCTGAATCAGAATGGAATATGCACGTTTGGGAGTGATTTGAAAGGCGTGTCGCAGGACGTTCCGGTCTCCTTGGACGTAGGGTACTTCAGGTTAGGTCTGCTCGCCTATAATCTGGCCAACCTATCTTTGGGAGGGATGGAAGCTTTGGTTGGTCGCGTTTGCCAGTCAACACGTCGCCACCGCGAACGGTTTCACCTTCTCGTCGTTTCGATGCATTGGGGTCTGGAGTACGTCGATTTCCCGCCGCCTTGGGTTGTGCAACAAGGAAAGCGCCTTATTGATAATGGAGTCGATGTGGTTTATGGCCACCACTCCCATCGAGTCCAGGGTGTGGCGCGGTATCGTCACGGAGTCATCGCCCCCAGCCTTGGGAATTTTGTTTTCGACAGCAGGCTCTATGACAATAGGATAACCGGTATATTGCGTCTCACTCTTAATGGCTCACGAGCCGAAATGGGTTCTGAACTTCTACCCTATGTTATCAACCGATCGTTCCAACCCGTTCCTGCTCCACAATTGGCCGGGGAGCTGCGTCGCCGGACCCGCATATTGGAAAACCTCCTCAAGGCGGATGACCGGCAGTGCCGCCTCTGGACCAAACGAGCCGTTTGGAACAGCGGTCGAGGTCACCTGTACAATCGAATTCAAATGCGCGTCGTGTTCCTTCTCCGGATTCTTCGCTATCGTCCACACCTCTGGAAGATTCTGACCCGCAAGATTACTCGAGGCAGCCTGTTCGGCAAACCCACGTTACAATGAGAGTTCGGTTGCCGTGCGGTATGCGAAAAGCTCCCGTCAGACAGACCATCTTTTCACGTAGGACCCCTGAGACGTGCCGTGAAAGTGGTATGCTACATGAAACACGCCCTTATCAGTATTTATGAGAAAATGCCTTATGGGCTTCAAAACGTGGCTTCTAGCGCTGCTGGCCTGAGAAAGCGCATCATCGAAAGAAACCGTCAGTTCTTTGCGTTTCGAGAATCCTTGCTCGAAAGCCAGCACTTGCCAACCGTTCGTCTGCAGGAGCTCCAAGCCCACAAGTTGCGCCAACTGGTGGCGCATGCGTACAAGAACGTACCCTACTACGCGCAGCTCTTCAAAGAGCGTGGTTTGGCTCCAGAGGACATCTCGTCCACAGCCGATCTTCAAAAGCTGCCACTCCTTGATAAAAGCACTGTCACGAACCGGATGCGGGAGTTCTTGGCGAGAAACACTGACCGTTCCAAGCTGATCTGGAATCATACGAGCGGGACGACGGGCCGCCCGTTCGGACTGTTCGTTGACCGAAGGGTTGAAGACATGTGGAACGCCCTGCTTTTCAGACACCGCAGTTGGGGTGGTTATCAGTACGACCGCCTCCGGATCACCTTTGGGGGACGCGTGATTGTGCCATTCGAAACCAAACGCCCGCCATTCTGGCGTTATAATTTGCCCGGACGCCAGGTTCATTTCTCGAGCTTTCACCTCTCTGAAGAGAATCTGCCTCATTACGTCAAGCGTCTGCGGACCCTGGGCGCCGAGGTCATGGACGGCTATCCATCCGCCATTCATATCCTTGCCAGATATATGGCCCAGCACGGCCTGCAAGTCCCGCTAAAAGCAGTCTTTGTGGCCTCCGAGCCCCTCTACGACTACCAGCGGGCGGCAATGGAAGCGGCCTTCACGTGCGAAGTATTCAATATCTATGGCTTGGCCGAGCGGTGTGCCTCGAGCGGCGAGTGTGAAAAGCATGAAGGAAATCATCACCACATGGAAGAGTCCATCGTGGAAATCCTCGATTCAGAGGGCAACAGCGTGCCAGATGGACAGTGCGGCGAAATAGTCGGTACAAGTCTCGTCAATTACACCATGCCGCTCCTTCGTTTCCGTACTGGCGACCTCTGCGCATATCAAACCAAGCCCTGCTCATGCGGCAGGGGGCTGCGGCTAATGACCCCTGTAGACACGAAGAAGGAGGACGTTATTCTTACGCCAGACGGTCGTTATATCTCACCGTCCGTCTTGACGCATCCCCTCAAACCCCTCCATGGAATCGAAAAAACACAGATTGTTCAGGAGGACAGATGCCACTTTGTCGTTAAACTCGTCCAGGGCGATGGCAGGGTCTCGAAGCACGACTTGGGCGAGTTGGTTAATGCCCTGCAAAGTCTTCTCGGAAAAGAAGCCAAAATCGAGGTTGACTTTGTTGACGACATTCCACGGACAGCGGCGGGCAAGTTCCGCTTCGTGATTTCCAAAGTGCCGCAAGACCATGTATCTTCGTCAATTGTGAAGTAACGATGGTGGGTGAGCGGTCATGGGTCCGTACCGTCCTGAGTGAATCGCTGGCCTGTTTCTATGCGCGCTGCATTTTCCCATTCTGCCGAAGGATAGTAGTGCAGTGGCAATGCAGATTCCGACCGCTCAGACTCCGCAATCCGAGCACGCCCCTGGTTTTCGTGAATTGCGACTCGTCAAGACCTTACACATTCTGAACTGCCAGAAACCACGGCATCATACGTTGGCGCAAGGAATTAACAATATCGTGCAAGACACCAAATCTCGTCATGAGGATCACACATATCGTAGGAGCCAGGCCTAATTTTATGAAAGCGGCCCCGGTGATTGAAGCGCTAAATCTGGAACCGGAGATCGAGCAGACCCTCATTCACACCGGCCAGCATTACGACGCGAACATGTCACAGGTGTTCTTCGATCAACTGGGCATGCCACGCCCCGACTACAACTTGGAAGTCGGCTCGGGTACCCATGCCCGGCAGACCGCCGAAATCATGACGCGCTTCGAGGAAATCATCCAGCGCGAGAAGCCGGACGTGCTGGTGGTCTATGGGGATGTCAATTCCACCATAGCGACGGCTTTGGTAGCAGTGAAGCTGGGCATCCGTATCGCCCACGTCGAAGCCGGGCTTCGCTCCGGCGACCGTACCATGCCGGAGGAAATCAATCGTCTGCTTACCGACGCCATCGCGGATATACTTTTTGTCACCGAACCCAGCGGCGAAGCCAACTTGCTTAGGGAGGGTGTGGCCCATGAGAGGATACGCTATGTCGGGAACTCGATGATCGACACCCTGCTAAAGCATCGAAAGAAGGCGGAAGAGACCGCTGTGCTCGACCGTTTGGGCTTGCTGCAGAAAGATGCCAGCAAAGGCAGTGGCAGCGGCATCTTCTCCCAGGGCAAAGCGATCGAATTCATCCTGCTCACCCTGCATCGGCCATCCAATGTGGATTCACGCGAAGGTTTCCTGCCTATACTCGAAGCGGTTCAGGGCATTCGCGGCCAACGGCCGGTGCTGTTTCCTTGCCACCCAAGAACCCGTCAGCGCATCAAGGAGTTTGCCTTGGAACAGCATTTCGTCTTCTCCGAAAATGGCGGGCAGCAACGCCCGAAGGGTTCAAGGATATTTTGCACGGCGCCGTTAGGTTACCTCGATTTTGTGCATTTGATGGCCAAGGCGGATCTTGTACTAACGGATTCAGGTGGCGTACAGGAGGAGACAACGACTTTAGCCGTTCCATGCCTGACCTTAAGGAACAATACTGAACGGCCGATTACACTGACACACGGTACGAATATCTTGGCAGGCTGCACCCGGGAAAGCATCATGGACGCCCATGACAGACTCATGGCTTCCACGCGAACACCGTCCCGTCCGCCGCTCTGGGATGGCATGGCGGGCCAGCGGATCGCAAAGATTCTTACCGCACTCCGGATGCGGTGATCCTGGCTTAGGGAACACTGACGCCAGCGTTGGGGACCGACCGTCTGAAAAAAGGCTGGACTTCCCGGCAAGTGTGTTCAAATGGTGCCCTCCCATGTCTGGAACTGGTGGTCTCGGCTTTTTCTGTGTCGCACCCGCCGCGCTCCTGATATACATTTGGGCCATGAGCACTGAAACGATTGACAAACCGCTCACCTACGAAGAGGAAAGGGGCAAGCCGACGCCGAGCCTGAACCATGGGATCGTCCAAATGAACCTCGGCGCGGAATTCATGCGCAACCGTGAATTCCGAGTGGTCAGCGAACTGACCCTGGACATCCAAGGCAAGTCTTACACTCCCGACCTGAGTGTTTATCGGCGCGCGCCGGTGAACTGGCGCCGGGATGTGCCCCGCAGCCCCGAGCCGCCGCTGCTGGTCGTTGAGATTTTTTCTCCGCAGCAAGGGACGCAGGAGGTCATGGACAAGGTGGAGGCTTATTTCGCTTTTGGCGTCAAGAGCTGCTGGGTGGTGTCGCCGCCCATGCACAGCATTCAAATCCTTACCGCCGACAACCAGGAGATCGTCCTCCACAGCGGCACCGCCACCGACCCCGCAACGGGCTTAACGGCGGATTTGGCGGCGGTCTTTTCGTGACTAGCCGGCTTGCGAACCGGAGAATCGGCTTCGTTGCGAGGCTAACCTGCTCCGCCTGGCCGCCGACCTGGCCGTCCTCTATCATCGCAAGACCACACGGGCGCTAACGATTCAGGAGTTGTGCCAGATCATGGGCGAGCCCTGCCACGAATACCGGCGCGCTCAATGGCGCCTGCGGCAATCCCGTTTCAATCGTCCTCGGTAACGGTTCGTTCAACAACCAATCCGATGGGCGTTCTGTTTTCTGCTTTCTGCTCTTGATGAGTGATTCCGCGTCATTGTCCGCAACTCCGCGCCCGACCGAGGAAGGGCCGCCGCCACACGGTTTCATGCCGATTGGCGGCCCGGCTCAGTGGCGGCGCTTTGCACTGGCCGCCGGCATCCTCGTGCTTTGCTTTGCCGTTCCCCTGTGGAAGTTGGCCCGCTTCGCGCACGCCACCGAGTTTCGTTCCTACATCCTGCTGGTTCCCTTCATCAGCGGGTACCTGCTCTGGCTGAAACGGGGGAGCTTGAGGTTTTCCTCCCGGCCCGCGCGGCGGGCGGGGGGCGTGCTTCTACTGGCCGGCCTGGTCGTGGGTGCGGTTTGCCAGTTCGGCCTGCGCTCCCGCCTGCGTCTGACCGAAGACGATTATCTGGGAATAATGGTGCTGGCGTTTCTGCTCTGCCTTTGCGGCGTTTGCTGCCTGTTTTGGGGCAAAGAAACTCTGCGCGCCGCCGCTTTTCCCTTGGCAATGCTCATTTTCATGGCGCCCATCCCCGCGTTTGCCATGCCCCTGATTGATGCCTTCCTGCAACGGGGTTCGGCCGAGGCGGCGGCGTGGTTTTTCCAACTGTGGGGCGCTCCGTTTTTGCGCAACAACGTGTCCTTTCAACTCCCCGGCTTCAGCCTTCGCATCGCCCCGGAATGCAGCGGCATCCAATCCACCATGGCGCTGTTCATTGCCAGCCTGGTGGCCGGGCATCTGTTCCTGCGGGGGCCGTGGAAGCGGGTGGCATTGGCGCTGTCTGTCATTCCGCTGGCCCTGCTGCGCAACGGCTTCCGCGTGTTCGTCGTGGGCGAGCTGTGCGTGAACATTGGTCCCGACATGATCAACTCCCCGATTCACCGCAAAGGCGGGCCGCTCTTTTTTGTCCTCTTCTTGATTCCGTTCTTTGCGCTGCTGCTGCTGCTGCGCTGGTCCGAGCGCAAAGCAGGAAGCAGAAAGCGGAAAGCGGAAGCTGGCCGCGCTCCTGTCACCACCTGAGCAGTTACAGACGCACGTTATGATCCATTCCAAATACCTTTCGTTACTGCTGGCGCTGGCGCTGGCGCCCTTGGGCGCCGGTTGCACCAAACAACTGAAGGCCTCCCGCCACATGGCTCGGGGCAACAAAGATTTCCGGGCGGAGCGCTACGACCGGGCGGAGATCGAGTATCTCAACGTGCTCAAGAACGAGCCGAGGTCGCCGGAGGGCATCAGGCAACTGGGCCTCACTTACTATGCGGAGGGGAAGCTTCCGCAGGCCCTTGCGTACTTGCGAGAGTCTCTCAAGCAAGCGCCGGGGAACACCAAGGCCCGGCTCAAGCTGGGGCTGGCCTGCATGTCATTGCGCCTGTTCAAGGAGGCCCACGAGGCGGCGACGGAGGTCGTGCGGAAAGAGCCCACGAGCGAGGAGGCGTTGGCGCTGCTGGCCGAATCGGCCGCAGGCACCAACGTCGTGCAGGAGACCTGGCGGCAGCTTGAGGCCCTGCCAGCCCCGGCCAAGGCCACCGCCGCGTATCACGTGGCCCGCGGGACCCTCTATGTCCGCGAGCAGGAGCTGGCCAAAGCGGAGGCGGAGTTCAAGCAGGCGCTGGCCCGGGACCCCAAGTCCAGCATGGCCGATTTGGCCCTGGGCACCCTCTACCTCATGCGCAACGACCCCAAGCGGGCCGGGCCCGCCCTCAAAGCCGCCGCTGAGTTGGCGCCCCTGCGTTCGCCCGCCAGGCTCAGATATGCCGACTTCGAGTTGCGCACCGGCGCCGCGCAGCAGGCCAAAGAGAGCGTCGAAGAGATTACCCGCAAGGCGCCCGATTACATCCCGGCCTGGTTGTTCCTGGCGAACACGGCATTCGCCGAGCGCAAAACCGAAGACTGCTCAGCGCTGCTCAAGCGGCTCTTGGACCGCGATCCCATGAACTACGACGGCCTCATGCTGAGCGGCAAGTTGTCAATGGTCGAAGGCCGGGCAACCAACGCCATCGCCCAGTTCGACCACGCCGCCGCGATCTATCCCGGAGCGCATCCGGACCTCGATTATCAACTGGCCGTGGCGCACCTGGTCAACAAAGACCCGGTCAAGGCCGTAGCCTGCCTGCAGCGGGCGATTGCCGCCGCCCCCAATTATCCCGCCGCCATCCTCCTGCTGGCCAGTCTCAACATTAACCAGGGCGACTCCGCCTCAGCCATTGCCTCGCTCACGCGGTTAATCAAGCAGCAGCCGCTGCTCCCCCAGGCCCAATTGGGTCTGGCCGGGGCCTACCTGGCGCAGAGCGACCCGGACGACGCGGTGGCCGTGTATCGCCGGATGATGGTGTCCTTTCCCACCAACTATGATGTCCCCTTCCTGATGGGCATGGTCTTGGCCCAGCAAGACAAAACGACCGAGGCCCGGCAAGCCTTCACCAAGACGCTGGAACTGGCCCCGGATTATTTCCCGGCGCTGGAGAAGCTGGTGGACCTGGACCTCCAGGCAAAGCAATATGCGGTGGCGGCCGACCGCGTGGCCAAGGCGATTGCCGCGCACCCCAAGGCCCCCGATCCGTGGCTGATCTCAGCCAAAATCCACGTGGCCCAGGCCATGAACTACGTTTCCAAGACATCTGGCAAAAACCCTGGCGCGGCCCGTCCAAAGCTCGGCCAGGTCCCCGCCGCCCAGCCCGACGTGAAGCAAGCCGAGGCCGCTCTCCACAAAGCCATCCAACTGGACCCCAATAGCCGAGTCGCTTACCTGTTGCTCGCCCAGCTCTATGCGGACTGCGGCCAGCAACAGCAGGCCGTGGACCAACTCAACGGCTACCTGGCCAAGACCAACGACGTGACCGCGCTGCTGCTCCTGGGGATGATGCAAGGCCAATCCAAGAACTATCCCGCCGCGCGCCAGGCCTACGAACGGTTGCTCCAGGTCAGCCCCAACTCCGTCGCCGCACTCAATAATCTGGCTTATCTCGATTACGCCCACTTTGGCGAACTGGACAAAGGCTGCCAACTGGCCCAACGAGCTTACGCGCTGCTGCCCTCCGACCCCGCCGTCGCCGACACGCTCGGCTGGGCCCTCTACCTGAAAGGCCAATACAGCCGCTCCCTGGGATTGCTCCAGAACAGCGCCGCCCAACGGCCCTCGGACCCCGAAATCCAGTTTCACCTGGGCATGATCCACTACATGATGGGCGAGGAAGGCCCCGCCCGCCAGGCCCTTGAACGGGCGGTTCAACTGAGCAAGGATTTCCCGGACCAGGCCGAGGCCTCGCGCCGCCTGGCGCTGCTGGCCATCGACCCGAAGACCGCCACTGCCGCCGCAGGGGCCGGGCTGGAACAGTGGCTGGAAAGACATCCCAACGACCCCATCGCCCTGAGCCGCCTGGGCGCCATCCAGGCGCGGGACGGCGCGTTTGCCAAGGCCGTCCAGACCTATCAAACGGCCCTCAAATGCACGCCGGACAGCGTCCCGGTCATGCTCGGCCTCGCCCGGATTTACGCCGGCCACACGAAAGACCTGCCGCAAGCCCTCCAACTCATGAAGGACGCGCACCAGCATGCTCCGGATGATGCGCGCGTCTCTCACCTGCTTGGCCGGCTGGTCTTCCAGCAGGGCGATTATCAGTGGGCCTCCAGCCTGCTCGAGCAGAGCGCCCTCGCGCTGCCCAATGACCCCGAGGTGGCCTACGACCTGGCCTGGTCCCGATATAGCCTAGGGCACGTCGCCCAGGCCCAGGCCGCGATGGCCCTCGCCTCCAAGGGCGGCCCCGCTTTGCCCCAGGCCCGCGACGCCCAACGCTTCCTGTTCCTGACTGCCGCCGCCAAAACCCCGGCCCTGGCCAGCCGGGCTTTGGCCCGGGCGCAGCAGGTCCTCGCCACCGAGCCAGGCTATGTCCCCGCCCTGATGGTCTGCGCCTTGGCCCAGGAGCGCCAGGGCAACTACGCCACGGCTGCCCAGTTCTACGACCGCATCCTGGCCCGCTACCCCGACTTTGCCCCAGCCTCCAAGAATCTGGCCCTGCTCTGCTTCACCCACTTGGGCGATGAGCAGCGGGCTTACTCCCTGGCCAACAAGGCCTTCCAGGCCCTCCCGGGCGATACGGACCTGGCCAAGCTGCTGGGCGTGCTGGCCTATCGCCGTGGCGATTACGCCCGCGCCGCTACGCTGTTCCAGCAAACCACCCTCACACAAACCACCAACGCCGAGGTCTATTACTACTTGGGCATGGCCAATTACCGCCTTAACCAGCCCGCGGACGCCAAGGCCGCCCTCCAACGCGCGCTGGCCTTGAACCTCCAGCCCAAACTCGCTCAGCAGGCCAAACGAGTTCTGGCGCAATCGAAATAGCCCCCACCCCGCACTGCGCGTACCCCGTCGGTACCCCCACATGCTGCTGAATAAACTCGAAATCCCAAACTCGGAATTCGAAACAATCTCATAAGCGGCAAGAGCAAATGTTCAAAGCTGGCCGTTTAACGGAGAGGACCACGAAACATGCGAAATACACGAAAGAAGACATTAGAGCCAGGCTGTGGGGTGGATGCCATCTGTAAACGGCTCCCCGCGCTTGGTTTTGGTTTCTCCCTCCTTTCGCGTATTTCGAGTATTTCGTGGTCCGCAAGCCGGTTTTGGTCATTATTGCTTTGGGATTTCGGATTTGTTTCCGATTTCGGATTTCGGATTTCGGATTCGCCAGGAATTGGGGGTCCTGCCGGGATGCGTCCCTGCGCGGTCAGCTTTCCGCATTCTGCCTTTTAGGTCTGAGCCATTAGCCCTTAGCCTTTGGAATCATTTCAGCTTTCAACTTTCTATTCTTAATGGATTCCTCCGCCCTCCTTGCCTACGCCAGCGCCCTCCTGGCCGGCGTTATGGCCTTGGGCGTCGCCTTTTATGAGTGGCGCCCCCTGGCCAGCCGGCTCTTTGTGGCCGGCATGGGGCTTTTGGCGCTCGAAGCCCTCTTCTCGGGCCTGGCCGCCGACGCCTTGACGCCGGAGGACGTTGTCTATTGGGAGAACTGGGCGTTTCTGGGCAAGTCCCTGCTGCCCGGGCTGTGGCTGCTTTTCAGCCTGAGTTACGCGCGGGGCGAGGCGCGCGCGTTTTTGAGAAAGTGGCGGTGGGGCATCGCGGCTACGTTCCTCCTGCCGGTCGGTTTGGCCATTGCCGGCTGGCAGCGCCTGATCGTGTCCGTCGGGCAAACCCAAGCCAGGCACCAATGGGTGGTGAGCCTGGCGACCGGCGGGGTGGCCTTGCACCTCCTGATCCTGCTTGGCTCGCTGCTAGTGATGATGAACCTCGAGCGGACCTTCCGGGCGGCGGTCGGCACCATGCGCTGGCGCATCAAGTTCATGGTCCTGGGCGTGGGGGTGT
This sequence comes from bacterium, assembly GCA_021784555.1. Classification (GTDB taxonomy): domain Bacteria; phylum Verrucomicrobiota; class Verrucomicrobiia; order Limisphaerales; family UBA8199; genus JAJYHY01. Next base: position 31,861 of record JAJYHY010000006.1, read on the forward strand.
TGTTCGCCGTGCGGGCCTACACGGCCACCCAGGCGCTCTTCTTCCACGCCGCCTACCCCCCGCTCCAACCCGTCAACTCCATGGCGCTGCTTTTGGCCTGCCTGCTCATCCTGCGCTCGCTCCTGCGCACCGGCCATTTCGAGGTCGGCGTCTATCCCTCGCCCGCCGTGCTCCACAGCTCGGTCACCATCCTGCTGGCGGGTATCTACCTGGTCCTGGCGGGCGGCCTTGCCAAGCTGGCCAGCTTCCTGGGGGGCGATGCCTCGTTCCAGCTCAAGACCCTCGTCATCCTGGCCGCCCTGGTCTTGCTGGCCATGCTGCTGCTCTCGGACAACATCCGGCTGCGCCTGAAAGGTTTTGTCAGCCGCCATTTTCAGAGGCCCTTGTACGACTATCGCTCGGTGTGGCGGACGTTCTCCGAGGCCACCGCTCGCCGGCTCGAGTCGGCCGAACTGTGCGCCGCGCTCGTCAAGCTGGTCTCCGATGTGTTTCAGGCCCTTTCGGTCTCGATCTGGCTGGTCGATGACCGCCGGGAAAACCTGCTGTTCGCCGCCTCGACCTCCCTTTCCCCGGCCCATGCCGCCCAACTCAGGCTCAGCCTGGAAGACGCCTCCCAGGTCATTGGCGCCTTGAGCGGACGCCCCCAGCCCATCGACCTCGATGCCTCGAGGGAAATCTGGGCCTCCGCCCTCAGACGCTCTCACCCGGAGGAGTTCCACCGCGGCGGCAACCGCGTTTGTGTGCCTCTGGCTGCCGGCGGGGAACTCTTGGGCGCAATGCTGGTCGGCGACCGCGTGGGCGGCGTGCCGTTTTCGCCGCAAGCTTTTGACCTGCTTCAAGCGGTGGGCGACCAGGCGGGCGCCAGCCTCCTTAACATCCGGCTATCCCAAAGGCTCGCGCAGTCAAAGCAAATGGAGGCCTTCCAGGCCATGTCCGCCTTTTTCGTTCACGACCTCAAAAACACCGCCTACACCCTCTCCCTGATGCTCAAGAACCTGCCCGTGTACTACCAGGACCCGGAGTTCCGCGAGGACGCCTTGCGCGACGTTTCCAAGAGCGTCACCCACATCAACGACCTCATCGCCCGCCTGGGCCTCTTGCGCCAGGACCTTGCCATCCACCCGGTCGAATCCGATTTGAACCAAATCGTTTCTCAAGCGCTCAAGGAGTGGCCTCGCCTGCCCGGGGTGGAACTCGTCACGGAGCTTCGTCCGCTGCCCCAAGTCCTTGCCGACCCGGCCCAGGTGCAAAAGGTTGTTACCAACCTCCTGCTCAACGCCGGCGATGCCCTGGGCGCCTCGGGCCGCATCTGCGTCGAGACCAGCCGGCGCAACGGCTGGGTGGCCGTGGCCGTGGCGGATAGCGGCTGCGGCATGACGGCGGAGTTCATCGAGCGCTCCCTCTTTCGCCCGTTTCAAACCACCAAGAAAAACGGCCTCGGCATCGGCATGTTCCATTGCAAAACCATCGTCGAGGCCCACCGCGGCAGAATCGAGGTCCAAAGCGATCCCGGCAAAGGCACCACCTTCCGCGTGCTGCTGCCCGCCGCGTAACCGGAGCGTCCACCGTTCCCCGCTCCTGCTCTTGCTCTTGCTCTGCCTGTTCCTAACTTTCGCTTGATGTCCGATATGGCACCGACTCCTCTCCGAGCCGATCTGGAGAAATCCTCCGGATCAGGCCGAAACGGAATGCCGCGCTGATACGCGACGAGCCTCTCACGGTCAAAACAGGCCGCTGTGGTGTTTGTATGCATAGGCGGCATGTTGCCGTGGGAGCAAGAGCAAGAGGAGGAGCGGGAGCAAGAACGGGCGGGAGCGGATCGTTGCGGTGGAAACCCGCCGAAGCCCGAATGTCGAAATTCGATCCGCCTCACCACGCGGGCAGAAAAGATCGGAGATGCAAGTTGCTGGTTTCTAGAGTAGTCTTCGGCCATGAATAGCGGGACGACCGTTTTTAGTAACCGGGTTCCGGCGCGGCGGCTGCGTTGGGCCAAGAGAATTCTGGGCCAACTTGGCATCAGCCCCGAAGAAGCGGTGAGGATGCTGCTCGCACAGATTGAGTTACGCAACGGACTGCCCTTCGACGTGCGTTTGGCGCCTGGGTCGTTGCTCAGTCCTGACGAGCAAGCGGCCGCCTGGACGGAGGCGCTCGGTGCGTACTGAGCCGCAACCCGGCGAGGTCTGGTTCGCTGACCTGGGCCTTGCCGAGAAAAGTCGGCCGGTGCTGGTGCTCGCCCGTCCGCAAGCCCAGTCAGGCTTGCGCGAACTACTCAACCTTTGAAACCCAAGCTCCTCATCGTGGATGACGACGACGCCATCCGCACCCAACTCAAGTGGGCCCTCCACCAGGATTATGAGGTGTTCCTGGCCGAGAACCGGGCGGGCGCCCTCGAGACCTTCCGCGACCAGCGGCCCCCGGTCGTCTTGCTGGACCTGGGCTTGCCTCCCCAGCCCAACGGCCCCGCCGAGGGCCTGGCCGCCCTGTCCGAATTGCTCGCCTGCGACAGCCGCGCCAAGGTCATCGTCGCCACCGGCCAGGCCGCAAAGCAAAACGCCCTCGAAGCCGTCGCCGCCGGCGCGCATGACTTTTTCTCGAAGCCCGTGGCCGTCGAGGAGTTGCAGATCATCCTCAAGCGCACGTTCCAACTTGCCAGCCTGGAACGGGAATACTACGAGCTGCAGCACCGGTTGGACGCACAGGGCTTCGAAGGCATGGTCGGCGCCAGCGTCCCCATGCAGGCCGTCTTCAGCTCCATCCGCAAAGTTGCGACCACCGATGTCCCCGTGCTCATTCTGGGCGAGAGCGGCACCGGCAAAGAGATAGTTGCCACGGCCGTCCACCGCCGCGGCGCACGCCAGGCCGGCCCCTTCATCCCCATCAACTGCGGCGCCATCCCCGAAAACCTCCTCGAAAGCGAATTGTTCGGCCATGAAAAAGGCTCCTTCACCGGCGCCCACGCCCAGCGCAAAGGCCGCATCGAAAGCGCCGCGGGCGGCACCCTGTTCTTGGACGAGATCGGCGAGCTTTCCCCCGCCTTGCAGGTCAAGCTCTTGCGTTTTCTCCAGGAAGGGACCTTCGAGCGCGTCGGCGGCCGCCAGCCAATCCAGGTCGATGCCCGCCTCATCGCCGCCACCAACGCCGACCTCAAAAAAGCCATGGCCGAGGGCAAGTTCCGCGAAGACCTCTTTTACCGGCTGGCCGTCGTCGTCATCCAGTTGCCCGCGCTGCGCGAGCGGGGAGACGACGCCTGCCTCCTGGCCAAAGATTTCCTCCGCCGCTACGCCGCCCAGAACGGCAAGGACGGTCTGGCCTTTGACGATGAGGCCCTCCGCGCCATCGCCTGCCACCCATGGCCGGGCAACGTCCGCGAGCTTCAAAACCGCATCAAACGGGCCCTCATCATGGCCCCCCGCAAACGCCTGACCGTCCGCGACCTCGAGCTGGACGCCTCTTCGCCCGCCCCCCCACCTCGCGGCCTCCGAGAAGCCCGCGAAGCCCTCGAACGCGAGATGGTCCAGCAGGCCCTTCGCAAACACGGCGGCAAAATCACCGCCGCCGCCGCCGAATTGAAAATCAGCCGCCCAACCCTCTATGAACTGATGGACAAGCTGGCCATCTCCCGGCCCGAAAGGGAGGAGAAGGAGTAGCCCACCGGGGCCGGGGGATCAATTGAGAATCGGGAATTGAGAATTGTAAATCGTAAATTGACGGCGGACGGGAAGGGCGGCGTAAGACAAAATCCTTCGGAAACCGAATTTTCCGTTCTTTTTTGTTGCCTGGTATAGATATACATATATATTTACCCCATGAACAGTCCTATCACTCCTCAAGACTTTCTGGAACAAGTCCTCCAAATCCAACGCATGGAGCACGGCTCCCTCTCCGTCATCCGACAAGGCCCCAACGGCCCTTATTACAACCTCAACTCCTGGGAAGAGGGGGCCAACCAATGCCGCTACATCCCTCAGGATAAGCTCCCTGAGGTCCAGCAGGCCATTGAGGGCTACCAGAAATTTCACCAACTTACTCAGGCCTACGCCCAAGGAGTGGTCGAGCAAACCCGCGCCGAGTTAGGGATCGGCGTTAAGAAAAAGCCCCGCTCCCACAAGAACAGGCGCCCCAAGGGCGGCAAGACCCCGGCCTTGGCCCGGTTGGTCTGTTTGGAAGAAGCCGATCAAGACAGTTATCAACAGGCCGAGGAACATTTGAACGCCATCGCGCCTGCCCGCTTGCGCCCACCGGGCCGCGTTTCACGTCGGCAAAGCTTACGTCACGCTTAAGGCGCCGCCGAAGCGCCCAAGCGGCTATTAGCCAACAAGTTACGACTGCGTGCCAGTCCCGCCTTGCCTGCGGCACTGTCGGAAAAGTTTGCGAAATTGATTGTAGGCGGTCGCAACCGATTTGGTCTTCTGGAATCACATCTCCTTGATGGACAGGCGTTAGCGTCATCATCGACGTTGCCCGGCACACGACCTGCTGCTTCGCCCTCGAGGCCGGATTTTTTGATGTCGCTATCGGCGCCGCAGGTTCAGTATTGACACCACACTTGCGCCGGTTTTAGACGCCGGCGTTTCTGAACGCGGCATGGCGTGGCGTGCCGAATTGCGCATGAGCTTGGTGTTGAAGCGCGGAGCAGGCGGTTTGAGCTGCCTTCTGGCCTGCATGATAGCATGGCCGGCGGGAGCGGCCACGCATAGTGTCACGCTGGGGTGGCGCCCGAGCAGCGATCCGAAGGCGGCGGGTTCAGCCATCTATTGCGGGACGAGCAGCGGGGCTTATTCGACCCGCGTCGATGTTGGCACGAACACCGAAGTGACCATTTTCGGTCTGCAAGAGGGGACGACCTACTACTTCGCCGCCACCGCCTACGACACCAATGGAGTGGAGGGCAGGTTGTCGAACGAGATTTCGTATCAAGTGCCCGTCTCCGGCGCCCAGAACCTGCTGGTCAACGGCGGCTTCGAGCAGGGCTATTCGGGCTGGTTTGCCATGGGCAGCCAGACGCTCACCGGCCAGGGCAGCGACGGAACCAACGCGGTGCGGTTCAATCCGGGCTGGCCCAACGGCTTCCTGTCCCAGACCTTCGCCACCGCCAGCGGTCAGGCCTACGTGCTCTCGTGCGATATTGGCGCCGACTGGGGCGGCCCCGCCATTTCCGGGCCCGGTTTGGGGCATGGTGCGAGAATAGCCTTAGATATTGGTGCCGAGGGCAGCCCCGCCGTTGCCCTGAGCCTCCAGATCACTGTCATCGGCGCCAACCCCCTTCTTTCCACGACTGTCAAGGTCTATGGCACCGGCAGCGGTGATTCTCTCTACATCTCGACCAACTTTACCTTCACCGCCGACGGTTCCACCGCCACTGTGGCCTTCCAGGATATCTCCGTGTCCTCCCTGAACGCTGGTCTGCTGCTGGATAACGTGTGCGTGTCCCCGCAAACCGCTCCGTCAGTCCCCTCCGCCCCGGCAAACACCAACCAGTTCCGGAGCGTCTCCGCCTCTCAGGCTCCAGTCAAAGGCAGCTCCGAGCACGGCTATTCGAGCTGGATCCAGGCGGGCAATCAGATAATCGCCAGCCATGTCTCCGCGGCCGGGCCGAGCGCCGACCCGCCGCTGAATAATGCGAGCATCACCCCGCAAATGAGGGGGCCTCCGAAGTTGAGAGCGGTCACGCGCCCTTCAGAACCGCCGGCAGGGGTGTTCTCAATCGCCCGCTCGCCCGAAGGCTTCAGGATTGAAGTCCGCGTGGAGGAAAAGGGGATTTATGAGGTTCAACGTTCCAGCGATCTCAGGTTGTGGCATCGGCTCGGCAGCGTGGCGGTGTCTAAACCCCAAACACTCGAGTTCCTGGATTGCGCTGCGCCCGCGAAGGCGCGGTTCTACAGGATTGTTCGGTAGCGAGCCAGCCTTACCCAGTTTGACACGAATTGCACGAATTACCGCGAATTCGTGTCAATTCGTGAAATTCGTGTCTTCCCAAGAACTTGACCTGTTTTACAACGTGTTTTGAACTTCCAGGACTCTAGCCGAAGCTTCTTCTGGACAAACTCGACGCTGTTCTGAGACATTGAAACTGCAACTAACAAGACGCGCATGAAATCCAGCTTCTGGCAGGACAAGTCGGTGTTCCTCACCGGTCACACCGGCTTCAAAGGGAGTTGGCTCAGTCTCTGGCTCCGGTTGATGGGAGCCAAACTCACCGGATATGCCCAGGCGCCGCCAACCTCACCTAGCCTTTTTGACGTGGCGGGTGTTTCCAACGGCATGACCTCCGTGGAGGGCGACATCAGGGATTTGGCCCAGCTTCAGCGGGCCATGCAGGCCGCCAAGCCGGAAATCGTCATTCACATGGCGGCGCAGGCCCTCGTGCGCGAATCCTTTGCGGACCCGGTTGGCACTTACGGCGCCAACGTGTTGGGAACGGTCAACCTGCTGGAGTCCGTCCGGCGGACCAAGGGCATCAAGGCGGTCGTGGTAGTCACCTCGGACAAGTGCTACAAGAATTACGAATGGCTCTGGTCCTATCGGGAACAGTCCCCGCTCGGAGGCGATGACCCTTACAGCAGCAGCAAGGCCTGCGCCGAGTTGGTCGTTCATTCCTTCCGCCAGTCCTTTTTCAATCCCACCCGCTTCGACGAACACCGAGTCGCCGTCGCCTCCGCCCGCGCCGGCAACGTCATTGGCGGCGGCGACTGGGCCAGGGACCGCCTCGTGCCGGACGCCATGCGCGCCTTGCTGAGTGGCAGCGTTATCTCGATCCGCAACCCCCGGTTTACGCGGCCGTGGCAGCATGTGTTGGACCCCCTCAACGGCTACCTGACGCTGGCCGAGGGTCTCTATAAGGATGGCGCGCGTTGCGCCGGTTCGTGGAATTTCGGGCCCTATGACTTCGATGAAAAGACGGTGGGCTGCATCGCGGAGCGGCTCCACGCCCTGTGGGGCAAACCCTTTGAGTGGGAACGGGATGAGAAACCCAGCCCGCACGAGTACGCGACGCTCAAGCTGGATTCGTCCAAGGCGCGCGCGCTGCTGGGCTGGGGGCCCAAGCTGGACCTGCCCACCACCCTTCGTTGGATCGTGGAGTGGTATAAGGCTTATCAGGCAAAGGGCGATATGCGCGGCATCACGGAAGGGCAGATCCGCGCCTTTATGAAACGCAGCGCGCTTGCTCCCAGCGGGGATAGCTCACCCAGCCCGGACCGGCACGCGACGGCTCCCTTGCCCGAGAACGTCGGAACCTGCACGGCGGAGGCCATCCTCGACTGATCGTTGTTGGCGCTCGCTAGAAATATGCCGGCCACCATTGCATCCGTCGCGGCTGCGCCGCCGCCAACTCGCGACGGCCAAACACAGCCGCGTCCCTGCCGGTTCTGCGGCGCGGAGTTGCGCACCGTGATGTGCGACCTGGGCATGTCGCCGCTCTCCAACTCCTACGTCCCTTTTGCCAGGGTCAATGACGCCGAGAAGTTCTATCCCTTGAAAGTGTGGGTCTGCGACAGGTGCTTCCTCGCCCAACTCGACGAGTTCGAGACACCCGACGCTCTGTTCAGCAGTTACCTCTATTTCTCCAGCTTCTCAACAAGCTGGGTCGAGCACGCCCGCAGGTACTGCGAAATGATGATCGCCCGCTTCGGCCTCGGCGCCAAGAGCCACGTCGTGGAAATCGCCAGCAACGACGGCTACCTGCTCCAGCACTTCAAGGCGCGCGGCATCCCGGTGCTGGGGATTGAACCGGCCGCAAACATTGCCAAGGCCGCCTGGGAACAGAAGCAGATCCCCTCGCTGGTGAAGTTTTTCGGCGTGGCCACCGCCAGGGAACTGGTTGCGGAGGGCAAGAGCGCCGACCTGCTGCTCGGCAACAATGTGCTGGCTCATGTGCCCAACCTTGAGGATTTCGTGGGCGGTCTGAAGATCGCCCTGAAGCCGGACGGGGTGATGACTCTTGAATTCCCCCACCTCCTGCGGCTCATTGAGGAAAACCAGTTCGACACGATTTACCACGAGCATTTTTCTTACCTGTCGTTTATCGCCGTTCTGAAGATATTCGCGCGGCACGGCCTGACTCTGTTCGACGTGGAACAAATTCCCACCCACGGGGGCTCCTTGCGCATTTTTGGCCGGCACACCGAGAGCGGCTCGCCCTCGATGGTTGTCTCCGAGAGAGTCGAGGCGTTGCGTCAGAAGGAGATCGATTTCGGCCTAACGCGCATGGAGACTTACGAGGCTTTTGGCGCGAAGGTCAGGGCCACCAAGCGCAAACTGCTGCGCTTCCTGATCGACGCCAACGAACAAGGCAAGTCCGTGGTGTGCTACGGGGCCGCCGCCAAAGGGGTGACGCTGGTCAATTATTGCGGCGTGCGAGATGACCTCGTGGACTACGTCGTGGATAAAAGCCCCTACAAACAGAACCATTTCATGCCCGGAGTGCGCCTTCCCATTTACGGTCCGGAACGGATCTTCGAGACCCGCCCCGACTACGTTCTGATCCTGCCGTGGAACTTGAAGGCCGAGATCAGCGGGCAGTTGGCCGCGATACGAGAGTGGGGCGGACAATTCGTGGTGCCGATTCCAGAGGTGAAGGTGCTTTGACCCGGCGGGACAGGGCGGGTGCGCCCGGGGCGACGCCAATATGGAATTTACTGAGACCAAACTTGCCGGGGCGTTTATCCTCGACGTGGAGCGCCAGGAAGACCCTCGCGGTTTCTTTGCCCGGGTGTTTTGCGTCCACGAGCTCGAGGCGAAGGGGCTGAATGCCCGGGTCGTCCAATGCAGTATCAGCTTCAGCCGACGCAAGGGAACGATTCGCGGGATGCATTGGCAAGAGCCGCCAATGGCCGAGGTGAAAGTCATCCGCTGCACTCGAGGCGCGCTCCTTGATGTCATTGTGGATTTGCGTCCCGGTTCCCCGACGCGTCTGCAACATATTTCCGTTGAGTTGAGCGAGAACAACGGACGCATGCTTTACATCCCGGAGGGTTTCGCGCACGGATTTCAGACGCTGGCCGATGAAACGGAGGCCCTTTACCAAATGACACAGTTTTTTGCGCCGGAGTGCGCCAGGGGCGCCCGTTGGAATGACCCCGGCTTTGGCATCCACTGGCCCTTGCCCGAGCCCATTCTCAATGAGCGCGACCGCTCCTGGCCCGATTTCCATTAACTATAACCGCTCAGGCGAGCCGCCAGGCGCACGTGACAGGAGCGCGGACGTTCTCGTCCGCGTCCCCCGGAAGCCCGCAGTCGCGGACGAGGGCGTCCGCGCTCCTATCAGCACCTGAGCAGTTACATTCCGAGTTCCTCGATTTCCCCGATGCCGGGTTAGGTTTGAGCCGTCAGGGCGCGGGTTGCCGTTTCAGAACCGGTGATTAATAGACCGGCGCCGAAAACCAGGAGGCCAACCAGGATGAGAACCGGGGCCACGAGGCCAACGACCGCGAGAATGCCCAGGACAACCCCGGCCAACCCGATGAAGAGTCGTCCGCTCAAGAGCACGGCGGCGCCCAAGGCAATGACGGCCGCTGCCAGCAAGACGGTCGAGGCTACTCCGAGCAACGACAGAATACCCAGCACGACCGCGGCTAGTCCGCCCAGAAAATCCGCATCAACCGACCCCTGAGAGAACTGGATTTCCGTGCGCTGGTAAGGTTGGTTCGTACTGGCCGTCTGGAAGGGCCTCATGCCCCAGACACCGCCTTCCATGAGGATCGCGGCGCCGACAACTATCGTTGCCACTGCGGCCAGAATAGCCGGCCATATACCGGCCAATCCCACGATGGCCAAGGCAATCGTCGCGAAAGCCCCGAATGCCTCCATGATGGAACTGCCGGCGATGGTTTTGGATTTGGTTTCCGTTGCTGAAGATTGCATTGTAGCTGCGTGTGTTTGTGTGCCATTCAAGCTCAAGACAGGGGTCCACCTACTACTGGCGTGAAACGTAAAATGTGAAACGTGAGGCGCCCTTGGCGGGATGGGGCTCGGGAGGTAGGACTCACGTTTCACCATTTCCTTGCTATGGCGCTAGCGCTCGCGGACATAAATGACGCCGGAAGAATTATCGGAGAGGCTGTGGAGTAGAGATCCTCGCCCAATCAGTCTCCATCGCGGAATCCGATCGGCGTCCGAGCCATTCTGATCCGGCCAGGAGCCGCCCCAATGACAAATGATCAATGCCCAATGCCCAATGAGAAACCCCGCTCAGCGGCCAGGCAATGGCTATGGGTGGTCTTGAGCTACGGCATAGCTGCCGGCTGCCTGTACTGGGTCTTTCACGGCATTCCTCTTCGTTCATTGCTTCATTCATTTGAGGGGGTGGAGTGGGAATGGATTGCGCCGGCGGTGGGGCTGGATTTGGCGGTCTATTTCCTGGCGGGATGGGAATGGCAGTTGCTGTTGCGCTCGGTCGGGCGCCTGAGGCTGGTCCAGACCATCCAAGCGATCTTTGCAGGCCGTTTTGCGAATGACCTGCTGCCGGTGCATGTCGGCTACGTGATTCGGCTCTACCTGGCCTCGCGTTGGACGAACCGGAGCGTCGCCTCGGTAGTGCCTTCGTTGCTGGTCGAACGGTTCTTCGATTCGTTATGGCTGGCGCTGGGTATCGGCCTGACCGTCCTTTTCTTTCCGCTACCGGCGCGCTTTGTCCGGACGGGAGAGGGCCTTGGAGTTGGTATCGTATTAGGCGTCCTGGCGGTGACGGGGATAGTGCTGCGCCGCAAGAACCGTGCTGACGGTTCATGCCGTCCGATCTTGGGGCGTTGGAAGGTGTCGCGGAAGATTGGGGAGTTTGTGGGCAAGGTGGCTGACGGGATGCGGGGCATTGGGCGGCCAGATATGGTTTTGGCGGCGGCGGGGATTTCGGTGCTGAAGCTGATCGCCTTTGTGCTGGCATTTCTGATGCTCGTTTGGGCGTACGGATTTCAGTTTTCCGTCCGGACATTTCTGGCGGTTTTCGTCGTAGCTTATACTGGCCTCTCCATCCCGAGCACCCCCGCCAGCGTCGGGGTGTTTCAGTTGTTCTGTGTGGCCGGACTGAGGTTTTTCGGCGTTTCGAGGTCGGAGGCCGGCAGCTTTGCGCTGCTGGCCTTTGTCGTGCTCAACGCCCCACTATCGGTCGGTGGATTTGTGGCTCTGGCCCAAAGCGGCCTTTCGTGGCGGCAGATTCGCCAGCGGCTCCGCTCCTCTCACGACCTGAGGCCGCGCGCAGATTCCTGATGATTTCTTCGTAGGCCCTTTGATCAAAGGCAAGATGGGCAGGGTCACAGTTTAGTTGTCCCTCGAAATTCGTAATCGTGCTGGTGGGAAGCACCACAATGGGCCAGGACACCTTCTCTTGGCCGCCCAGAATGACCGAGAGGCGCAGGCGGACGTGTTCGTCCCGGAATCGGGGTTCAAGGCTGGCGAGGTCGAATTTCGGCAGCCTGACTCGTCGAGAGGTCTTGATGAGGCGCGTGAAGCATTCGGTTTCCTGAAGCACACGGTCGCCGAGCAGGATGCGCCCGGTGTACTTGAAGAGCGTATTGGGAGCGGGAATCCCGCTCTCAATGCGGACGGAGGGCCAAAAGGCGGCGTGCTTGTCCCAGCGCAGGGCCCCAATCTGGCGCTCCACCCGGCCATCAAGGGTCTCTCCATACACTTCCACGGCGCCGGCTCTGACCTGCCCCAGCCATGCCCTCTGGGTAATGACCCGAAAGTTGAAGGTGGCGACGGTTCGTCCGCCGAGTGAGGCGGTGAGGCGGTACGAACCGGGGTGGGAACTCAATCCGAGGCTCTTGAGGGCAACAGGCGGTCCTTTGATACGGGTGGCGCCCCGGCCAAGTGTCGCCGGTCGCGGCTCCAGCGCCCGCCGCCGCTTGCCGGTCTCCAAAGTGAGCTTAAGGGTGGTGTCAAGGGGAGGCAGCACGGCGCTCAACTCGGTCGCGGGCACGGTGAATTCGGGAATAACGAAATCGCTCGTTTCGACCGCCACGTCGCTGAGACGCCAGTGGCCCCCGCTCTGAACCCACGTCCGCCGGTTCTCGGCCCGCGCGCTTTCCAGGCGCAACCTCTGAGCCGTCCCTTCATCGACGGCCTTGAGGGAGAGCCGCTTGAGCACCTGTCCCTTCTCTTTGTCGCGAATCTGAAACTCGACATTGCCTCGTCGGGCCAGAAGCCATTGCGGCAAGCGCACTCGAACGTGCGTGGTCCATCCGGTGGAGAACTGTTGGAGGCGACACCCCCCCTCTTCATGCGGCGGCGGGGTTTGGAATGGGAGGCTCCGGATGGGGATGGGCAAACTCCAGTGAAAACCACCGGACTGGCTAGAAAGGCCAAGTTCAAGACCTCCGCCCTCCCTGGTATGAGCCGCGAGGATCGGCCAGCGCACGGTAAAGGCTATCTCCGTCTTGCCCGCCAGGTTCAAAAAGGCCCCCGGCAAGGCGAGTGAGCGATTCGCCCCCACCGAGACGCAATGGATGTCCTCGATCTGCGTTTGGAAGAGCCGCCGCACCCAGCGTCCCGCTCGGCTCGCTACTCGGCTCAGAGCACCGGGCTTCATGGGGCTGAACGGGAGATTACCGCGGGAGATTTCAAGCCGCGCAGGATTCGCTCCGCCTCCGCTTCAACTTGGGCCGGGGCCTCGCCGCATTCCAGGCAATCCGCCCGCTTGGACACACTGAAGAACTCGCAATGCAGTGGCCGGGCAAAGGTCCCCGGCACGACGCGGTTGGCGAAAACGCACAGGTTCACCTCGGGCGGCAGACGGAGCAAGCTGTGCTCCTGGCCGAGGAGCAGATCCAGCGCCATCCGGCATTGAAGAAGGGCAATCTGCTCGATATCCAGGCTCAGAGCGCAAGTTGCCTGCCCCTCCTCGACGCTTGGATTGCTGTAGTTCTGAGCCTGCCTCGAGTCGCGAGGCTGGTAACGAAGCTGAAGTTGCGCCGCAATGCACCCATAGCACGCCTTGCCGGGAGAGGCGCGGTAAACCTCTCCGCCGATTCCGCCGTCATACACCGCGGCGCCAATTTGCGGCAGGCGCAGGCGCAACGCCAGTTGGTTGATGGCATGTTTGCTGGGCTCGTTGTCGGTGCAGACGGCGATGAGGTCCGGACGCCGCTCCTCGAGGAGGCGGCCCAGGCGTCTTCCTTGCTCGACGGCATCCAGGGGCCAGGCGATCACTCGCGCGCCAGGGTTCAGGTTCTGAATGTAGGCGGCCATCTCGGTCAGCTTGGGCTTTCCCAATGAACGGTAGCCCAAAAGATGGCGCACAATATTGTGTTCTTCGAGCAACTCGCCCGGTCGTTCGACCAGCAGTAACTGGATGCCTAACCGGCCCAGTTCAGCCGCCACGCGGCTGCCGCCTGAGCCCAAGCCGATCACGGCCACGGTCTTTGATTCAAGGCCGCAGGTGTCGAGCAGATCGGCGATCCGCCGATAAAACTCATCCCTGTTCATGAATCCGGTCTCCGCGAGGCCGAACCTCGGACGGTTTTCCCATCTCATTGAGCATTGGGCATTACGCATTTGGCATTGCCAATGAATAATGGTAAATGCCCAATGCCTAATGGGAAATGCTGCTGGATGCGCCACCGACGGCCTCGTTTTATGCGGCTTGCGATGTAGGACACGCCCCGCCTCACCTCACACGCCGCGCGGCGCGCGCCCAGGCTGCAAAGCGGCTGCGCGCGCTTGATGCACTCTGCCGCCGCCCTGGTCTCTCGCGCTGCCCTGTCTAGCCGCGCGGGGATTAACTCCTTGCCGCTCCTGGCCGGTAGTGGCGCTGATAGCGCACCAGGCCGTTGGTGTTTTCGTTTGGAGAGATCAGGTCTTCGGGTTCGGGGCTGGTGATTCCCTCTTCATCCGGGTCGATAAACACCGGTTGTTTTGCCTGCCCGGCAGTGTTGATGATCTCCTCCAACTCTGTCGCTCGCTCGAGATCCAAGGGCGCGAATTCGGGACATTCTGTTCTCATATTTCCTTTCTATGTTGAGATTACGATCTGGTGAGATTGGTTTGGTTCATACTGGATAAAGCGGCTCCTCGTCGGCCTGATCGGGCCACTTGCCCAGGGTGAGATAGACCAGCAAACAGGCAAACCACCGATGCGCGGCGGTAATGCAGACGGCCGCGGTATCTCTGGCCGGGTTCCACTCGCATTTTCCCAGGCGATTGGTCCAGCACAGCTCGTTGTCCTGCATCTGGTGCGGGGAACAGGGTAACGGCAGGAGACTGACAATGCGCGGCGGTTCCAGCGGATAGCGCCGCGGATAGCGCACCTGGATCGGGAAGTGGCGTCCGCTCTCGACCACGACATATTCCCAGTAAAGATTATTGCCCTCCAGCCGGAGCGCCGCCCTGCCTCCATAGCGCTCCTCCATGGCGCGCACCTCGGCTACCAGCCGCCTCTTGTCGTTGAGCAACCGGGGGCCCCAGGCCCAGTGCCGCTGTTCGCCCGTGGCGGTCACCGGGGAAAATGCCCCGCGCGGCTCGCCCGTTGTATGAATCAGGCCGATGTCCTTAACAACGGGCCGCACTGGCAGGTATTGATAGGCGGTCTCCTGGCCGAGAACGAAGAAATCGAACTTGAAATTCTGGTAGGTGACGCTGAAGGGGCTGGGGCGCGGGTTGTCGATGGTGACAATGGCAAAGACCAGCGCCTTGGTGTCGGACGCGCTTACCGCCTCCACGTCGGCCAGCCAATCGCCCTGGCTGCAAACGTCCATCTGGTCTGGGTGAACGTGAATGCACCCCATATTCCCGGCATTGGGATTGTCCCGGCGAATCAGGCCAAGGGTGCGCGCCTGGTAGTCCGCGTCAAAGAGCACACTCTCGGGCGAACAATCCGCGTTTGGCCCCGCTTCAATCAGGCCGCGGATGCTAAAGACGGAGGCGCCATTCGCCTGGGCAAATTCCCCCACCAGCATGCCCCCGGTTTCGGTTTCCCTCCCGCGGGCCTCAAACACGCGGTTGGCATAATCATAGAAGACCGCCGGCAGGTCCTTGGCCACGATGACCCCCGGATGAGCTGCCACGTCCCTTGCCGGCTCCGCGGCCATGCCTGTGCTCTGCTCCTCCCTCATCACAAGAGACTCTGGCTTGCGCGGTGCGCGCTGTATATTGGGGTGTTAACCCGAAACACCGCCCAGGTTGAAGCTACGCGGAGCGGTGCGAAACCGCTCAAGTCGAGCCCCGTCGGCACGGCGGGTGTCGCGGCGGCTTTTCGCGTCCGTGCCGGGAGCGTGAGGCCACTACCTCAGCTAGCGAGGGAGACCTCAGACCGCTCTTCCCGTCTCATTGAGCATTTCTCATTAGGCATTGGGCATTTCGCATTGCCAATGAATAATGGCAAATGCCCAATGCCTAATGAAAAATGCCGCTCCGCGCGACTGAGGTGCAAATCGGTCCGCCCTCGCCGCAGATGCCGCAAAAGTTGACCTGTCCGCAACGTGTTTTGGAATTCAAGAGACTAGCGCCGAAAGCGCCCGGAGCCTTTGGAAGGCCATACCCAATCCCCCTTCGAAATGTCGATGTGCGGGCTGGAGCCTTGCCCCATCACGATTGCGCCCCCATCGTCCGTCTCGTCCCAGCCGATCGAATAGAGGGCGAATTGGCCGTCGGCGGTGCGCCGGTACTTTAAGGGTTGACCGGTCGTAACATCATGCGGCACTTCGTCCAGGAAGGCCGGCGCCAAGGCTTCCAGAATTTCCGGGTATTGGCCATGAGCCAGACGATACCGTTCCAGGGCGCAGGCTACGCGGGCCAGGTCCACGCCCGCCTGACCATAAGCGAATCGCATCACGACCTTGGCCAGTGCGGGCAGCAGAAGCCGCTCGAAAAAGTTGTAAATGCCCCGGTGACTGATTTCCGCCCGCAGAGCGGCTTCCGCGCGACCGGCCGCCGCAGGTGAAACCGTGTGGTCTTGCACGTCAGCCAGTGGAAGATACCACCTAGTTTCAAACCGAGCGCAAGTCAGCTCGTTCTCGTAGAACCATCCGCTGGGGATGATGCGGGCGGCCAGAGGCCGCGTCCTGCGGACGTAACCGATATTCATGACGGCGCACGCACGCTCGCCATACATTCCGGTTCGGCAGTCGGCAAGGAGATCCACCGGTTTGAATTCCTTTTCAAGCACGCTGAGCTGCTCCTCGGTCCATTTGTGTTCTGTCAGTCCTTCCCACACCGGCTGGATGGCAACCTCGACCATCGCCATCCGCACCAGCTGCGAAATCAGGAATGGTTCTCCACTCAGCGAGTCTGCCAGGCGGAGCGTCAGTCGGACATCTTCCAGCGCCTTTTGGGACTGGCCAGCCTCCAGCTCCGCGACTGCCCGCAATTGTAATGTCTGGGCGCAGCTCTTCAATGGCGCCAGGTGCGGCAGCAGGATGGCCGACGGCCAGCCCTCTGGCTTATACGCCAGAGGGAACCGCGAATAGGGGCGCTTAGCGGCCTCTCTTAGCTCCGCAATGGCCGAATCGTACCGGCTCAACGCCAACAGAACATCGGCGGCCGGCGCCCCCGGCCTGGCCGGAGCCGGGAACGGGTTTGTATGCGCATCAGCCTTCCGGAAATACGCCTGCCACGCTCGCATGTCCGTTGGCTTCCCTTCGCGCCAATCACCGTGAGGCGGCGGTTCCACTCCCAACACTCCTCCGAGCATCTGCAGGCGGTCCACGACATTAGTGTCTTGCTTTTGGAGTGGCTCGCCATTCTTATCGATAATCCCTCTGAAACTGCTGGCGACGATGGGCGCCATGGCGAAATTCTCATTATCCGGGACCATTGGCGGCGCGAGGCTGGCGAGATCGAAATGCTCTCCTTTGGCTTCGCAGGCTCTCTTGAATTTCTCCCAGCCCCATTTGCCCCTTAGATCTTCCTCGGCGTGGATGAGCGCGACCAAGGTGACCAGCACCGCCGAGCCAAACAGCACGCGCCGCAAATTGCGCCAATGGCGCACCCAAAGGAAGAATTGAAGTGCCAGCACTCCGCCCACGGAAAGGACAAGGGCTATGACGAGAGCGAGAGTCGCCTTGTCGGCGATCGCGTTGGCTGGACCGAAGAACAGTTCCAGGATGAAGACGACGGCAAACGCGCCCGCCGCGAGCGCCGCCGTCCACGCGAGCGTTCCACCACGCCCCCTCCACGGTCTTGACCATACGGCACTAAGTGATCGGTTCTCTTGGTTCATAACTGCCTTTCAGCTCAAAATTCAGCTCTGATTGCTCGGCTTAAGCGACCATCAGGCCGGGCCAGACTTCGCCGCGCGGCGGTCGGGGCGAAGGTTTGGGCCGCTCGACCTTGGCGGGCGACGGCGCGCCGATCAATTCAACCAATAGCTCATGCTGCTGTTTCAAGGCCTGCTGCACTTCGGCCGAAGCTGAAGAGACCTTCGCAACCGGGCCAGCGTGACGGTCGCGGACGGCAAATTGGACGGATAACACCACCACCCAAGCCGCCGCCAAACCCGCCCAGGCCTTTGGAGAAGGCCAGAAAATGGCCGAAAGCCGCGAATTCAGCGTCTCCAGCCAGGTCGGAGGCAGGCGCGCGGTCAAAACACGGGCGCACTTGCTGGAAGTGGCCTCCAGGATTTCCTGACGCCATTCAGGCGGGAGTTGGCGCAGCGTTTGCCGGCGAAGAAGTTCTTCAAAATCGTCAGTATTCACTTGATTTCGTCATAAAGAGGACGCAGCCGCTGGCGCAATTTGTTTAATCCGTAGCGGTAGCGGCTGGCGGCCGTATTGGGAGAAATGCCCAGCGCCTGGCCGATCTGCTCGAAGGTGAGTTCTTCCCAGAGCTTGAGCTGCACCACGGGGCGTTGCTCGATGGGCAACTCGGCAAGGGCTTCGGTCAAGGCGGCGCGGAAGGCGGCCTCATCCGGGTCTGGACTGGGAGCGAACAGAGGCACCGGCTTGGCGGCCCATTGCTCCTGATGCTTTTCACGAACGCCGCGGCGGCGCATCAGGTCGATGGCGGCATTATGGGCCAGCCGGAAAAGAAATGCCCGTTCGTCCCGAACGTTGCGCAGCAGATCCGGCTGCCGTGCCAGCTTGATGAACACCTCCTGCAGCAGGTCGCGCGTGTCGGCCTCATTGCGAGTAAAATTCAGGAGGAAGACGAACAAGGGCTGGGCGTATTCGTCGTACAACCGTTCAAGCTCAGTTTGAGCCGGCATCGTTCTACCAATAAGACGCGTGAGGGGCGAAGATTTGTTTAGGATTCAGCAGCCGGGGGCAGAAGGAGCGGCTTTTGGCTGGTCACCTTCATCGCACTGGCTTCGGCCAGGTGACAGGTGAGGATGCCGTCGGAGAGGCTGTGGATTAAAGCGCGGAGACGCAAAAGAGGCGGAGAAGCCGATCTGGTTGCCCTTTAAATCTTACCGCCACGTTGGAGACCGCAGTTCGGCCGGGGACTTACCGGCTGCGCCTCCTGGTCAAAGCAATCTCTCGCTGTACCTGGAAAGCCGTAAAACGTTTCACCCTCCGTATAACCCTCAATCAGCATCTGGCGCATGACCGTATCGTCCTCAAATACTCGCATCCAGATGCTGAAGAAGCCGGTTGCCTGGGCCGTTTTCACGATTTGGCGGCGCATGACGACGGTGGGAGAAAAGGCCGAATCTCCTCTGGTGCTTTCGGCCATGAGCCAGACCTCCATTCGCTGGGCATACCGGTCAATAGCAACAATCTTCCCATTTTCGTCTGCGATTTGGGCGGGCCCCTTGTCCAACCCTGTGAGGGCCAGCGTGTTCTCGGCCGTCTTCCTTGCCACACAGGCGTGGTCCAGGCCTTTGGAAGGAACAACTCTCCCGTCGGGCCGGTAATCGAAAGCCGCAGCAGTATTGTCACGGTCCGGGAGGAAAAAGGCCTCCAGCCGAACATCTTTGTCTTTCTTAGTGGAGTTGCAGTTAACGCAGGCGAGGAGAAAATTGTCCCACCTGTCCATGAGTCCGGGATAGCGGTTCTCATCTTTGGGCTGGATGTGTTCGACGGCGAGCTGCGTTGCGATGCGGCGCTCGCAGAAGGAGCAGGATGGTTCCAACCGGGCGACAAGGTCCGGAAAGGCGTCACGGTAGTCGGCGAAATCCTGCTGCTGCGGGCTTGGGCCACGGGTGATTGGGCGCATGGTCAGGCTTGCTGCGTAAGTTGGCCACCCGACGCTTGCTCCCCGTCTCTGCGGCTGCGGCGCCCCAGGACTGCCTGGCGTTTGATTTCCAGGAATGCCTGGAACGCCAGATTATCGGCATAGGGGGCCACTCCCGCAGCGAGCCTCTCCTCGTACTCCCGCAGCTTGTCCTCTGGCGCTTTCGCCGCCTCGTCCAAGGTCTCGAGATATTCCTTGGCGGCTGCGACCATGTTCTGGTATCGGTGGCCTACCTCGGGCCGCTGAACACCCATGAGTCCCCCGGCGATTTCTTCTATACCAAGATTGTCTAAATTCGGCACCGGCTGGCCCTCAAGCATGACCAACTCGCCTGGACGTAACGACTGGACAACGAAGGGCGAGTGAGTCGTGGCAACGAACTGAATGTTGGGGAAAGTACGTCGCAGGTCCTCAACCACACGGCGTTGCCATCTTGGATGCAAGTGGACGTCAAGTTCGTCTATCAGGACAACGCCGGGAGAGAGCATTAGCACCTGAGAGGGGTCATTCGCGCCAGGATGACCGGGGCCAAGTAGATAGGAATTCAGAGTGATCGCCTTGATGGCGATGTCTGCGACCAGCGCCAACATCATGCGTTGGCCGGCGCTGAGATTGTAAAAGGGCTGCTGGGCTCCGGAGATCGAGAGAACGATCTCCTTCAAGTCGCTGTCGTATCGGATGCCGTCCGCCCCTGGGATGCAATCCAGGACGGCTCGCTGGACCGCCCGGAAGCCTGGCCTTTGCGTACCCCTCTCCAGCGCAGCAGCGGTTTCGAACAGAAACCATTCGTTTGTGTCCCGGTCGCGGATCCGTGTGTCGAGGCAGTTCCTGTAGGCGTCGAACTGCTGTGCCCTGCGTCGGGCAGTTGGGCTGGGAGGTCTTTTGTTTGTGGGCAGCCAGACGCGGCCCGCTCCATAGTACGCGAGTACCGGCAGGGGCGCTCGATGCGCTTCGGCTTCCGCCAGCAGATGAAAGATTGCGGCTTCGGCTTCCCGCGCTTCCGCGTTCGTTGTGCGTGTTCCGCCCCTGCGAATCATCCGGGTCCAGCTCAGGCCGTCTGTGTCTCCAATGCGGCCCTGGGCGGTGATCCTTACTGGCAGGGCGGGTTTCCAGAAAGTGCGATCTCCCGCGTTGACTGGATTAAGCCTGGCTTCCTCCTTCAAAATGTTGCGCCATCCGCTCCCGGGGGCACCCTTGTGCCAAAGCGCCACCGCCACCGCCAGGGCGTCCAAGGCGCTCGTTTTCCCCGATCCGTTGTCCCCGATCAGCAAGTGAAATGAACCTCGTTGGTTCGGCGGCGCGTCCCGGTTGCGGGGAAATTCAAGCTCGCGAGAGGCGAATCCCTTAAAGTTCTCGATCGTTAGCCTATCTATTCTCATCGCATTCTGAGTGTAGTCCGACAGTGCCGCATTGTATCTACGAAAATGCCCGATCAAAAACGCCGGTCAGTGGTGCGCGGCGAAGGGTGAACGCGCCAGAGGACTGCTGCGGTCCAGGCCGGGCGGACTCACCTCCGTGCCAGACCGTGGATTACAGCAGCTTGATCTGGGCGTTTTCCTTGGCGAGCGCCTCGCTGAAACTGGCGTGGCGGCCATTCCGGCGTTCGATGCAAAGCTTGTCCACTCCGGGGTCGTAGGGAACGGGGTAATCCCCGTCGTAACAGGCCATGCAGAAGGAGTTTCTGGGAAGGCCGGTCGCCCGGACCATCCCCTCCTGAGAGAGGTAATGCACTGAATCCGCGTTGACGTACCGGCGAATCTGTTCAAGCGAGTATTTGGCGGCCATCAACTTGCTGCGGTCGGGGAAGTCGATGCCATAGACGCATGGGTTCATGTGCGGCGGGCAGCTTACCAGCACGTGGACTTCCTTGGCCCCGGCTTCCTTGAGATTATTGACCCGCGCCTTACAAGTGGTGCCGCGCACGATCGAGTCATCGACCACAATGACGCGCTTGTCCTTCACCAGTTCCTCGATCAGGTTGAGCTTCACCCGGACGTTGAAGTCGCGAATTAGTTGGGAGGGCTGGAGAAAGCTGCGGCCAATGTAGTGATTCCGGACGAACGCCATCTCGAAAGGGATCCCCGACTCCAGGGAATAGCCCAGCGCGGCGCAGTTGCCGCTGTCAGGAACCGGCACCACGATGTCGGCGTCGATGGGATATTCGCGGGCGAGTTCTTTGCCCAATTCGACTCGGACCTTATAGACGCTGCGGTCGGCAATGGTGCTATCAGGCCGGGCGAAATAGATGTATTCGAAGATGCAGAAGGCCCGGCGTTCCTGTTCGGGAAAGGCCTGCGTGCTGTTCACCCCTTGCTCGCTGATGGCCACGATTTCGCCCGGCTTCACCTCCCGCACGAATTTGGCATGAATCAGGTCCAAGGCGCACGTCTCGCTGGCCAGCACCCACGCCCCGTCCAGCTTGCCCAGGCACAGCGGACGAAATCCATGCGGGTCACGAACCCCGATGAGCTCCTTCTCGGTCATGATGACCAGGGAATAGGCGCCTTCGATGCGGCGGATGCTTTGAATGAGGTTGCTGCCATTGCCGTTCTGGCTCGGCTGGGCCATGAGATGCAGGATGATCTCGCTATCGACGGTAGTCTGGAAGATGGAGCCTTTGGCCTCCAACTCATCGCGCAACCGGCCGGCGTTGGTCAGGTTGCCGTTATGGGCGATGGCGATTTGACCGCGCGCGCAGTTGACCGTCAAGGGTTGGGCGTTGATGGCGTGGGAAGAGCCGGTGGTCGAGTAGCGGGTATGGCCCACCGCCATGTTGCCGGGCAACCGATTCAGGATTTCTCCGTCGAAAACCTGCGAGACTAAGCCCATCCCCTTGTGGGTGCGAAACTCCCCGTTCTTGCAGGCCACGATTCCCGCGCTCTCCTGCCCCCGGTGCTGCAAGGCGTAGAGTCCGTAATAGGTCAGCAGGGCGGCATTCGGATGACCGAAAACGCCAAAGACGCCGCAATAATGTTTGGGGTAGTGCATCAAATCAGGCCACAGCCCGTACGAGACAGTCTTGCTGGAGTCTCTGAACCCAGCCCGCCAAATCTAATCTGACGGAGCCGGGGAGGCAATCTATTTACCCGGCAATTCTCTTTGTCCGCTTACTGCATCGTGCGGGCGATGGAATTCCACCAAAGGTCGTGCAACTCATCGACCTTGCACTCCGAAACGCCGCCTCCAGCCCGGATCTGCAAGGTGTGACCGCCTGCCGTCCCAAGTCGCATCGCGCTGACTCCCAAGAGCTTAGCTTGGGCCAGCACCTTTACGGCGCTGAGCGGGGCGACCGAAATGATGATGCGTCCCTGGGTTTCGCCAAAAAGCAGGGCATCCAACCGCAGGCGAGGCCGGGGCTGGGCCGCAGCTTCCGAGCCGGTGGTCTGGCGTTCGAGCGATTTGAGCGCGGCGTCCAGGTCGATCTGGGCTCCCACCAGGCGCGGGGTCTCACGCGCAACTTGATGCGAGATGCAGCTTTCCGCCAAGGCCACCGCCAGTCCACCCTCGCTGCAATCGTGGGCGCTTTTGACGACGCCGGAAAAGATCAAGGCGCGCAGGGCCAGATGAACGTCCTTTTCCTTCTCAAGACTGCACCGAGGCGGCCGGCCGTTCTTTAGCCCATGAATCCGTTGCAAATAGGCCGAGCCACCCAGCCCCTGCAAGGGGTCGGCCCAATCGACAATATCGCCCAGCAGCAGGATGGCGTCCCCTTCGTCCTTGAACCATTGGGTCGTGATGTGCTCCGGCTTCTCTACCAGACCGACCATCGCCACTGTCGGTGATGGGTTAATGGGGCCGTTTGGACTCTGGTTGTAAAGACTAACATTACCCCCGGTTACCGGCGCATTAAAGGCGCGGCATGCGTCCGCTACGCCGCGAACCGCCTCACGCAACTCCCAGAAAATCTCCGGATTGTGCGGATTGCCAAAATTCAAATTGTCTGTTGTCCCCAAGGGAACCGCGCCTGCGCAGGCCAGGTTCCGGGCCGCCTCAGCCACGGCGATCCTGCCTCCTTCATAAGGGTCCAGATAGACGTAGCGCGAGTTTCCATCCACCGTCAGGGCGATGTATTTCTCAACCAGGCGCCCAGTGGGAGCGGTGCCGGAACTCGCATCGGGAGTCGGTGCCAAGGAGTCGGAGCGAATCCGGAGCACGGCGGCGTCTGAGCCTGGAGAAACGATAGTGGCGTCGCGCACGAGGTGGTCGTATTGGCGATAGACCCAGTTTTTGGAGGCAATCGAGGGCCATTCAAGCAGGAGTTTCAGCGCGCACGCCGCCTCCTGCGTATCGGCAACGTTCGACAACGTGAAAGCGCCCAGCGCCGCAAACCGCTCCGGTTCCCGCGCCTCGCGTTCGTACACCGGCGCCTCATCCGCCAGTTTTTTCGCCGGGATAGCCGCCACGGTCTCCGCCCCGTTGCGCACCACCATCCGCCCAGTGTCAGTGACGCGGCCGATTTCCGCCCAGGGTAAATCCCATTTGTCAAAGATGCGTTTGACCTCGTCCTCGCGGCCTTTATGGACGATGATGAGCATCCGCTCCTGAGATTCGCTGAGCATGATCTCGTAGGGTGTCATGTTCGGGGCCCGTTGCGGGACCTTGGCCAAGTCAATCTCTATTCCGGTCTGTGCCCGCGCGGCAGTTTCGCAGGTCGAACAGGTCAATCCCGCGGCGCCCATGTCCTGGATGCCGGCCACCGCCCCCGTGGCAAGTAACTCAAGGCAGGCCTCACAGACCAGCTTCTCCATGAACGGGTCTCCCACCTGCACCGCCCCGCGCTGTTGCTCAGCCGATTCCTCGGTCAGGTCCTGCGAGGCAAATGCCGCCCCGGCCAATCCGTCTCGCCCTGTAGCCGGGCCGACATAAAAGACCGGGTTACCCACCCCCCGGGCGGCGCCACGGACAATCTGGTCATGCCTCAAGACTCCAAGGCAGAAGGCGTTCACCAGCGGATTGCCCTCGTAACACTTATCGAAATAGACCTCGCCTCCAACGGTTGGGATGCCGAAACAGTTGCCGTAATGCGCGATGCCCGCCACCACACCGCTGAACAGGCGCCGATTATTTTCCACCTGGGCCGCCCCATTCCGCTGCCCGGCACCCGCGTGACCCGCTGGCTGACCTCCGGCCTCCGAGCTCTGACCTCCGGCGATGCCGGCGGTTTCCTCCGAGATCGGCCCGAATCTCAGCGAATTCAGCGAACAGATTGGTCGCGCGCCCATGGTGAAGATGTCGCGTATGATGCCGCCCACTCCGGTGGCCGCGCCTTGGAACGGTTCGACCGCGCTGGGATGATTGTGGGACTCGATCTTGAAGGCCACCGCCAGCCCGTCCCCGATGTCGATAATGCCGGCGTTCTCTTCCCCGGCCCCTACCAGCACCCGCGGCGATTTCGTGGGAAATGTCCGAAGCAGGGGACGGCTGTTTTTGTAGGAACAATGTTCGCTCCACATCACCGAGAAAATGCCCAGTTCGGTGTAGGTCGGCTCGCGCCCGAGAATTGCCTTGAGCTTTTCGTATTCCTCGGGTGTGAGGTTGTGCTGGCGGACTAATTCGGGTGTAATGGGAGGGTTTGTCATCAGAGATTCTTGGGAAAGGCTAAGGCTCTTGCTCTTGTTCTTGTTCTGGCGTTTGTCATCAGAGATTCTTCTTGGCGAATGGCGAGGGCATGTTCCGAAAAGCGCGCTGTGCCGATATGGGCTTGTTTCCCCTGAGCCGAGGTTAAGCAGCCACCTCGACCTCGAATACCTCACTCGGTGGCGGGATTGGCTCGCCGCGTTCTCGCATATCTTGGATGTGTATCCGGAGCGCCTCTTTCATCAAGCCGATGGTCTCTGACTCCGTCTCTCCAGCCGCAACACAGCCGGGAAAATCCGCGGCGTATGCACTGAAATTCTTCTCGCCTCGTTCAAGAATGATGGTGTATCGCATAACGGTTCTCCAGCGCGTGAATCACACTCTCAAAAATGAGCATCCCATCCGCGCTGCCCAGCAGCGGTTCGCAGGCGTCCTCCGGGTGGGGCATTAAGCCGGCCACATTGCGGGCCTCATTGCAAACCCCGGCGATATTCTCCAGTGAACCGTTAGGGTTGGCGGCTTCGATCGGTTCGCCTTGGGCATTCACATAGCGCCAAAGGACCTGGTCGTTGGCCTTGAGCCTGGCTAGA